>JBIIUJ010000011.1:0-33875 GCA_044340025.1 Caulobacterales bacterium
ACGAGTCCCGCATTTCCACCGTTTCCTACGGCAAGGAGCGCCCGATCGACCCGCGCCCCAGCGAGGAAGGCTGGGCGATCAACCGGAATGGCCACACCCAGATCCTCTCGGGCGCGCGCGCCACGAGCTAAGGGCTCGGACCTGCGGCCGGCGGCTCGCCATGGCGCGACCGCCGGCCTAGGACTGTGACTGGCAAACGGAAGGAACCTTCATGATCCGCGCTGCACTGCTGGCTCTGGCCGTTCTGTGGGCTGCGCCAGCCGTCGCCCAGACCGTGCGGACGACGCAGCCCGCCGCTGCGCCGGCGGGGCCAACCCCCGCCGCGCCTGCGGAAACCGCGCTCGCGCGCGCCACAGCCCGGATCACCACGCTGGAAGCCCAGCTCGCGGAGCTGACAGGCCGGATCGAAACGCTGGAAAAGGCGGCGGCGGCGCAGGTCGCTGCGGCGCAGGTCGCGGCCGGGGCGCAGGCCACCCCTGCTCCGGCGGCCGCCCCGGAAGCGGCGCCGGCCGTGACAGAGACACCCGCTCAAACCGTTCCCGCTGCGGAAGCAGCCGCCGCCCCTGCGACGGCGCCAGAGCCTGCGCCCGCGGCGACGGAGCCCGCGGCGGCGGCCACACCGGCGACAGCCTCAACTCCCGCAACTGCAACGCCCGCTGCGCCCACGGCCGCCGCCGCAGCCGTGCAACCCGACGCGGCGGCGAGCGCCTATCAGGCGGCCCGCTCGCGGCTGATCGCGGGCGATCATGCCGGCGCGGAGCGCGGTTTCCGCAGTTTCATCGACGCCCATCCCACGGCGCCCCAGATCGCGGATGCACGCTTCTGGCTGGCTGAGAGCCTCTATGTGCAGCGCGCTTTTGGAGAAGCCGCGCAGGCCTATGTCGGCTTCCTGCGCAGCCACCCCAACGCGGCGCGCGCGCCCAACAGCCTTGTCGGTCTGGCGGCGTCGCTGCGCGAGATCGAACGTCCGCAGGAGGCCTGCGCCGCGCTGGCCGAGCTTGCCCGCCGCTATCCCCAGGCCCCGCAGGGCGTGCGCGACCGCGCCGCCGTGGAGCGCCAGCGCGCGCGCTGTGCCGGCTGAGGCCAGGCCCCGCATTCTGGGTCTTTCCGGCGGATCGGATTCGCTGGCGCTTGCCGCCCGCCTGCGCGGGCAGAACGTCCTCGCGGTCGTGGTGGATCATGGTCTTCGCCCGGAAAGCGCGCAGGAGGCGCGCCGCGCCGCCGGTCAGGCCGAAGCCCTGGGTCTGAGGGCTGTCGTTCGCTGCTGGGAAGAGGAAAAGCCGGCAAGCGGGCTTCAGGCCTCCGCACGGCGCGCCCGGCTGAGCCTGCTTGCCGAGGAAGCGCGCCGGATCGGGGCCGAGCGGATCCTGCTGGCCCACACCCGCGACGACCAGGCCGAGACGGTGCTGTGGCGACTGGCGCGCGGCAGCGACCTGCCGGGTCTCGCCGCCATGCGCGCCCTTAATCCGCATCCGATCTGGCCGCAGGGGCGGGGCCTGCTGATCGAACGGCCTGTGCTCGGCGAAAGGCGCGGCGCCCTGCGGGCCGAGCTGTCGGCGGCAGGCCTGCCCTGGATCGAGGACCCCGCCAACAGCGACCGGCGCTTCGCGCGCGCCCGGTTGCGGGCACGGCTGGCCGCGGCGCCGGCGGCAAGCGAGGCGCTCGTGCGGATCGCGGCCCACGCCCTCCGGCTGCGCGCCGCGCTGGAGGAGGACGCCCGCGCCCTCCTCGCCGCGGCCGAGTGGTCAAACGACCGCGTGACCTTGCCGCTGGCCGACGGCCCGGCGCCGGGGCGGGCGCTGCTGGCGGCGGCTCTGTGCGCCAGCCTCGGCGGGGCGGCGCGGACAGCGCCGCTGGACAGGGCCGAGGCGCTTCTTGCCCGCCTGGACAGGCCGGGCGCGGCGGCCACGCTCTCAGGCGCGCTGGTCCGCCGGCGGGCGGCCAGCCTGACCTTCGCCCGCGCGCCAGCCCGAAAAGGCGCGCTGGATGGTCAACCTGCGGACAGCCGATGGCGTTTGGCCGCATTCCTGCATGACCTCCCGTCATGGACAGTTACGGCAACGCATCCGTGAGAGACGCGGAGTCGTATTTCATACAGGTCGCTCCTACATTGGGAGAAACCGCTGGGCGGAGACCGCCCGCGCGATGGAAAGGCTGAGCAATGCACCTGCGCAATCTGGCGCTCTGGGGCGTGATCGTACTTCTGCTGGTCACGCTTTTCTCGTTGTTCCAGCGCCCGGCGACGGGACCTGGCGCTTCTGAAATCGCCTACACCCAGCTCCTGTCCGAAGTGGACGCGGGCCGGGTGAAGGAGATCACCATTCAGGGCGAGCAGGTCCGCGGCCGGCTGGCTGACAACCGCACCTTCTTCGCCTATGTGCCGCCGCAGGCAAGCGACCTCATGACCCGCCTTGAGCAGGCCAATGTGCAGGTCCGCGCCCAGCCCGACACCTCCGGCCAGCCGACGCTGCTCGGCGTGATCCTGTCCTGGCTGCCGATGCTGTTGCTGATCGGGCTGTGGATCTTCTTCATGCGCCAGATGCAGGGCGGCGGGCGCGGCGGGGCGATGGGCTTTGGCAAGTCCAAGGCGCGCTTGCTCACCGAGAACAAGAACCGCGTGACGTTTGACGACGTGGCGGGCATCGAGGAAGCCAAGGAAGAGCTTCAGGAAATCGTCGAGTTCCTGAAGGATCCCGGCAAGTTCCAGCGTCTGGGCGGCAAAATCCCGAAGGGCGCGCTGCTGATCGGCCCGCCCGGCACCGGCAAGACGCTGACCGCGCGCGCCGTGGCGGGCGAAGCCAATGTGCCCTTCTTCACGATCTCGGGTTCGGACTTCGTGGAAATGTTCGTGGGCGTTGGTGCAAGCCGCGTGCGCGACATGTTCGAGCAGGCCAAGAAGAACGCGCCCTGCATCATCTTCATCGATGAAATCGACGCGGTCGGCCGCCATCGCGGCGCAGGCCTCGGCGGCGGCAACGACGAGCGCGAGCAGACCCTCAACCAGCTGCTGGTCGAGATGGACGGCTTCGAGGCCAACGAAGGCATCATCATCATCGCAGCGACCAACCGGCCCGACGTGCTGGACCCTGCCCTGCTGCGCCCGGGCCGGTTCGACCGTCAGATCGTGGTCGGCAACCCTGACCTTTTGGGCCGGGAGAAGATCCTGAAAGTGCATATGCGCAATGTGCCGCTGTCTTCGGACGTCGATCCCAAGGTGATTGCGCGCGGCACGCCGGGCTTTTCCGGCGCCGACCTCATGAACCTCGTAAACGAGGCGGCCCTGCTGGCGGCGCGGCGCGGCAAGCGCCTCGTGACCATGAAGGACTTCGAGGACGCCAAGGACAAGGTGATGATGGGCGTCGAGCGCAAGACGATGGTGATGAGCGAAGAGGAGCGAAAGCTCACCGCTTACCACGAAGGCGGCCACGCCCTCGTCGCGCTGTCGGTGCCACACACAGATCCCGTCCATAAGGCCACCATCATCCCGCGCGGGCGCGCGCTTGGCATGGTGATGCAGCTGCCCGAACGGGATCGGGTCTCGATGTCCTACCGCCAGATGATGAGCCGCATGGCCGTGATGATGGGCGGGCGCGTCGCTGAGGAGCTGATCTTCGGCAAGGAAGCCGTCACCTCCGGCGCCTCTTCCGACATCGAGCAGGCCACGCGGCTTGCGCGCATGATGGTGACGCGCTGGGGCTTCTCCGACGAGCTTGGCACCGTGGCCTATGGCGAGAACCAGGACGAGGTGTTCCTCGGCATGAGCGTCTCGCGCCAGCAGAACATCTCGGAGGCCACCTCCCAGAAGATCGACGCCGAAGTGCGCCGACTTGTGGAGTGGGGACACACCGAGGCCAAGCGCATTCTGACGGAGCGGGCGGCCGATCTTGAGATCGTGGCCCAGGGCCTTCTCGAGTACGAGACGCTCTCGGGCGACGAGATCCTTGCGCTGATGAAGGGCGAAAAGCCCAATCGCGAGGACACGACCGCCGCCCCGCCGCCCTCTGGCCCGGCCTCCGCCATCCCGACCATCGGCAAGAAGCCGTCCGGCGGGATCGCTGGCCCGGCCCCGGAGCCGAGCCCCGGCTGATCGGCGACGGCTCTGCGCAAGACCAAAGCCCCGGCGTCGCCGCCGGGGCTTTTTTGCGTTTGTCAGCTTGGCGCACCGAACATCAGGACGCGAACGCCATCGCCCGGCGGGGCGGCCGGTGCGCCTGGCGCACGCACCAGAAGCGCATTGGCGCCGGCCAGCACAGTCTGGAGGCTGGAATCCTGATCGGCGAACGCGGTCGCGACCAGCCGGCCGGCCCGGTCGACGCTGACACGCGCGCGCATCCAATGCTCGCGCGGGCCATTGGCTGGCAGGGCCGCGCCAGCGCGCGCCAGCACAAGGCCCAACCCCGATTGCGGGTCGCGGCCGTGCAGCGCATCGAGCAGCGGGCGCAGAAACAGGCGCGCGCAGACCTGGGCCGAGGCCGGATTGCCCGGCAGGCCCAGCACCAGCGCCCCACCGGGCAGAACGCCGAACCAGACCGGCTTGCCCGGCCGCACCGCCACCCCCTGCACGCTCAGCGCGGCGCCGAGCGTGCCAAAGGCAGGCCGCGCCAGATCATGGTCGCCAACCGAGGCGCCGCCGATCACAACAAAGAGGTCTGTGGTCTCCAGCGCGGCTGTCACCGCAGCCTGAATAGCGGCCGCATCGTCGCGCGCGGTCTCCAGCCGGCGCGGAGCGGCGCCCCAGTCCGCCGTCAGGGCCGCAATCGCCGGGGTGACGCTTTCGAAGATCTGATCCGGCCCGGGCGCAGCGCCGGGAGCCACCAGCTCCGCCCCGGTGGCGAGGATCGATACGCGCGCTTTGCGCACGCAAGCCAGCATCCCCGCTCCGGCTGAAGCCGCCAGACCCAGAGCTGTGGCGTCGAGCCGGGCGCAGGGCGGGAGCAGCTCCGCCCCCGCCTGGAAATCACCGCCCTGGGGCCGAATGTTTGCCGCCTCGCCCGCCGCGCTCACCAGCACGGTCTGGCCGTCCCGGCTTGTGTTTTCCTGAATCACGATCCAGTCGGCGCCGTCGGGAACCGGCGCGCCGGTGAAGATGCGCACCGCCTCACCCGGTTGGACGACGCCGCGGTAGCCGCGCCCGGCTGCGCTTTCGCCTGCAACCCCCAGGGGCGCGGGCAGGGTCAGGATATCCGCCCTGCGAACGGCATAGCCGTCCATGGCGGAGGCCGGAAACGGCGGCTGATCGCGCAGGGCGCGCACCGGAGCAGCCAGCGTGCGGCCGGCGGCGTCGACAAGCGCGATCATCTCTGGCGGCAAGGGGCGCACCGCCGCCAGCATGAGGGCGCGCGCCGCTTCAACGCCTGGCAGAGTTCTGGTCATGGCTCTCCGCCCCTTGCCCGAATGCGGCGCCCCGGGCCTCAGGCTTTCAGATCGGTCACGCTGCCTGGCTCTGCGTCCGGGGCGGGCTCCGCAAGGGGGGCGACCGGGGCCGCCGCCGGCGCGCCGGTGCTGACCGTCACCATGGCGGCGCGCAGCGTGCGGTCGCCGATCGTGTAGCCGGGCTGGAAGACCTGGGCCACCGCGCCGGCGGGCTGGTCGCTCGCCACCTGGGCCACAGCCTGGTGCAAATTGGGATCAAACCGGTCCCCAGCGGCGCCAATCCGCTTGACGCCGTGGCGTTCCAGGACGGCGGCGAGCTCCTTTTCCGTCATTTCGATGCCGGTGATCAGCCCCGCGAAGCTCTCGCCGGCGCTTGCACGCGCTTCCGGGCCAAGCGCGGCGAGCGCCCGACCGAGGTTGTCGGCGACAGAAAGAAGGTCTCGGGCGAACTTGTCGATTGCATAGGCGCGGGCCTCGGCAGCGTCTTTCTGGGCCCGCCGGCGGATGTTTTCCGCTTCCGCCAGCGCTCGCAGAAGTTGATCGCGCAGGCCCTCAGCCAGGGCTTCGGCTGTGGCCAGGCGCTCCTCAAGGCCTGCTTCGGCAGGCGGCTCGGCCAAGGTGTCGGGCTGGTCGGACTTGTCCTCGCTCATGTTCGATCCTCTTCGCCGCGAACGGGTCGGCTGTCGAGCAGCCGACCGACAACGCGCGCTGTATAATCCACCATCGGGATCACCCGGGCGTAGTTCAGCCGTGTCGGCCCGATGACGCCCAAGGCCCCGATGACCTTTCGATCCGCGTTCATATAGGGAGCCGTGACAAGGCTGGAACCCGACATGCTGAACAATGGATTTTCCGAGCCGATGAAAATCCGCACCGCTTCTGCTGCACCGGTAAGGTCAAGAAGCTGAATCAGCTCCTTTTTCCGTTCAAGGTCGTCAAACAGGCGGCGCACGCGCTCCAGATCCTCGGCGGCTTTCGCATCCGCCAGCAGATTGGCCCGGCCGCGCACGATGAGGTTGCGCTCTTCCTCGCCGCCGCCCCATTCCGCCAGCCCCTCCTCGATCACGCGAGCGGCGGCCTGATCCAGAGCGGCGCGCGCGGCGCGCAATTCGTCGAGGATTGCGCTCTTGGCTTCCGACAGGGTGCGCCCGCGCAGGCGGGCAGACAGGAACAGGCTCGCCTCGGCCAGGGCTGCGGGCGTCAGCCCGGGCGGGGCGTCCATCAGCCGATTCTCGACCGATCCATCCTCGCTCACCAGCACAACAAGCGCCTGACGGGCGCCCAGCGGCACAAGCTCCACGTGTTTCAGGGCTGCTTCCTGCTTTGGCGTCACCACCAGCCCTGCCCCGCCGGCCAGGCCGGAGAGAAGCTGGGACGCTTCCGACAGGAGAGCGGAGCGATCACCCTCCAGGGGCGCCAGGCGCGCGTCGATAGCCTCGCGCTCCTCGCGCGAGAGATCGCCGATCTCCAGCAACCCGTCCACAAACAGCCGCAAACCGGCATGTGTCGGCGTGCGCCCGGCGCTCTGATGGGGCGCATCCAGCAAACCGAGCAGCGCCAGGTCCTGCATCGTATTGCGGATCGAGGCCGGCGAAAGCGCCACCCCACGCCGCGAAATCGTGCGCGAACCCACGGGCTCGCCGTTTTCGAGATAAGCCTCCACGATTTCACGGAAGATCGCGCGGGCGCGGCGATCAAGGTCCATCAGACTGGCAGGACGGGGCGCTTCTTCAGACATGACAGCACCGCCAAGCTATTCGGCCTGCGCGCGAGCGCAAGCGCCTGCCCACCGGATATTCAGGCGATGTGACTTGAAGCTGGCGTGCGCCATCTTCAGAACGAGCCGGAACAAAGGACCAAGCTTCGATGATACGCCTGACCGTGAATGGCGCGCCGCAAGCGCTCGATCTGGACCCGGAGATGCCGCTTCTCTGGGCGCTGCGCGATCATCTGGCGCTGCCGGGCACGAAGTATGGCTGCGGCGTCGCGGCCTGCGGCGCCTGCACGGTGCATCTGGATGGCGTGGCGGTGCGCGCCTGCGCCACCCCGCTCGCCGCCGCGGAAGGCATGTCGGTCACCACGATCGAGGGTTTGGGCGGCAACCATCCGGTGCAGCAGGCCTGGATCGAAAAGCAGGTTCCCCAGTGCGGTTACTGCCAGCCCGGCATGATCATGAGTGCGGTCGCCCTGCTTAAGGAGACCCCCGCGCCCTCGGACGCGGAGATCGACGCCGCGCTTTCCGGCCACATTTGTCGGTGCGGCACCTACCAGCGGATTCGCGCGGCCGTGAAGGCTGCGGCGGCCAGGGCCTGAGGAGCAGACGATGGGTTTCGAGATGATCGATCGCCGCGCGCTGCTGGCCGGCTCGGGCGGACTGGTGATCGGCCTCGCGATTGCGGGCGGGGCGAACGCCGAGGCCAAGGCGACAGGCACGGCCGGCGCCACGCTGGCGGCCTATCTGACGATCGCGGCGGACGGCGCCGTCACCATCTGGTCGCCGACGACCGAGATGGGCCAAGGCACCCATACCGCTCATGCCGCCATCATCGCCGACGAACTGGGCATCGGGCTGGAGCGGGTGAGCGTGCGCCATCCCAGCCCCGCTGCGCCGTTTCGGCGTGGGCAAGGGCCATTTGGCGCCATGATGTCGTCGGCCGGCTCCTGGGGCGTGCGCGCCTGGATCGCGCCGCTGCGCAAGGCGGGCGCACAGGCCCGCGCGATCCTGATCCAGGCGGCCGCGACGCGATGGAGCGTGGCTCCCGCAGAGGTGGATATCCGCGACCACCAGGTCGCCCATGCCCGCAGCCGGCGGCGCATGCCCTTGGGCGAAGCAGCCGTTCTTGCGGCGGGCCTGCCGCTGCCGGAGGATCCGCCGCTGCGCGCTGCGAGCGCCTATCGCCATCAGGGGCGCGACATCGCGCGGCTCGACACCCCGGCGAAGGTGCGCGGCGAAGGTCTCTATGCCGCGGACGTGCGCCTGCCAGGCATGCTGATCGCCGCCGCGAGCCTTTCCCCCGTGTTCCGCGCCGAGCGCGAGAGCCACGACGCCTCGGCGGCGCTGGCGGTGCCGGGCGTACAGCAGGTGGTGGCGCTGCCCAACGGCGCCGCCGTGATCGCGCGTGATAGCTGGAGCGCCTTGAAGGGCGCCGCAGCGCTGACCCAGACCTTCCGCCTTACGGGCAAGGAGACCGAAGACAGCGCCGCCATTTCCGCTCTGATGCAGGCGGGCCTTTCAGCCGAGAGCGAGGCGCGGGTTGGCAAGCGCGAGGGGGACATGGCGGCAGCGATTGCGGGCGCCGCACGCGTGCACGAGGCGATCTACGAGGTCCCCTATCTTTCCCATACGCCAATGGAACCCTGGAGCTGCACCGCCCGCTTCACCTCAGATGGTCTGGAGGTCTGGGTGCCGACGCAGGGCCAGGACGTGGTGTTGCGCGCTGCAGCGCAGGCCGCAGGCATCGAGCCGGAAAAAGTGGTGGTCCACACCTGCATGCCGGGCGGCGGCTTTGGGCTGCGCCTTTCGAGCGATGGCGTGGCGGCGGCTGTCTTGTGCGCCAAGGCGGCGGGAAAGCCGGTGAAGCTGATCTGGAGCCGGGAGACCGAGTTCGCCAACGGCCGCTATCGGCCCGCCATGATGGCGCGCTTGCGCGCCGGGCTTGATGCAGAGGGCCGGATCGTGGGCCTGCATTTCCGCACGTGCGGGCACTCGCTGGCTGCAGACATCGGGGCGATGCCGCGCGACGGCATGCCGGACTGGGCAGGCCTCCAGAACATGGCGGACGTCCGCTATGGATGGGGCGCTCACCTCTATGACAATGTCATTCGCCAGATGGGGCCGACCACGGCGGCCTGGCGCGCGGTGGGGGCGACGCACAACGCCTTCTTCGTGGAGTGCTTCATGGACGAGCTGGCGGCGCTGGCCGGCCAGGACCCTATCGCCTTCCGGCTCGCCCATCTCGCGGACGGCTCGACCCGCCAGAACCGTGCGCGCCGGGTGATCGAGGCCGTTCGCGACGCGGCCGCCGCCGCCGGCCCCGCGAGCGCGGGCCGCGTGCGGGGCGTCTCCTACTTCGAGAGCTATGGCGCCCTTTGCGCGCAGATTGCGGAGGTCTCGCTCCAGAATGGCGCCCCGAAAGTCCATCGTGTCTGGTGCGCGCTTGACGCAGGCACGATCGTGATGCCCGATCAGGCGCGCCAGCAGGTCGAAGGCGGGGTGATGCAGGGGCTTTCAGCCGCCCTCTATGAACGCGCGACCATCGCCCAGGGCCGGGCGCAGGAGCTGAACTTCAACGCCTATCGGATCGCACGCATTGAAGACGCGCCCGAGGTCGAGGCGATCTTCATCAACTCCGGCGAGACGATCGGGGGCGTGGGCGAGCCGCCGACCCCGCCGATCTTTGCAGCGGTCGCCAATGCCGTGAGCCGCCTGAAGGGAACGCCGGTACGCCGCCTGCCGCTGGTCTAGGGCGCTACCGCGCGGCGTGCAGCCGCTTGAGAGACGCCGCGACCTGAGCCCGAAGCAGGGCGTGGGGGCTGTCGAAGATCGCGTCGATGGCGGTCCGACAACTCTCGCGCGTCATGAAATCGCGCACGCCGGCATAGATCCTTCACCCACGCCACGGCTCGATCCTGCGGCGAGCGCCACTGCGCCCTCGATCTGCATCCGCCCCCCCGCCGCCTTCAGAAGAAAGCCCGGAGCGCGTGCGCGCCCCGGGCCATCCGGTCCCCAAAACGCTGTTTTTCTGATTAGAAATTCACCTGCAGCTCCACCCCCACGACCCGCGGCAATTGCACGCCGGAGAGCGCGAGAAAGCCCTGTCCGTTGGGGAAGGTGGCGTTGCGGGTGGAGGCCGCGCGCACAAAGCTGTTCGGGCCGCCCTCGTCAGTCACGTTGTTGGCGAAGGCGTTGATCCTGAACTGATCCATGTCGTCGCCGCCAAACGACCAACTGGCCGAGAGGTCGACGATCGTCTTGGCCTCGATCAGGCCGCGCGGATCGTTCCAGAACTCCGAGAAGTTGTCGGCGGTGTAGCGCGCCGTCAGCTTGGCCACGAGCCGCCCGTTCTGGAAGGTGCGGTCATAGACAGGCTGGATCGACGCGGTCCATTCCGGGGCGCGGCGCAGCTCCAGACCCGAAAGGTCGGCCCGAACGAACGTCGGCGGCGTGGCCAGCGTGCCCGGGAGGAACGGGTTCACCAGCGTGGCGTCCACCGGCACCACGAACTCGCTGTATTCGGCTTGCAGGTAGCCGAAGGAGGCGTTGATCGTGATGTGATCGGTCACAAGCGCATTGAATTCACCCTCGATGCCCCAGATCTCGGCCGAAGCCACGTTCTGAACCTGAGTGGAGGTGAACGGGCTGACGGGGATCGGGACGATCACCTCTTCCTGCTTGTCCTGGTAGTCGGTGAAGAAGGCCGCCACGTTGGCGCGCAAACGCCGGTCGAACCACTCGGACTTCAGGCCCACTTCGTAGGCGGTGATCTCTTCGGGCTGATAGGGCGTGGTGGCGGCCAGGATCGTGCCCGCCCGGCCGGAGAAGCCGCCCGCGTTATAGCCGCGGGTCCAGCTGGCGTAGAGCAGGCGTAGATCGTCGATACGCCAGGAGAACGCCACCTTCGGGGTGAAGTTGTCCCAGCTTGCTTCGGCCGAACCGGAGGAGCCGATCGTCTTGCCTGGCAGATCCCCATTGCGGAAATCCCAGGGCTGACGCCGCAGGACCACCGCGCCGAGCACCGGCAGCGGGAAGTCGCCCGGGATCCCATTGAAGAACGACTGCGTGATCTTCTTGCTGTCCTCGGTGTACCGCAGGCCGCCCGTGAGGGTGAACTGATCGCGATCGCCGAACGTCAGATCGCCTTGCGCATAAAGCGCCCAGGTGCTGGCGCGGTGATCGGTGGCGTTGCCGCCGGACCAGAGATAACCCTGCCCGAGCGTGTTGAATTGCGTGTTCAGCTGGCCGGCGAGCACGGGCCGCGCGGGTGCGGGAATGCCCGCGAAGGGTCCCAGACCGTTCGCCACCAGCGGGATCAGCGGCAGGAAGTTGGCGACGAAGGCCGGCAGCACCGCACCATCGAACACGTTGGACGAGGTGAGCGTGTACTCGCTTTCAAAATAGAAGGCGCCGGCCACGAAATTGAAGTCGCCTTCGAAGTCGGAGACGATCCGCACTTCCTGGCTGAATTGCGAATAGTCCTGCTCGCGGTAGGCGTGGAAGATCGTTTCGGGCAGCGCGTCGAAATCGATCCGGACCACCTCGGGCGCCTCGCGATGACCGGTGATGGAGATGATCTCGAAGTTGGGAATCCGCGCCTTCATCTGCAGCGTCAGCGCATCAAGGCTCCAGGTGTAGTCATGCGGCCCGCCGGAGGTGATCGCCGGCTCGGCGCCCACGGGGGAGCAGCGGTTGAAGGTCACGCACATCCGGTCCGGGCCCTGCTGGATGTTTGTGCCTGCCGGCACGCCGGGCTGATTGGGCAGGACGCTGACGGGCGCTGGAAACGTCAGGTTGGAATAGCGCGGGGCGTAGGGCGCGAGTTCGCTCTTGTCGTCCACCCAATCATAGGTGAGCAGCGCCTCGAACTGATCGGAGGGCGTGAACAGAAGGGCCGCCGAGGCCGAGGTTGAATCGCGCGCGCCGCGCGGCCCGCCGGGCGTGGGGTTGTCATAGACGCCATCGTCCTTCTGGCGGAAGAACGACACCTTGAGACCCAGCTTGTCTTCCACCAGAGGGGCGTTGGCGACGACGCGCACGTCCTGGCGCTCCGCTGTGCCAAGCGTCAGGCTGCCCTTGAAGCCCCAGTCCTGAGTGGGTCGCGAGCGCACGGCGTTGATGGCGCCGCCCGTCGTATTGCGTCCAAAGAGCGTTCCCTGCGGCCCGCGCAACACCTCGATCGAGGCAAGGTCGAACGCGTCGAGCAGATTGGCGGCGTTGGTGCCGAGATAGATGCCGTCGACGAAGACTCCGACCGCTGGATCGAAGCTCTTCTCGGGGTCTTGGCTGTTGATGCCGCGCAGCGAGACCTGCGCAAGACCGGGCCCGATCGCGACCGGGGTGAGCACGAGCGTTGGCACCTGGCCTGTGAGGTCGGCGATGGTGCGGGCGTTGAGCCGCTCCAGCGCTTCCTGACCGAAGGCCGCCACCGAGACCGGCACGTCCTGAAGCGCCTGCTCACGCCGTTGCGCTGTGACCACGATGGTATCGAGCTGGCGCGCCTCGGTGGCTGCCTGCTCCTGGGCGAACGCGGGCGCAAGCCCGCCAAGCGCCGCGGCGGTCAGTATCGTGCTAACAAAAAGCGCATGTCTGGAGGCCATGAGCCGTCCCCTCCCTGGTTGCGTTTCCTCTCGGGGCCGCGCCAGCGCATCCTTTGTGCGCGGGTCATGGCCCCCCCCGTCTGCGCCAACCTGACGCGGGCGGGAAAAACCGTCAAGCGTGTCGGAAATTTTTGTGGGGCCAGACTGGCGGGGTGCGGGGTCATGCGGTCAGGCCGCCGTCCACGCACAGATCGGCGCCTGTGATGAAGCTCGCATCGCGGCTGGCGAGGAAGCAGATCGCCGCCGCGACCTCCTCCGGGCGGGCGATGCGGCCCATCGGATGGGCGCTGGCGCGCCGGGCGAGGGCGCGGGCGCGGCCGTCGTCATCCGGCGGCAGCGTGCGCTCCACCATAGCGGTCATCACGCTGCCGGGGAAAACCGCGTTCGCCCGCACGGCGTAACCAGACTGGGCGCAATGCACCGCTACAGACTTTGTCAGCAGCCGCACCGCAGCCTTGGCGGCCCCATAAGCGGGATAGGCGGCTGCAGCCTTGAGACCAAGAATGCTGGCTACATTCACGATCGCGCCGGCGGCGCTTTGCTTCAGCAGGGGCAAGGCCATGTGGCAGCCGAGAAAGACGCTGTCGGCGTTGACGGCCTGGGTCTCGCGCCAATGGGCGAAATCGGCGTCTTCGATCGTCCGGCCGACGCTGATGGCCGCGTTGTTCACAAGGATGTCCAGACACGAAAGCCCCTCAAGCGCGCTGGCCCAGCTTTCCGGCCTGGCGACGTCGTGGATGCGCGCTTCTGCTTGCGGACCCAGCGCTTCGGCTGCTGCTGCTGCTGCGGCGGCGTCGATGTCTGTAAGGATCACGCGGGCGGCGCCTTCGGCCAGCAGACGCGCGGCCGTGGCGCGCCCGATACCGCCGCCGCCGCCCGTGACCAGCGCGACAAGGCCGTCAAACCGGGGGCTCATCCGGCCTCCTTCACGGCGGCGGCGAAGGGCTTCAGGCCAAGAAACAGCAGAAGCGCCATCAGGGGCGGCGTGATGGCGTTGATCACCGCGAGCGAGTAACGCACGCCCTCCGGGCTGGTGAACCCAAAGTCATTCATCAGACCCACCAGGAGCGGGCCAAGGCCCAGCCCCACCAGATTGATCGCGGTCAGATAAACTGCGGAGGCTTGGCCCCGCATCCGGTTGGGCGTGATCACCTGAATGGCGGAGGCCGCAAGCGGGTAGACGAATGTGGAAAAGAACATCGCTCCCGCGGTGAGCGCCAAAGCGAGATAGGCGTCGCCCACCAGCGTCGAGAGCGTCCCCATCGGCCAGGAGAGAAGGATGCCGATCATGGCGGCCCGGATCTGGGCGTCCATCAGGCCTTTCTGGCGCAGCCGGTCGCCATACCAGCCGCCGGCAAAGGCGCCGCCCGCCCCGAAGATCAGAAACGACAGGCCGTAAAGCAGGCCCACCTGCGCCGGCTCCCAGCCGAAGGTGCGAATGAAGAAAGGGACGGTCCAGCCAGAGCCGGCATAGGAGCCGAGCGTGTGCACTGTGAAGGCGCTGATGAGAAAGACGAAGGCTGCGCGCCGCGGTCCTTCGCCCATGTGGGCCAGCGCTTCGCGGAAGGCGGCAGGCTTTTCTCCGGCGACAACCCCGCGCCGCGGCGGTTCCTGGATCAGCAGAACAAGCAGCGCCACGACAAGGCCAGGCGCAGCCAGAATGATGAAGGTGAGCTGCCAGGGCGCAACTTCGCCCAGAAGCGGCAGATGATAAGGTCCGTGGGCGGAAAAGGCGCGCAGCAGAAATCCCCCGCCGATCAGACTTGCCGCCGCGCCGATGAACGCCGCCATCGTATAGACGCCGATGGCGGTGGAGAGCCGCTCCTTGGGGAAATAGTCGGCGAGCATGGAATAAGCGGCGGGGTTGAGGCTCGCCTCGCCTGCGCCCACCCCCATGCGCGCCAGAAAGAGCTGAACGAAGCTCTGCGCCGCGCCACAGGCGATGGCCGCAAACGACCAGACCGTCATGCCGATGGCGGCCACCGTCTTGCGGCTCCAGCCATCCACCAGCCGCCCGATCGGGATGGACAGCAGCGTGTAGAAAAGCCCGAAGGCGAGCCCCAGCAGCAGGGCGGCTTGCGTATCGGAGAGGGCGAAGTCCTGCTTGATCGGCTCGATCAACAGGCTGATCACCTGGCGATCCACAAAGCCAAAGAAATTGCCCAGCGCCAGCAGGCCGGCAGCCGTCCAGGCGGCCCGTCGGCTCGGCCACGCTGGCGCATTGACGCCAGGCGCGTCGCTCATCGATCGTCCTCCCCGGGCGCCGATCTCTGCCGGGCCCTTCGCCACATGCGACCATGGCGCCTTGGCGCAAAACCGGCAAGCCTGTACAAAAATAGCCGCCGCGGGGGTTGGACCCTGCCTGTCTCCGGCGGCAAGCGCCCAGCAGGGCCTTCAGGCGCGCAATCTCTGTGCCCGCGCGCCGGAAGGGGGCGCGGTGCGCCTAGGTTCTGTTCATCCGTGCTTCATCCCGCAGAGTATGTGCTCTGGCGCCCGTGGAATCGCGCGCTTAAGTGTGGGCTCAGATAAGCTGGGTTTTGGAGACGCAGATGGCTCTTCCCTCTGAACTGATGGATCGGCGCACGCTGCTGGCAGGGCTCGCCAGTGGCTGTGTGGTGGCGTTGTCTGGCTGCCAGACCAACCCATCCACCGGGCGCCAGCAATTGCTGCTCGTCTCGGAAGGCGACCTTGCCCAGCTTTCGGCCACGACCTGGCGCCAGACGCTGGAGCAGGAGCGCCGCGTGACAGACGCCGCTGTCGAGCGTCGTGTCAGCGGGGTAGGTCAGAAGCTGGCGGATCGGTCGGGCCTAGCCTCCATGCCATGGGAGTTCGCCGTCTTCGACAGCGACCAGATCAACGCGTTCGTGCTGCCAGGCGGCAAGGTGGGGGTCTATCGCGGCATCCTGAACCTGTTTGAAAACGACGATCAGCTCGCCACCGTGATCGGCCACGAGATCGGCCATGTGCGCGGACGCCATGCGGCCGAACGCGTCTCCCAGCAGATCGCCGCCCAGGTGGGCCTGACGGTCGCGCAGGTGGCGATGCAGCAGAACGAGGTGCGCTACGCGCGCGAGATCGCAGGCGCGCTGGGTGCTGGCGTCACGTTTGGGGTGATCCTGCCGTTTTCGCGCACGCAGGAATATGAAGCCGATCGCCTTGGCGTCGATATCATGGCGGCGGGCGGCTATGACCCACGCCAAGCTGTAACCTTCTGGGACAGGATGACCCAGGCCAACGCCCAACGTCGCCAGCCGCTGGAATTCATGTCCACCCATCCGTCCGACGGCAACCGGATCGCCGCGCTCAACCAGTATGTGGCGAGCAAGGGCTATCGGGCCTGAGCGGCCAGCCAGCTTGCCAGCAGCGCATTCACCTGAGCGGGCGCTTCCTGCTGCACCCAGTGGGAGACGCCGGGGAGCCGGCGCAGCGTGAAATCGGCGACGAGGCCGCGATAAAGCGCAGGCTCTGTGAGCGATGGGCTGAGCGCGCTATCCTCCTCGCCCCAGATCATCAGCGTCGGCGTCTGTATCAGGGGCGCTGACGCGCGCGGGGGAGCAACCTCGCGCTGGAACCGGAAAGCGGCGCGATAATAGTTCACCATGGCCGTCAGCGCCCCGGGCCGCAGCGCATTGTTGCGATAATGGGCAAGGACGTCTTCGCCGAAATTCGTCTTGTCGATCGCCATGGCGTGAAAGGCGCGTCCCACCGCTTCGGCCCGGTTCCGGCCCAGCGCCCATTCCGGCAGCAGCGGGAGCTGGAATGCAAAGGCGTACCACGAGCGCGCAAGCTGCTCGCGCGAGGGGAGCATTTCGCGAAATACGGTGGGGTGGGGCACATTCAGGATCACCAGCCGCTCCAGCGGCCGTGCCGCCTGCATGGCGAAATTCCAGGCGATCAGGGCTCCCCAGTCGTGGGCGATCAGCGTGACCGGGCGGCCCTTCGCACCCGCATCCACCAGGCCCGCGACATCCGCCACGAGATGGCGCACCCGATAGGCCTCCACGCCCTGCGGCCGCGAAGACGCGCTATAGCCACGCAGATTGGGCGCCCAGACTTCATAGCCCAGCCCGGCAAGCATCGGGATCTGAAACCGCCAGGAGAAGCTGGACTCAGGAAAGCCGTGCAGAAGCAGCGCGAACCGGGCGCCGCCCTCGCCCGCGACGGCGGTTTCGAGACGCAGGCCGTTCGCGGCGATCATATGGGTTTGGGGGTCTGCCATCATCGGCGCACAGCCTGCCCCGGACGCTTGCGGAGCGCCAGACGCGCGGCTACTTTCCCGCCCCCGTGCCGGCATAGCTCAGTTGGTTAGAGCGCTGGATTGTGGATCCAGAGGTCCGGGGTTCAAGTCCCTGTGCCGGTACCATTGCTTCCGCCACGATTGCGGCCCGATTCCTGCGTAAGACCACCGGAATGGACAGAGCCTGCGGTTGGGCGCATGCTGCTCTGCAACAAAGTCGGGGTCGTGGGTCATGACGGATTTCGTGGTGAACGTTCCGCTTCGCGACGCTGTGGAACAGAACCGGTTTGTCGCCGTGCTCGATGCTTTTGCAGAGCGCCGCAGCAGCGCCGGCGACAATTCCGAAGACGCCTTCGTGATCGTGCGCACCGAGATTGTGGATGGCGCGGTTCGCAAGACGGTGATCTTTCAGGAACAGGATGCGGCCGAGCACTTCATCGCCCTGTGGGACGACGGACGCGCCGCCTGATTGGATTTGATCGCGCCGCCCGGTAAGGCTGCCCCTCGGGAGCAGCCGCATGACCAATCCTTTCGACCTCAGTGACGACCAGCGCGAGATCAAGGAGGCCGTCGGACGGCTGTGCGCCCAGTTCGACGATACGTTCTGGCTGGACACAGACGAGACGGGCGCGTTTCCCGAGCCGTTCGTGGCGGCCATGGCCCAGGGCGGCTGGCTGGGCGTGGCTTTCCCTGAAGCCTATGGCGGGGCGGGCCTCGGACTGACCGAAGCCGCCCTGGTGATGCAGGCCGTGACCGAAAGCGGCGCGGGCTTTTCGGGCGCTTCGGCGGTCCACATCAATATCTTCGGGCCAAAGCCCATCGAGCGGTTCGGAACGGAGGAGCAGCGCCAACGCTTCCTGCCGCCGCTGATCCGCGGCCAGGACAAGAGCTGCTTTGCCGTCACCGAGCCGGATGCAGGCCTCGACACCAGCGCGATCGTCACCAAGGCCGAGCGGGCCGGCAATGGGTATGTGATTTCAGGCCGGAAGATCTGGACCACCGGCGCCCAGCGCGCCAACAAGATCATGATCCTGACGCGCACCACGCCGCGGGAGGCCTGCGCCAAGCCGACGGATGGACTGACGCTGTTCTATACCGACTTCGACCGCACAAGGATCGAGGCCAAGCCGATCCCGAAAATGGGTCGCAAGGCGGTGGAGTGCAACATGCTCTTCATCGATGGCCTCCGCGTGCCGCTGGAGGACCGGATCGGCGAGGAGGGCCGCGGCTTCTCCTATATTCTCCATGGCCTGAACCCGGAGCGCGTTCTGTTCGGGGCGGAGGCTGTGGGCCTCGGCCGGGCTGCGCTGGCTCGCGCCGCTCAGTATGCGAAGGAGCGCATCGTCTTTGGCCGGCCGATCGGGATGAACCAGGGTGTTCAGCATCCGCTTGCGCGCGCCTGGGCCGAGCTCGAAGCGGCCAATCTGGTGATGCTTCAGGCGGCGAGCCTTTATGACGCCGGCAGGGATTGCGGGGCCCAGGCCAACGCCGCCAAGTATCTGGGAGCCGAAGCGGGCTTCAGGGCGTGCGAAGCCGCCGTGCTCGCCCATGGCGGCATGGGCTACGCCAAGGAGTACCATGTCGAGCGCTATCTGCGTGAGGCCATGCTGGCGCGCATTGCGCCGGTCAGCCGCGAGATGATCCTGAACTTCATCGCCGAACGGGTTCTGGGTCTGCCGAAAAGCTACTGATTAACGATCCATTATCCATGACGAGGCCACCTCGCGCAGATGGATTCCGCGCTGCGCCTCCGCCATCCCCTTTTCGACGAGCTGAAGGCGGAACTCGACGCCGCGCATGAAGCAGTCAGCCGCGCGCTGGCCGGGATGGGGAAACTGAAGCCCGGCGAGGCGATGGAAAGCCTCACCCGCACGCTCAATCGCTATGCCGCTTTGGCGGAAGCGCTGCGGGCGGTGCGCCAGTGCCGTCAGCCAGACCGCGCGGTCGCCCAGATCGTGGCGACCGTGTTTCGCGGCGAGGAGGACGCGGGTCGCGATGCAGCGCTGGCGCGCGCGTTCGTCCAGGCGTTCACCGCCTATGAGACCCGGCCCGCGACGCCCGCGCTGGACATGGCGGTGCGCGACGCCTGGGATACGATCGAGATGGCGCTGCGCCGCCGCGGTCGACGGCTCTGATGCGCGTGGGCGGACCAAACCCGATCGTCACGCAGGCGCTGACCAACGCCGCGGAGGCGACGGGTGTGAGCTTCGACTTCCTGCTGCGGACAGCGGCGCGGGAATCCAGTTTCAACCCGCGCGCCCAGGCGCGCACCTCCACCGCGGCCGGTCTGTTTCAGTTCCTGGAATCGACCTGGCTGACCACGCTGAAGCGCCACGGGCCCAAGCATGGGCTCTCCGCCCACGCCGCCCAAATCGAGATCGATGCGAGCGGCCGGCCGCAGGTGGCCGATCGCGCCATTCGGCGTGAGCTGTTGGACCTGCGCTTCAACCCCGATGTCGCCTCCAGGCTTGCCGCGGAGTTCACGCGCGAGAATGCGGATGTACTGCGCGCCAGGATCGGCCGGGATCCGACGCCGGGCGAGCTTTACGCCGCGCATTTTCTGGGCGCAGGGGGCGCAGCCGAACTGATCCAGACCGCGCGGCGGACGCCAGACATTTCCGCCGCCCGTCTCTTTCCGGAAGCGGCGGCGGCCAATCGCGGCGTCTTCTACCATCGGTTCGGGGGCGCGCGCACGGTCTCGGAGCTTCTGGACAATCTGCAGCGCACCGCCGCCGGCGCACGCGAGCCAGCCATGCTGCCGCGGGGCGCAACCATCAGACTGGTCGACCTGGCCCAGCCCGCAGAGCCTTCGGCCGCTGCGCCCGTGGTCAGGCCCCTTCCTCAGACAGCCGAGAACCCCTTCCTCACCGCCCAATTCTACCGGCCCTCTGACGAAGTGGAAAACCAGGCCGCCCTGATGGCCCTCTCGCAGATGCTGGCCAGCGACGGCCCGTCTCTTGCCGACGTCCTCAGCCCTGAGACCGATCAGCGCGACGGCGGTCTCAATCTGCGCGGACGCTCCTAGACCATCAGATCGGGTTCGCAATCGCGAACCGGGTGCGCTAGGGTCGAGCGCCGGGGGGCGCAGACTGTGGAGCCAGCGATGCGTCGCACCATCTTGAAGTTTCTGGCCGGCGCAGCCGCCGCCGCCATAGCCCCACCCGCCTTCGCACAGCGCGGCGAAACCTATTCCCGCAATGAAGTGGTCGATGCGGTTGTCGGATTCTTCGGCGTCACATCAGAGGCCGCAGGCGCCGCTGTGGAGCGCATCTTTCGCGATTATGGTGAGCCCAATGCGCTGATCCGCGGCGAGGAGGTCGCTGGCGCTGTTGGGGTGGGGCTGCGCTACGGCGAAGGCCGGCTGGACATGAAAGGCGGCGGCGGGCGCAAGGTCTATTGGCAGGGGCCGTCTATCGGTTTCGATACCGGCGGAAACGCCAGCAAGGTGTTCACGCTCGCCTATAATCTGCCGGGTCCGGACGCGATTTTCCGTCGTTTCCCGGGCGTGGACGGCTCGGCCTATTTCGTGGGCGGGCTTGGGGTGAATTATCAGCGGGCCGACGATATCACGCTGGCCCCGATCCGGGCGGGCGTCGGCTTCCGGCTGGGCGCCAATGTCGGCTACCTCGCCTATTCGCGCCGTCGACGCATCAATCCGTTCTGACCGCTGCAGCCTGCGCGGCCCTGTCGATCGGGAAGCGCCACATCAGGGCGATCACGGCGAGCGCGCACAGCACCGGCACGCCAACATAGGCGCCGACCAACCAGGAGAGCGCGCCTGGCGTCTGCGCCGGGGCGGCGGGGTCGTAACCCACGGCTTCGAGAAGGACATAGACAAGGCCTGCGGCCGCATAGCCCATCTTGTTGGCCGCCGACATGACGCCGAAAAACATCCCCGAGCGCGACTGGCCTGTCTTGGCCTGATCGTCATCGACCACATCGCCCAGCACAGCGCGCGCCAGGAAAATCGCGGCGGCGAAATTCGCTCCGCCCAGCGCCCAGACCGCCGCGGCGACGGCGAAGTCACCCTTCGGAACGACGAAAATGAGGGGGGCGGTGGCGATCGTGTAGAGCGAGGAGGCGATGATCGCATTGTGCTTGCCGATCGACCTGGCCAGCCACGCCCAGAACGGGATCGCCAGGAACCCTGCTACGAACGAGACCAGGATCAGAGCCGGCGACTGGGCGGGCGACAGCCCCAGCACTTGCGTGCCGATAAAGAAGAGGCTTGCCCCGGTCGCCCCGCTCCCAAAGCCGGACAAGAAATCAGCGCCCGCGACCCTTGCAAGCGGTGCGTTGCGGACGAGCGTTGCAAACATCGCCCCCAGCGCGAGCGGCTGGGGCGGTGGCGGTTTGGCTTCCGGCGTCACCGCGAGCGCCGCAATCACGCTCACAGGCAGCAGGATCATCACAGCAACACCCACGGCGCGAACCTGGGCGGCGAGCGCCGCCTTGGGATCGGCGATCCCCTGGGCGGCCGCAACGCCAATGAACAACGCGGCGAGAATCCCGAGAATGTAGGCGCCGGTGACGAGGCTCTGGATCGTGGTGCGCCGATCGTAATCGTGGCTGAGCTCGCTCGCCCAGCTGACATGGCTCATGTGAATGAAGGTCCATCCGACATACAAAAGCGCCAGCCAGCCTGCGAGCGCCCATGGCCCCGGCGGGCTTTCCGGCAGGAAGACCATGAACACGCCCACGAGCATCACCGGGGTGGCCGCCACGATCCAGAACCGTCGCCGGCCGAAGGGCGTGCGCACGCTATCGCCCACCCAACCAAGCGTCGGGTCGGTCACCACGTCCCAGACCCGGGTAATCATGAAAATGAGCGCCACCAGGGAGAGCGAATAGCCCGGCTGCTGGGCGTAAAACGGCTGAAGATACAGAACCATCGGCAGCCCGAGGACGGCGAGCGCAAGCTGCGGCGCCACAAACAGCGCGAGCCTCCAGGCCGGCGTGGGGCGGTCAGTCATGCCGGCTTATCCTCCGCCGTTCGGCGGGGAGGATAAGCTCAACCCTGTCCTCCCCCGCCTGCGGCGGGCTTGGCGCACTGCGCCAGGGCCCGGAGGGCCGGAAGGGGGGAACACGCCTCACGCGCCAAGCTCGATCGTAATGACGCTGGCATGGGGATCAACCAGCGCATCCGGCAAATCGATCAGAAGCTCACCCACCGGTTCAGGGCTGAACAGCTCCTCCATCACCGCCATGCGCTTTTCAAAGCGGAGCGGCTGTCCGGTGGCGAGGTGCGTGACGGCCTTCACCCGCTTCATTGGCAGGCCGCGCACCGCCACCGGCCCGTTGGGCTTCAAAGTGAGGAGGCAATAGAGCGTCTCGCCCCTGCGCGTGCTGGGGCCATAGAATTGCCAGGGCTCGAGGCCGGGCGCAGTGTCGTAGATGGCTGCGCCATGGCGGGCCATCCAGGCGCCGATCGCCTCAAGCCGCTCGACCTGTGGGGCGGGAATGGCGCCGGAGCCCTCCGGCCCGATGTTGAGCAGCAGATTGCCGCCGCGCCCGGCCGTCTCGCACAGGGCATGGATGAGCGCGGTGGCGCTTTTGTAGTCCTGATCGTCGGCGTTGAAGCCCCAGGAGCGGTTCATCGTCAGACATGCCTCCCAGAGGCCTTCGGGCGGGGAAGCCGGGATGAACTGCTCCGGGGTTGCATAGTCGCCCTTTTCGGGCAGCCGGTCGTTGATCAGGATGTCCGGCTGCAGCCGTCGGATCAACGCTTCCAGCGCATCCACGCCCCAGACCTTCGCCGGCCGCTCCCAGCCTCCGTCGAACCAGAGGCAGGCGATATCGCCGTACTGGGTCAGGAGCTCGGTGAGTTGGGCCTCGAGATAAAGCTTGTAGCGGGCCCACTGCTCCTTTGTCGGCGCGGGTGGGCGATCAAACCGGTAAGGCTTCAGCTCTTCGGTGAAGGCGGGATAGTCCGGATGCTTCCAGTCCGAGAGCGAATAATAGAGGCCCGGGACCACGCCTTCGGCGCGACAGGCGTCGATGAACTCGCGCACGATGTCGCGCTCGATGCCGAGATCCTTCACCGAAAAGGCGCCGGGCGCCTGCGAGGGCCAGAGCGACACCCCGTCGTGATGGCGCGCGCCCATCACAGCGTAGCGCGCGCCCATCGATTTGGCGGCTTTGGCCCAGCGAGCCGGCCATCCGGGCTCTGGCGCCCAGTCTGCAGTTGCTGCGTAATAGTCCGCGATCGGCACGTTCTTCACGAGCGGCAGGGTGACGACCCCGCCCACCAGCGACCAGCACGCGTCCCAGCCCGGCTGTGCGTAATGCCCCCAATGGATGAAAAGACCGAGGCCTGCGCCTTCAAACCAGGCTCGGCTCATGCTGCGGGCCCCTGCAGCGCGGCGACCATGGCCACCAGGTTGGGCTGGCCGGTATGGGCAGTGACGCCGCCATCGGCCACCCAAGCCGCGCCCGTCACATAACTGGCCCAGTCGCTCGCCAGAAAGGCGATGACTGGCGCGATCTCCTCTGGCCTCGCCGCGCGGCCAAGCGGGATGGCCCGCTCCCAGGCCTTTTGCGCGCCGGGGATGGCGAGCGCGGGCGCCACCGCTGGCGTATCGATCAGGCCCGGGCAGACGCAATTCACCCGGATGCCCTCGCGCGCATGATCGATCGCGAGCGTGCGGGTATAATTGATCACCCCGCCCTTTGCGGCGTTGTAGGCGGCGAAGCCATAATCTCCTGCCAGCCCGGAGATCGAGGCGGTGTTGACGATCGCCCCGCCGCCGCGCGCCCGCAGGGCGGGGATGGCGGCGCGGGCGGAGTAGAACACGCTGTCGAGATTGATGGCGATCAGCCGGGACCATTCGGAGGGCGCAAGGTCTGGCGTCAGGCCGATACCGCCGGCGCCGGCGTTGGCGATCATGACATCAAGCCCGCCGAAGCGTTGCACGCAGGCCGCCACCAGCGCATCCATCGCGGCCGGGTCTGTGACGTCTGCTGCGAAAAAGGCCGCGCCAAGCTCCGCAGCAAGCGAAGCCCCGCCTTCGGCGTTGATGTCGGAGAGCATGAGGCTCGCGCCCGCTCTGGCAAGGAGCCGGGCTGTCGCCGCCCCGATGCCGGAAGCTGCGCCCGTGACGATGACGGCCTTGCCGTCGAACCTGATCTGCATCGCGCTCCCCGCCCTTTTGTGATTGAGCGCGATTGTGGCCAAGCGTGTGGTTTCGGCAAGGGCGAATGGCCCCGATCGCCGTCACCGCGAAGGCCGGGAATCCAGCCAGAATGGCTGGTTGCTTGCCTTACAACACGCCGTCATCCATCCAGCGGCCCACCATGCGCTCCAGCACCCGGGCCAGGAAAACGAAGAGGTCGGTCGCATCGTCGGGCCGAAAGGCCTGCGGGTCGCGCGCGGCGAGGGCGAACACGCCGACCACGCCTTCGGCGCCCAGGCTGAGCCGCGCCATCGCCTCGGACCGCAGGAAGGGTGCGTTCTCGCCATAGAGCCAGCGCCGATCACGGTCGATGGGGCCGATCAGCACGCCTTGCGGATCGGGGATCAGCTTTTCCACCCGCGCGCCGAAGGGGCAGAGCGCCTCGCCTGCGCCGCGCGGGGCCCCGAACTGCACCGTGGCGGCGTCCGCGCCCAGCATCGGGGCGATCTCGGCGTCCAGCTTTTCAGCGAAAGCGTAAGGGTCGGGCGCCTCCAGCGCCACCAGCACCGCGGCCTGCGTGCGCGCCAACGCCTGCGCATTCGCCTCTGCGGTGTCGATGATCCAGCGGGCGCGATGCTCGAGCGTTCGGGTGCGGGCGGCCAGCCGGTCGCGCGCCAGATCGGCGATGGAGACCACCGTCTCGTTTCGGCTGGAACCGGCGATGGCATGCAGAAGCTCGGGATCGTCGCGCACAAACTCCGGATGGCACATCAGAAAGTCGCGCAAGTCATCCTGATCGAAGCTGTCATCGGCCCTGTAGGCCCGGCTGTCCGGCGCGTGCATCCTGATCCCCCGTTGTCGGCCCATGGTTAATGCGGCTGGGGTTAAGCAAGGCTTGCCAGGCGCGGACACCGTGAACCTTGCGTGACGCGGTTGACTTCGCGGTGGAGCCTCCCCTATCAGCCGCCATGGCGATCCTCACTGAAGCCCGCATCCGCGATGCGCTGACCTTTGATGACGTGCTGCTCCAACCCGGCGCGTCCGAAATCCTCCCCGCCCAGGCCGACGTGCGCACGAAACTGACGCGCGAAATCAGCCTGAACATCCCGCTCATCTCCTCAGCCATGGACACCGTGACCGAGGCGCGTCTGGCGATCGCCATGGCGCAGGCAGGCGGGCTCGGCGTCATTCACCGCAATCTCGATATCGCCGAGCAGGCCGAACAGGTCCGCCAGGTGAAGCGCTTCGAGAGCGGCATGGTGATCAACCCGCTCACTGTCTTCCCGGACGCCACTGTGGGCGAAGTGCGCGCCATCAAGGCGGTGCGGGGTGTTTCCGGCTTTCCGGTGGTGGAACGCGGCAAGGACGGCAAACCCGGCCGGCTGGTCGGCATCGTCACCAACCGCGACATCCGCTTCGCCGAGGATTCCGAGCGCGTCTATGAAGTGATGACGCGGGAGAACCTCGTCACGCTGGCCGAGGGCGCCGATCAGGCGCAGGCTCGCAAGCTGCTGCACAAGCACCGGATCGAGCGTCTGATCGTGGTGGACGAGGCCTATCGCTGCGTCGGCCTCGTCACCGTCAAGGACATGGAAAAGGCCATCGCCTTCCCCAACGCCTGCAAGGACGAGCAGGGCCGGCTGCGCGTGGGCGCTGCTTCCACCGTGGGCGATGCCGGCTATGAGCGCTCCGAAGCGCTGCTGGATGCGGGCTGCGACGTGGTGGTGATCGACACCGCGCACGGCCACTCCCGCTCGGTGCTGGACGCGGTGGAGCGGGTGAAGCGGTTGTCCAACCGGGCGCAGGTCGTGGCCGGCAATGTCGCCACCGCAGAGGCGGCCCGGGCCCTGATCGATTCAGGCGCGGACGCGATCAAGGTGGGCATCGGGCCGGGCTCGATCTGCACCACGCGGATCGTGGCGGGCGTGGGCGTGCCCCAGCTCACCGCCATCATGGATGCGGTGGAGGCCGCCCAAGCCACAGGCACGCCGGTGATCGCCGATGGCGGGATCAAATTCTCCGGCGATCTCGCCAAGGCCATCGCCGCTGGCGCGAGCGTGGCGATGCTTGGCAGCCTGTTTGCCGGCACCGACGAGGCGCCCGGCGAGGTGTTTCTGTATCAGGGCCGCTCCTACAAGAGCTATCGCGGCATGGGCTCGCTCGGCGCGATGGCGCGGGGATCGGCCGACCGCTACTTCCAGAAGGAAGTGACGGATGCGATGAAACTGGTGCCAGAGGGCATCGAAGGCCGCGTCGCCTACAAGGGCCCGGTGGGGCCGATCATCCACCAGCTCGTCGGCGGCTTGCGCGCCGCGATGGGCTATACCGGTTCGGAAAGCATCGAGGCGCTGCAGAAAAACGCCCGCTTCGTGAAGATCACCGCCGCCGGCCTTCGCGAAAGCCACGTGCACGACGTGGCGATCACGCGCGAAGCGCCGAATTATCCTGTGGGCGGGTAAAGCCGCCGCGCCACGCCCTAGCGGCCGATCCCCAGAAGCCAGAACATCCACAGCGTGCTGAGCGTAGCCGTCACGCCGCCAATGATGGCGATGCGGATCAATTCGGCGCGCTTGCGCTGGGCGATGGCGGGATTCTCGTCTGCGGAGGGCGAAGGCGTGCTGTTCATGGCGACCTGCTCGTCAGGGGCAGAGCGCCCTGATCACGGACGAGTGAACCAGCAGCGCGGCAAGGCGGCACGTTAAATCGGGTTCATCCGGCGGGGGTGGCCGCCGGCGCCCCTCAAGCGACCGCCTCTTCGCGCTCCCGCGACCGATACATCGATTGTGTGAGGAGATAGTCGCGGCGGCGGTCGGGATCGGCGGCGATTGCAGAGAGTTCCGCCTGATGCCGGGCCTGAGCGTCGGGCGAGCGGTCTTCCATCGCCTTCTTGTTCCGGATTGTCTGGGCCTGCACGAATTCGGTGCAGATCGTGCGGCGCTGGCGCTCATAGCGCGCAAGCAGCGCTTCGCCGTCGGCGCCATCCTTCAGGATCGCGCGCAGCTTGTCGGTCAGGTTCCAGACATCATGGATGCCTGAATTCATGCCCAGCCCGCCCAACGGATTGTTGAGGTGCGCGGCGTCGCCTGCCAGCATCACGCGCCCATGCGTCCAGGTCTTGGCCACGCGCTGGTGCACCTTGTAGATCGTGCGGTGGTCGGTCTCGATGGCGGCGCCGTCGCCCATCAGTCCATCGAAGACCGCCTTCTTCTTCGCGTCGGATTTCAGCTCCGCATCGCAATCGCCCTCGCCCACCGGCACGAGCACCCGCCATACCGACGGCGTTTTGAGCAGCACCTGCCACTCCTGCGGATCGGCGACATAGTTTACATACGCCAGCCCAGGCAGGTGGCTCTCGATGGGATAATCCGTCGAGAGGCAAAGGAACCGCTCGGGGTAGGTGAAGCCCTCAAACTCCACATTCAGCCATTTGCGGATGATGCTGTTACCGCCGTCGCAGGCGATCAGATAGTCGCAGCGCAGTTGTTCGATCGCGTAGGGCGTTTCCGCCCAGACCGTGACCCCACCGGCGTCCTGCTCGAACGCCACGACGCGGTGGGCGAACAGCGTCTCGCCATGAGGATGATCGGCGACACGGCCGGCGCACATTTCGGCGAGCTTCCACTGCTCGCACTGCAGGCGATAGGGATGCGGGGTCAGATCGCCAAGCTCGGACAGGTCGAAGTCGATGTGTTCGCCGGTGCGCCGGTTGCGATATTGATAGACCGGCGCCTTCAGGCCGCGGGCGATCATCTCTGTGACAAGGCCCAGCTCCTCCATCATCTCCAATGTCGGCGGATGAAAAGTGGACGCCCGCAGATCCAGGGCGCATGTCGGCCCGGATTCGAGCAGGATCACGTCGATCCCCATTTCCGCCAGCCTGAAGGCCGCGACACCGCCCACGGGGCCCGCGCCTGCTACAATCACCTGGGTCCGCTTCACGCCCGTCGCCATCGCCTACGCTCCATCCCGGCAAGAGCATGGTTGGCGCGCGCGGCAAAACCAGCGCAGACGCCGGGATGACCGCGTGGCGACGCTCAAGGCTCTGCGCGCATGTGTTCGTAGTCCGGGCAATGGATCAGGTCGCCGGCTTGGCCCGGCGGATGCGGCGGAAGCGGCGCCAGAAGCGGCGCTTCTCGACGGGGGGAAGCGGCTCGAGGTTGCGGTAGAATTCCTCCGCGCACGCACGCCACGAAAAGCGTTCTCCGTGGGCGCGGGCGTCCGCTCGCGAGAGCTTCAGCGCCTCCAGACAGGCGATACGCAGATCCTCGTGAACCACGCCCGCGCCGGAGCCCGGAATGACATCCTTGGGCCCCGGAGCGGGGAAGGCCGCGACCGGCGTGCCAGTCGCCATCGCCTCCAGCAGCACCAGGCCGAACGTGTCGGTCAGGCTTGGGAAGACAAAGACGTCGGCGTCGGCGTAGGCGCGGGCGAGTTCATCACCGAACATCGCGCCGGGAAACCGCGCCTGCGGATAGCGTTCCATCAGTTCGGCGCGCTGCGGCCCATCCCCGATCACGAGCTTGGAGCCTGGCAGATCGGCCTTGAGAAACGCCTCGACATTCTTCTCCACCGCCACCCGGCCGACATAGACAAACACCGGGGGCGGCAGGTCCGGGAACAGGCCGCCGTCGATCCCCCGCTTGTCGGGGTGGAACAGGTCGGTGTCGACGCCCCGGCTCCACGCCGCCAGATTCTTGAATCCATGGGACGCCAGTTCGTCGCGCATGCTTTGGGTGGCGACCATGATCCGCCCGCTCATGTCGTGAAACCAGCGCATGTAGGCGTATCCCCAGGCGGTAGGCAGCGGGAACCGCGCCGAGACATATTCGGGAAAGCGCGTGTGATAGCTGGTGGAGAAGGGAAACCTCAGCTTGATGCAAAGCGCGCGGGCGGCCAGGCCGAGCGTCCCCTCGGTGGCGATATGCACGGCCTCCGGCTCGAAGGCGTGAAAGCGGCGCGCGATCGCCTTGTCCGGGAAGAGCGCCAGCTTGATCTCGGGATAGGTGATCAACGGCATGGTGCGGAACCCATCGCCCGGGGTGACCGTCTCGACCTGGTGGCCCATCGCGCGCAGTTCCGCGATCGTGCGCGTGAGGGTGCGCACCACGCCATTCACCTGCGGCTCCCAGGCGTCGGTGACGATCATGATCCGCATCGATTCCCCTCAAACCGGTCCTTGCCGGGACCCTTACCACGCGGGGAGCACGCGGAAAGAGCCCGACAGTCAGCGGATCTGCTCGGCGGCCTCTGCGGCGGCCTCGAAGGCCAGCAGCGTGCTGGCGTGCCGGCTGGGATAGTCGCGCACGCCTTCGAGGTGTCGAAGCTCCCAGAACCGGCCCGCAGGCGGCGGCCCCGCCTGCTTCAACATCGCGCGGAGCTGATCGCGCGCTTCGACAAGCTCCTCGGCCGTCGCCCCCACCGCGTTCATGGCCAGAACTGCAGCGCTTGCCTGACCCAGCGCACAGGCCTTGGGCTCGACCGCGATGGCGCTGACCTTGCCGCCTTCAAATGCGATATCGACCGTGACGACCGAACCACAAAGCTTCGAGACCTTCGTGGCGCTTCCGGCCGGCGCGGGCAGACGGCCGACATGAGGAATGTCGGCCGCCAACTCGAGCACGCGGGGATGATAGAGATCGCCGAAAGACATTCTGGTGAGATAGGGCGTCGTGTGCGTCCTCAGTAGATCTCGAACAGGCCCGCTGCGCCCATGCCGCCGCCGACGCACATGGTCACGACGCCCAGTTTCGCCCCGCGGCGCTTGCCCTCCAGCAACAGATGCCCGGTGCAGCGCGCGCCGGTCATGCCATAAGGGTGACCAATCGCGATGGACCCGCCATTGACGTTGTATTTTTCCGGGTCGATGCCCAGCGTATCGCGGCAATACAGACACTGGCTGGCGAACGCCTCGTTCAGCTCCCACAGGTCGATGTCATCAACCGTGAGGCCATGGCGCTCCAGCAACCGGGGCACTGCGAAAACCGGCCCGATGCCCATCTCATCGGGCGCGCAGCCGGCCACGGCAAATCCCCGGAACGCGCCGAGCGGCGCAAGACCGCGCTTTTCGGCTTCACTGCGCTCCATCAAGACCAGCGCGGCCGCGCCATCGGAGAGTTGGCTCGCGTTGCCTGCCGTCACGAACTTGCCGGGCCCCTTCACAGGCTGAAGCGAAGCCAGGCCCTCTGGCGTGGTATCCGGCCGGTTGCACTCGTCGCGATCGACCACGACCTCCACCATCGTCTCCTCGCCGGTCGCCTTGTCCACCTTCTTCATCCGGGCGGCCATCGGCACGATTTCATCGGCGAAGAGGTTGGCCTGCTGAGCGGCGGCGATGCGCTGCTGGCTGCGCAAGGCATATTCGTCCTGGGAGTCACGGCTGACGCCGTAGCGCTCGGCCACGATGTCTGCGGTGTCGATCATCGCCATCCAGAGGTCGGGCCGGGTCTTCATCAGCTTCTCTTCGGTGAAGTGATGCATGTTCATGTGGCCGCCGAACTGGACCAGCGAGATGCTCTCCACCCCGCCCGCGACCGCCACGCTGGCGCCATCCCGGATATAGCCGGCGGCCATGGCGATCGCCTGAAGGCCGGAGGAGCAGAAACGGTTGATCGTCACGCCTGAGGTCGTGACCGGAAGGCCTGCCCAAAGCGCCGCATTACGCGCCACATTGTGCCCGGTCGCCCCTTCGGGATTGCCGGAGCCGAGGAAGACGTCTTCCACCTCCGCCGCGTCGATCCCGGCGCGCGCCACGGCATGCTGGATGGCATGCCCGGCCATCGCGGCGCCGTGTGTCTGGTTGAAGCCGCCTCGGAGCGACTTGGCGAGGCCTGTGCGGGCGGTGGATACAATAACGGCGTCGCGCATGATGGGGCTCCCGATAGCTGGTCTTGTCTGGGCGGCACTAAAGGCGGCGCGGGCCGGACAAGCAAGCGGGCCCGCGCCTTTTCAGCGCCGGGAAAGTCGGCCAGAAACAGACTGCGGCGCCCAGGGAGCCCTCGATGACGACATCCGCCGACCTCCGCCATTTGATGCCCGAGCTTTGCCGCCATGAAGGCGTGTGGGAGGGCGACTATGTCTACATGACCACCGATCTGCAGGTGGTGGATCGCCATTTCTCCCGCCTGATCTGCCGGACGCGCGATCTCGACGGCCGTTTTCCCTATGACCAGACCAACATTTCGATCTGGGAGGACGCGCGCAGCCTGCGGATGGACTATCCCGCGCTCTTTCGCGACGGACGGATCTGGTTTGACGATCCGATCATCAGCGGCAGCTTCTCGGAGATCATGGCTGACGATACGCGCCTGTCGATCTTCGGCTCATGGCGCTGGAACGACCTCTCGATGATCCCGTTCCCGGTGACGGACATGGTGATGTATGAGCTGATCCAATCCTCGGCCGATGGTCAGCATCGCAGCCGGACGTGGCACTGGATCGACGCTGGCCAGATCGTGCTGCGCACCCTGATCAGCGAGCGCAAGATCACCGATGATTGGCGCGCCTGGGAAGCAAGCCAAGACCCGATGGTCCGGTGAAACCGGGCGCGTCTGACAATCGACGCGACCGTTGGCTCGCGGCTGCTGCGCGCGATATTCCGGCGACCTGGTCGCCGGGACAGCCCCGCGTTCAGACGCTGGCGGGCGCAGGCGCGCTGCATCTGCTTCTTTTCGCTGCTCTGATCGCTGCGCCGCCGCTCTCCGCGCCAAGGCCGGATGCGTTGCGGGTCGAGATCATCACTCCGCCTCCGCCCTCCCCGCCTGAGCAGCAAGAGCCGCCGCCGCCGCGCCCAGCGGCAATGGCAAGGCCGACGCCAACTGCGAGCGAGCCACCCTCGCCTCTGGCCGAACCTCTCGACGAAACTCTGGCCGCGCGCGCGGTTCAGACCGTGCCGCGCAGGCTCAGTGCGCCACCCGCGCCGGTCTTGCCCATCGCGCCGCAGGTGGCGGATGAACAGGTGGAGACCGCAGCACCGGTCATCCGGACGACGCCTGGCCGGATCGCCGCGCCAAACGCCGCCGCGGCGCTGCCGCGTGTCGATGCGATGCCTGAGCAAACGCTTGCACCGCGTGAGGCGCGTCTCGCGCCAGCGGCGCCCGGCATCGCTCGGCCGCAGACGCCAGCGCTGGCGCGCATCGGCCCGATGACTGAACAGCAGATCGAGGTTCGCGACCCCGCCTTGCGCCCGGGCGAGCCGCCCCGAACGCTTGACCGGCCAGCGGGCCCTGCACTGCCGACGATCGATCCCCGGCTGCCGCCCGGGGCGATCGACGCCGAAAACCCGCCCGCTGCGAGCATGGCCGAAGAGGAGCTCCGGCGGGCTGCGGAAGAGGCGGCCCGGCGGGCCGCTGCGGGTGCAACCCCAGGCGCCGGCGCGCCCGGGGCGGGAACCGCCGCCCCGGGGGCCGTCGTGCTTGCGCCCGGCGGCGGCGGCGGCGGTGGTGGTGGTGGACAGCCCTCAGGCGCGTCTGCGCCTCCCGGGTCTGGCGGGAACGCTTCGCCCATCGTCCCGGCTGGCAGCCTGCCGGTCGGCCGAGCGCCAGGCGGGCTACTGGAGCGCGTGGCGCGTGACGCTGAATGCGCCAGGCTTGGGCGCACGCCGGAGGAATGCGAGCGCGGCTGGCAGGGCCTGCCTTCTGCGCCAAGCCCAAGGACTGCACGGCCCACGATCATCGCGCCGCCGCCGGGGACCGTCCTGCGCGATCCCAATCGCCCCGCAATGCCCGAGCCGCTGCCGGTCTGCCCGCCCGGCGTTGAGGGGTCCAATCTCGGCAGGGTGTGTCAGCCGAGCAGGGCCGCCGATCCGACCTCTATCCCCGGCCGCGCGCCCTGAAGGCTGCGCTCAGCCGATCAGTTCGGCCTTCTTCTTCGCCTGCATCTGATCGAACAGACCCCAGACGCCCTTTTCGCCGTGCCAGTCGCCTTGGGTGGCGCCCTTGGAGTATTCGGTCGCGCGCGCTTCGAAGAAGTTGGCGTGCTCCACCCCGTTCAGCAGCGCCGTCAGCCACGGGATCGGGTGCTCGCTCACGCCATAGACGGTCGGCAGGCCGAGCTGGCCGAGGCGCCAGTCCGCGATATAGCGAATATATTGCTTGATGTCGGTGGGCGTCATGCCCTTCACCGGCCCAAGCTCGAAGGCGAGGTCGATAAACTTGTCTTCCAGCCCCACAACCGTCTTGCAGCAATCGATGATGTCGTCGGCCACCGAAGGCGTGACGCAGCCCGTCTCCTTCGCGAAGGAATGGTAGAGCTTGATCATGCCTTCGCAGTGCAGGCTCTCGTCGCGCACGCTCCAGGAAACGATCTGGCCCATCCCCTTCATCTTGTTGAAGCGCGGGAAGTTCATCAGCATCGCGAAGCTGGCGAACAGCTGCAGCCCTTCGGTGAAGGCGCCGAACATGGCGAGCGTGCGGGCGATATCGGCTTCGCTCTCGACGCCAAAGCCGTGCATGTAGTCATGCTTGGCCTTCATGGCCTCATAGTCCAGGAAGGCCGAGAACTCGGTATCCGGCATGCCGATGGTTTCAAGCAGAAGCGCATAGGCGGCGATGTGAATCGTCTCCATGTTGGAGAAGGCGCTCAGCATCATCTTCACCTCGGTGGGTTTGAAGACGCGCGCATAGCGCTCCATGTAATTGTCGTTCACCTCGACATCGGACTGGGTGAAGAACCGGAAAATCTGGGTGAGAAGATTGCGCTCTTCATCCGTGAGCTTGTTCGCCCAGTCCTTGCAGTCCTCGCCCAGCGGCACTTCCTCCGGCATCCAGTGGATCTGCTGCTGGCGCTTCCAGAAGTCATAGGCCCAAGGATAGCGGAACGGCTTGTAGGAATAGGACGGCGTG
>JBIIUJ010000012.1:0-33865 GCA_044340025.1 Caulobacterales bacterium
CGCCATGGCCCATCCGGTATTTGATCTGAACGGCAAGCGCATCCTGCTCACGGGCGGGGCCAAGGGCATCGGCCGGCGGCTTGCCGACCTGCTGGGGGAGGCTGGCGCCTCGGTCCTGATCGGCGATGTCGATCAGGCGGGCGCGGAGGCCGCCGCCCGGGCGGTGGCGGCCGGCGGCGGCCAGGGCGTGGGCGTGAAGCTCGACGTGCGCGAGGAAGCGGACTGGGCGCAGGCCGTCCAGCGCGCGCAGGGCGCCTTCGGCGGGCTCGACGGGCTGGTCAACAATGCGGGCGTCATCCTGATGAAGCCGCTGTTTGAGACCACGCTGGAGGATTGGCGCCGCGTGAACGCCATCAATGTGGAGGGCAGCTTCCTCGGCATGAAGGCTGCGGCTCCGGTGATTGCGGCGTCGGGGGGCGGCTCGATCGTGAATTTGTCCTCCATCTACGGCCTTGTCGGCTCGGCGGGGTTCACCGCTTATTGCGCCTCCAAGGGGGCGGTGCGGATGATGACGAAGGCGGCCGCGCTGGAGCTTGGCCGCGCCGGGCTTAACGTGCGGGTCAACAGCGTCCACCCCGGCCCGATCGACACCGATCTCGGCGTGGGCCCGCTGCGCGATATGGCCGCCGGCGGCATGCTCCCGACTGTGGAGGCAGGGATGGAGGCGGTGCGCAGCCGCTATCCGCTGGGCCGTTGGGGCGTGACAGACGATATCGCCAAGGCGGTGATGTTCCTGCTCTCGGATGCCTCGGCCTTCATGACCGGCTCGGAACTCGTCGTCGACGGCGGCTGGACGGCAGACTGATGCGCGCTCTGCTTCTCGCCCTCGCCGCCTTGCTTCTGGCCCCCGCCGCCCGCGCCAGCGCCCTGCCAGCCGACCTCCAGGCCTATTTCACCACCTATGAGGCCGCCTGGAACGAGGGCCGGATGGGCGATCTGGAGCGCTACTGGGACACCGCCGATCCCGCCCCGCTCTATCAGGCCGAAGAGGAAGAGCGCGCCGCGACCGATTGGGCCGGCGTGCGCGACTATTGGCGACGCACCGCCGCGATGAACGAGCGGATCATCGTCTCCTACACGAACTTCCGGTTGAAACGCGTGAGCGAGACCGAGGTGATGGTCCTGTTCGACATGCGCTGGGACCTCAAGCTCAGGACGCTGCCGCGCCCCATCGGCGGGGAAAACCGCACGGTCGCGAGCCTGCGCCGCACGCCGGATGGCTGGCGCATGCATGCCTGGGTGGAGGCGCCGCTCGCGCCCATCACCTATGTGCGCAAGCTCTACATGAACTCGGTCCCGCCCGAGACGGCGGCCAAGCTCGCCGCGCCGCGTCCCTGACCCATCGTCATCCCGGCCCAGCGGAGCGAGAGCCGGGACCTTGGACGGTACGCACCCACGAGGTCCCAGATCGGGGCGTCGCCCCGTCCGGGATGACGCGCTCCGTCATCCCGGCCGAGCGCAGCGAGAGCCGGGACCTTGGGCGGGACGAACCCGTGAGATCCCGGATCGGGGCGTCGCCCTGTCCGGGATGACGCGCTCCGTCATCCCGGCCGAGCGGAGCGAGAGCCGGGACCTTGGACGGGACGCACCCACGAGGTCCCGGATCGGGGCGTCGCCCCGTCCGGGATGACGCACCGTTTGCATCCCGGCCGGCTTGACGAGCGGGGCCTGCGCCGGCCACAGCGTCGCCATGAACAGACGCTTCCTTCTTGCCGGCGGGGCTGCCTCGCTTGCCGCCGCCTGCGCCACGCCGCGCGCAATCCCCGCCGTGACGCTGGGGGTGGACGCGCTCGCCGCAGACAGCTTCGCGGCTTTGCGCGGCAAGCGCGTGGGCCTCATCACCAATCAGACCGGGGTGAACGGCGCCGGTCAGATCAGCCGCGTGGTGCTGAAGGAGGCGCTGGGCGAGGGGCTCGTCTCGCTGTTCGGGCCGGAGCATGGGCTCGACACTCGCGCCAAGGCCGGCGACCACGTGGACGATGGGCGCGATCCCGTGACGGGGCTCAAGACCTGGTCGCTCTATGGCGCGCGGCGCAAGCCGACTGCTGCGATGCTGGCCGATCTCGACGTGCTGGCCTTCGATATCCAGGACATCGGGGTGCGCAGCTACACCTATATCTCCACCATGGCGCTGGCGATGGAAGCGGCCGCCGAGGCGGGCAAGGACTTTGTGGTGCTGGACCGGCCCAATCCGCTGAACGGCGCCCGCATCGAGGGGCCCGGTCTGGAGCCGGCGTTCACCTCCTTCGTCAGCCAGGTTCCCGTGCCCTATGTGCATGGCCTGACGGTGGGCGAGCTGGCCCGCATGATCGTGGGCGAGCGCTGGATCGCCGCTGTGCCGCGCCTTTCGGTCGTGCGGATGCAGGGCTGGCGGCGCACGATGCACTGGGGGCAGACGGGGCTTTCCTGGGTCGCGACCAGCCCGAACATCCCGTTCTGGACCTCGCCAGCCTATTGCGCCGCCACCGGCATCCTTGGGGAGCTGCGCGCTGTGGATATCGGCATCGGCGGGCAAAAGCCGTTTCAGGTGGCCGCCGCCCGCGGGATCGACCCCGCCGCGCTCACCCGTGCGCTGACTGCGGAAGGCTTCCCCGGCGTGCGGTTCGCCCCCTATGTCAGCGCGACGCATCCGGGCTTTGCGGGCGTGGAGCTGACGCTCGACCCCGACGCAGACACCGATCTGATGGCGCTGGGGATGGCGCTGCTGCATGCGGTGGTGGGCGGCGCCGGCGGCGAGCCCCTGCGCGCCACGCCGCCGGCCTCCCGGGATCTGTTCAACAAGGTCTATGGCAGCGAGGCGCTCTGGCGCGCGCTGGAGGCCGGGGCGCCCTGGCGGCCGCTGACGGCGCGCTGGCCGGAAGAGCACGCCGCCTTCGCCGCCCGGCGCGCGCCTTATCTGCTCTACGCCTAGGTCCAGCGCGCCGGCATGGCTCGCGTGCGCGCCAGCGTGTAGGACGCGATCACAGCAACAGCGGAGGCGCCAATGGACGTCGAACTCGTCATCACCATGATGGCCCCGGACCGGCCCGGCCTCGTCGCCGCGATCGCAGAGCCGGTCACCCGCCATGGCGGCAACTGGATCGACAGCGCCATGGCGCGGCTGGGCGGCGCCTTCGCCGGGATCGTCCGGGTCAGCGTGGCGGAGGAGAAGGCCGATGCGCTGCTCGCCGCCTTGCGCGGGCTTGCCGGCGCGGGCGTGACCATCAGCGCCGAGCGCGCCGCCCCGCCCCCGCGCGAGCAGGGGCCGGTAGCGACCCTCTCGCTCACCTGCGCCGATCACCCCGGCGTGGTCCGTGCGGTCTCGGCCACGCTTGCCGACCTTGGCGTCTCGATCGAGACGCTGGAGACGCGGGTCTTCTCCGGGTCGATGTCGGGCGAGCATCTGTTCGAGGCCAAGGCCACGATCCGCCTCCCGCAGGGCGCAGACGCCAGCCGCGTGCGCGAGGCGCTGGAGACGATCGCGGCAGACCTGATGGCGGACGTGGAGCTGGCCCAGGCCTAGTGTGCGGCGGCGTAGGCTTCCACCTCGGCGATGCGGCGGGCCTTTTCCGGCTCCGGCAGGAAGGAACCCGCAAAGCTGTTCTTCGCCAGCGCGACGAGATCATCCTTCGTGAGCGGCAGCGCCTCGATCACGGCGGCATAGTTCGCCCCGACATAGCCGCCGAAATAGGCCGGATCGTCGGAGTTCACGGTCGCCCTCAGCCCGAGATCCAGCATCCGCTTCAGCGGGTGCTGCGTCAGGTCCGGGCAGACGCACAACGCCTTGTTGGAGAGCGGGCAGACGGTGAGGGTCAGCCCCTCGCGCGCGATGCGGGCGACGAGCGCCTCGTCTTCCAGCGCGCGATTGCCGTGGTCGATCCGGTCGATGCCCAGAAGGTCCAGCGCCTCGTGCACATAGGCGGGCGGCCCCTCTTCGCCGGCATGGGCGAAGAGCTTCAGGCCCTTGGCGCGCGCCGCAGCGAACACGCGGGCGAACTTCGATGGCGGATGGCCCACCTCCGAACTGTCCAGCCCCACGCCGAGCAGCGCAGGCAGCCACGGCTCCGCCTGCGCCAGCGTCTCGAACGCCGCCTCCTCCGGCAGGTGGCGCAGGAAGCACAAGATGAGGCCCGACGTTATGCCCAGCTCGCGCTCGCCGCGCGCCAGCGCGCTCGTGATGCCCTCCATCACCGTATCGAAGGCCACGCCGCGGTCGGTGTGGGTCTGGGGATCGAAGAACACTTCCACATGGCGCACGGCGTCCGCCGCCGCGCGCTGAAGATAGGCGAAGGTCAGGTCGTGGAAGTCCTGGGCGGTGATCAGCACGCCCGCGCCCTGATAGTAGATATCCAGGAAGTCCTGCAGGTTGGAGAAGCTGTAGGCCGCGCGCACCGCCTCCACGCTGTCGAAGGGGATGGCCGCGCCATTGCGCTGGGCGAGCGCAAACATCAGCTCCGGCTCCAGCGAGCCTTCCAGATGCAGGTGCAGTTCGGCTTTCGGCAGGCCTTGGGCGAAGGCTTTGAGGTCCATGGGCGGGCTCCGGGGCTTTGCGCTGTCTCTAGCCGCGCCGCGCGGCGCCCGCCAGTCGGAGAAGGCCGCCGCCGCGTGACGCGCGCGTTCTGTGGGCGCTAGTCTGGCGCCATGCCCGCGATCCTGCCGCCGCCTGAAGCGTTCGATGCCCATACGGACGTCCTGATCGTCGGGGCGGGGGCCGCCGGGCTATCGGCCGCGCTCGCCGCGCGCGACAGCGGCGCCGATGTGCTGGTGCTGGAGCGCGACGCCACCCCGCTGGGCACCACCGCGATGAGCACCGGCCTGATCCCCGCCGCCGGCACGCCCGAACAGGCCGCCGCCGGGGTGGACGACAGCCCCGCCCGCTTCACCGCCGATGTGGTCGCCAAGACCAAAGGCAAGACGGACGCCGCCCTCGTAGCCGCCCTGGCGCAGGAAAGCGCCGATACGGTGGCCTGGCTGCGCGATCGCCATGGCGTGCCGCTGACCCTTGTGGAGGGCTTCCTTTATCCGGGCCACAGCGCGCGGCGCATGTTTGGCACGCCCAATCGCACCGGCGCGGAGCTGATGGGCGCGCTGGAGGCCGCCGCCAACGCCGCCGGCGCCGATATCCTGACCGAAGCGCTGGTGGAGGATCTGTTTGTGGATGCGGGCGGCGCGGTGCGCGGCGTGGCGCTGACACGGCCGGACGGCGCGCGCGAGACGATCGGCTGCGAGGCGCTGATCCTCGCCTGCTGCGGCTTTGCCGGCAATCGCGCGCTCGTCGAGCGCCATATCCCGGAGATGGCGGCAGGCGTGTTCCACGGCCATCCCGGCAACAAGGGCCATGCGCTGGCCTGGGGCGAAGCGCTGGGCGCCGGGCTTGCCGATCTCACCGGCTATCAGGGTCATGGCGGGCTGGCGGCCGGCCATGGCGTGCCGATCCTGTGGCCGCTGATCATGGAGGGCGGCTTTCAGGTGAATGCGGAAGGCCGCCGCTTCTCCAACGAGGCGCAGGGCTATTCCGAACAGGCCGCGCTTGTGCTCGCCCAGCCTGGCGCTGTGGCGTGGAGCGTGTTTGATCAGCGTCTGCACGATCTGATGCTCCAGTTCGATGACTTCCACGACGCGTTGCGCGCCGGGGCTGTGGTGAAGGCCGACACTCTGGATGCGCTCGCCGCCGCCACCGGCCTGCCAGCGGGGCCGCTTGGCGAAACCGCCGCTGCGGTCGCGGCAAGCGTCGCTGGCGCGCCGGACGCCTTCGGGCGCGACTTCACGGGCAAGCCGCCGCTCAGCCCGCCCTTTTTCGCCGCCAAGGTCACGGGCGCGCTGTTTCATACCCAGGGCGGGCTGGTGGTGGATGGTCAGGCCCGCGTGCAGCGCGCAGAGGGCGGGGCCTTCCCCAATCTCTTCGCGGCGGGCGGCGCGGCGCGCGGCGTTTCCGGACCGACCGCCGCGGGCTATCTTGCCGGCAATGGATTGTGGACCGCCACCACGCTGGGCAAGCTCGCCGGGCGGGCGGCGGCGGGCCTGCGCATCACAGGAGCGAAAGCGGCATGAAAAGCCTTGCGGATCAGACCCCCAATCCGGCTATGCCCACGCCCGACGCCGACGAGCGCGCGCGCCAGGATTTCGCCTTCACCTTCCGCAATTATGTGACCGGCGAGCTGATGCCCTCCGTGCATCAGCTCTATGCGACCAAGATCGAGCCGGCCTTCCGCCGCGCCCATGGCCGCCCGCCCGAAAGCGCGCGCGAGATCCGCGAGGCGGTGACCGCCGACAGCTATTTCTCGTTTTACGCCTCGGCGCGCCGCACCAGCCAGGAGCTGATCTGGAACGGCGTGACCGATGTGGTGGAGCGTCAGCTCCCCCGCCTGATCGAAAACGCCCGGGCGGCCAGCGGCGCCGGCGGCACGCTGACCCTCAACCCGGAGACGCCCATTCCGCCCTATGCCGTCAGCCTCGACATCCATTGCATGCCCGGCGGCTATGCGGCCGAGGCCGCCCCCGATGATGTGGCCGCTGGCGCAGTCTATGATCGCGGCGTCTATCTCTATCTCTCCGGCCTTGCCGGCCCGCGCAACGATGCCGTCGGCCAGCTCGGCGCGGCCTTCCTGAAGTCCCGGTTCCCGGACTTCTCGCCCACCGCCATCCTCGATCTCGGCTGCGGCGTCGGGCACGCGACCCTGCCCTATGTGGACGCCTATCCCGACGCGGCGGTGACGGGCCTCGACGTGGGCGCCGGGCTCCTGCGCTACGCCCATGCGCGGGCCGAAAGCTGGGGCAAGAAGGCCCATTTCGTGCAGGCCAACGCTGAAGCGACCGGCTTGCCCGACGCATCGTTCGATCTGGTGATGAGCCACATCGTGCTGCACGAGACCAGCACCAAGGCGCTGCCGGCGATCTTCCGGGAGTGCCGGCGCCTTCTCAAGCCCGGCGGCCTGATGCTGCACATCGATCAGCCGAGCTTCCGCCACGCCAATCCGTTCCAGCGCTTCATGCAGGAGAACGAGACCTACTATAACAACGAGCCGTTCTGGCGGACGTTCCGGTCAACCGATCTGCCTGCGGCGGCGCAGGCCGCCGGCTTTGCGCCCGACAGGATCGCCACCGAAATCCTCACCTCCGCCCTCGTGCGGCAGGCGCAGAACAACGAGAAGGTCGCCGACGAGAGCCCCGAGGCGAAGGCGCGCGGCTTTGAAGCCCTTCTGGCCTGGGCCTGAGCGATGAGCGAGACCACGCCGCCCCCCGCCATTCCCAAGCCCGCCATTCCCAAGACCGTGCGCGGCAAGCGCCCGGACTTTCACGACAACGCCTCGATCGACCGGGCGATCGCCATGATGCTGACGCTGGCCCAGGAGGTGAGCGTGCTGCGCGACCGGGTCGATACGCTCGAGCGGCTGGGCGAGGAGGCAGGCTGGCTCAAGCCCGGCGCCGCGGATGCCTATGCTCCCTCGCCCGAGGTGAAGGCCGGGCGCGAGGCCAGGCGCGAAGCCTATCTCAACCGCCTGTTCTACATCCTGCGCGAGGAGCTGGACGATCTGGAGCAGGGCGAAACGGCCGAAGCCTACTGGAAAGCGGTTGAGGTGAGCGAGAAGGGCTAGGGCCTCCTTGCCCCGCCTGCCAAATCGCGATTCGATTCGCCCAACCCAAAGGCGGATTGGCGATGCGGCTGGAACTCGATCAATTGACGGCGCTCGATCTGTGGCGCGGCGTCGTGGTGAGCCACGTGCAGGCCGAGGAGCCTGATCTGTCAGCGCGGCAGATGGCGATCCTGTTCACCATCTACCTGTCCAACGGGCCGCACACCGTGCGCGGCCTTGCCGCCCAGCTTGGCGTGGGCAAGCCGGCTGTGGTGCGCGCGCTCGATGCGTTGGAGGCGCTGGGTCTTCTGCGCCGGCGCAAGGACCCAAGCGATCTGCGCTCCGTGCTGATCGAGGCGACCGATGACGGCCGCACCTATATCGCCGCCTTCGCCGATCTCATCACCACCCGCGCGCGGGCGCTGCCGCCGATTGCGGCATGAGCGGGCCCGATCCGCGGCTGAACCCCTTTCGGCCCGATCTCGCCGCCGCGCACCTCAAAGGCCAGGTTGAGGGGGAACGCTTTGTCGAGGGCCTCACCTATCAGGTGAGCGCGGGCGTCGCGCCGCTGCGCAAGGCCCCGGCCGGCGACGCCGAACAGGTCTCCCAGGCGCTGCATGGCGAGACCTTCGTGGTCTATGAGGAGCGCTGCGGCTTCGGCTGGGGCCAATCCACCTATGACGATTACGTCGGCTGGGCCGATATGGCCGCGCTCTCGGCCCCGCCCTTGCCTGTGACGCACACGGTGAGCGCGCTGCGCACCTATGTGTTCGCAGAGCCCGATCTGAAGTCCGCGCCCTGCTTCCTGCTCTCGCTCAACGCCCGGATCGTGGCGGAGGGGAAGGAGGGGCGCTTTGTGAAGGCTGCGCGGGCGGGCTGGGTGTTTGAAGGCCACCTCGCCCCCCTCGGGGTTGTTGCGCCCGATCCTGCCGGCGTCGCGGAGCGCTTTCTCGGCGCGCCCTACCAATGGGGCGGCAAGGAGAGCCTGGGGCTCGACTGCTCGGGCCTGGTGCAGATGGCGCTGCGGGCCTGCGGTATTGCTGCGCCCCGCGACAGCGACATGCTGCGCAGCATTGGCGCAGCAATTCCCGTCTCGGACGACCTGTCCGGCTATCGGCGCGGCGATGTGGTCTGCTGGCGCGGCCATGTCGGCATGATGGTGGACGAGGCCAATCTGATCCACGCCAATGCGTTCCACATGGCCACCGTGATCGAGCCGCTGCGCACCGTGGTGGAGCGGGTGAGCGATCCCAACAAGTCCGGCCCAATCCTGACCGTGCGTCGTCCCGGCTGAGGCCGTCGCCTGCCGCAGGCTTTCCTTGCATTTCCCCGCGCGGCGCCGACATTGAGCCCATGACCCAGTCCCTGATCGACGCCGCCCGCGCAGAGGGCGCAGACCGCCTCCTCGCCGACGCTCTCCACAAGGCAGACGATGGGGAGCTCTTCTTGGAGCGGGCCACGTCGGAAAGCTTCCTGTGGGACGACGGCCGCCTGAAAACCGCGAGCTATGAGGCTGATGAGGGCTTCGGCCTGCGCGTCGTGGCGGGCGAGGCGGCGGGCTACGCCCACGCCAACGATCTTTCCGCCGCCGCCTTCGGCCGCGCGGCCGAGGCCGCCGTGATCGCCAAGCGCGGCCACGATGGCGCGATGAGCGCAGCGCCCGTCCGCACCAACGCCAGGCTCTACGCCGATGTCGATCCGCTGGCGGCGCCGGCGTTCGACGCCAAGATCGCCCTGCTGCAGGAAGTCGACGCCTATGCCCGCGCCAAGGATCCCCGCGTGGTGCAGGTGTCTGTCTCGCTTGCCGCCTCGCGGCGCGAAATCGCCATCCTGCGCGCCGATGGCGACGCCCGCAGCGATGTGCGCCCGCTGGTGCGGGTGAACGTTTCGGTCACGGCGGAAAAGGACGGCCGGCGCGAAACCGGCTCTGCGGGCGCAGGCGGGCGGGCGGAATATGCCGGCTGGATCGCGCCCGAGCGCTGGCGCGCTCTGGCCGATGAGGCGTTGCGCATCGCGCTCGTCAATCTGGAGGCCGTGCCGGCCCCGGCCGGCGAGATGGACGTGGTGCTCGGCCCCGGCTGGCCCGGCGTGCTGCTGCATGAGGCGGTGGGCCATGGCCTGGAGGGCGACTTCAACCGCAAGGGCACCAGCGCCTTTTCCGGCCGGATCGGGGAGCGTGTGGCTGCGCCCGGCGTGACGGTGGTGGACGATGGCACGCTGCCTGGCCGGCGCGGTTCGCTCACGATCGACGATGAAGGCACGCCAACCAGCCGCACCGTGCTGATCGAAGATGGGATCCTGAAGGGCTACCTCCAGGACCGGATGAACGCCCGCCTGATGGGCGTGGCGCCCACTGGCAACGGCCGGCGCGAGAGCTTCGCCCACCGGCCCATGCCGCGCATGACCAACACCTATATGGAAGCCGGCCGCCACACGCCGGAGGAGATCGTCGCCAGCCTCAAGAAGGGCGTCTATGCGGTGAATTTCGGCGGCGGCTCGGTCGACATCACGTCCGGCAAGTTCGTGTTCGCCTGCACGGAGGCCTATCTCGTCGAAAACGGCAGGATCACCGCCCCGATCAAGGGCGCCACCCTGATCGGCGACGGCCCCTCCGCCCTGACGCGCGTGACCATGGTGGGCGACGACGTGAAACTCGACGACGGGGTCGGCACCTGCGGCAAGGCCGGCCAGTCCGTGCCCGTCGGCGTCGGCCAGCCGACGCTCTATATTCAGGGCCTCACGGTGGGCGGCACCGGCGGCTGACCTGCCCCCTGTCATCCCGGCCGAAGCGCCGGGATCTTGGAGCGGCTGGAGATCCTCGCCTTCGCGAGGATGACGAGGTGGGACGCGCGCCCGTCATCCCGGCCGAAGCGTAGCGCAGAGCCGGGACCTTGGAGTGGGATTGGATCCTCGCTTTCGCGAGGATGACGGCGGGGGCGAGGATGGCGGCGACGGCTAGTCGCCCACGCCCTCAAACAGCAGGGAGCTGATGTAGCGCTCGGCGAAGCTGGGCACGACGACAACGATCCGCTTGCCCTTGAACTCCGGCCGGGCGGCTAGTTTCAGCGCGGCCGAGACATTGGCGCCGGTGGAGATGCCGCCGGGGATGCCTTCCACGCGCGCCAGTTCGCGGCTCGTCTCGAAGGCCTCCTCATTGGTGGCGGTGATCACCTCATCGATCACGGAACGGTCCAGCACCTCCGGCACGAAACCCGCCCCGATGCCCTGGATCTTGTGCGGCCCCGGCGCCCCGCCGGACAGGACCGGCGAGCCCGCAGGCTCCACCGCCACCACATGCAGGTGCGGCAGGCGCGGCTTGAGCACCTGGCCCACGCCTGTGATCGTGCCGCCCGTGCCCACGCCGGCGACGAAAGCGTCGAGCTTGCCGCCGGTATCGACCCAGATCTCCTCCGCCGTGGTGCGGCGGTGGATGGCGGGATTGGCGGGATTGGCGAACTGGCTGGGGATGATGCCCCCGGGCGTGTCCTTCACCAGAGCGTCAGCGCGCGCCACGGCGCCCTTCATGCCTTCCGCCCCGGGGGTGAGCACCAGCTCCGCGCCGAGGAAGGCCAGCATCTTGCGCCGCTCCAAACTCATGGTCTCGGGCATGACGAGGATAAGGCGATAGCCGCGCTGGGCCGCCACGAAGGCGAGCGCGATGCCGGTGTTGCCGCTTGTGGGCTCGATCAGCACGGTGTCGGGCCGGATCAGGCCGCGCGCCTCCAGATCCTCGATCATGGAGACGCCGATCCGGTCCTTCACGCTGGCGATCGGGTTGAAGAATTCGAGCTTGCCGAGGATCTCGGCGTCCACGCCATGGCGGGCCGCCAGCCGCGAGAGGCGCACCAGCGGTGTTGCGCCCACCGTCTCGGTGATGTCGGCATAGATGCGGCCGTGCGCCCGCACCTGGGCGATGGGGGTGATGTCGTCCATGGGGGCTTCTCCGCACGAGTGGATGCGGAGGGTCCTCCAGCGATGCGGCAAGCACAAGGCCAACCGCCTAAACCGCGACGATAGCGCCCCTAACGCCCGCGCCGCGTTCAGCCCACCGCCGCGCGCTGGAGCGCGAACAGCTCCTCGCAGCCCTTGCCGGCGAGGGCGAGCAAAGCGGCGAACTCATCCTGCGAGAAGGGCCGCTCCTCGCCGGTGGCCTGGATCTCCACCAGCGCCCCGCCGCTGGCGATCACGAAATTGGCGTCGATCTCGGCGTTGGAATCCTCCGCATAGTCCAGATCCAGCACCGGCGCGCCCGCAAACACGCCGCAAGAAATCGCCGCCACCTGACCGGTGATCGGGTTTTCCTTCAGCACGCCCTCGTCCAGCAGATACTTGACCGCAAGCGACAGCGCGACCCATGCGCCGGTGATGGCGGCCGTGCGGGTGCCGCCGTCGGCCTGGATCACGTCGCAATCGACCGTGATCTGCCGCTCGCCGAGTTTTTTCAGGTCTGTCACCGAGCGCAGGGCCCGCCCGATCAAACGCTGGATCTCCTGGGTGCGGCCAGACTGCTTGCCCTGGGCGGCTTCGCGCCGGCCGCGGGTGTGGGTGGCGCGCGGCAGCATGCCATATTCGGCCGTCACCCAGCCCTTGCCCTTGCCCTTCAGCCAACCGGGCACGCCTTCTTCCAGACTGGCGGTGACCAGCACATGGGTGTGGCCGAACTTCACAAGGCACGAGCCCTCCGCATAGCGCGAGGGGCCAGGTTCGATCACGACGGAACGCAAAGCGTCTGGCGCACGGGCAGAGGGGCGCATGGGGTCTCCTGAGGCGGGGTCCGCCGGGCTAGCAGCCGGGGGCCGGGCCGTCCATGCTGGTGATGCAGCCCAAGCCCGGCATGGCCGCGCCTTGCACGAGCCGGCGATCCCGCCTTGATGCGCGCATGAGCACGGGCATGGACACCCCGCCGCGGCAGGCGGCGTTTCGGCTGCTGTTTGCTGCACTCGCGATGGTGGGCGTGGGCAATTCCATGCTGTTTGCTGTCCTGCCGCCGCTCGCACGCGAGATGGGGCTGCCAGACATCGCGGTCGGCGCGATCTTCTCCTTTTCGGCTGTGCTCTGGGTGGCGACGAGCCCGCTCTGGGGCCGCGCCAGCGATCGGGTGGGGCGCAAGCCGCTGATCGTGTTCGGGCTCTCCGCCTATGCCGCCTCCATGATCTGCTTTGCCGGCGTGGTGATCCTTGGGCTCGCGGGTCACTGGCGCTGGGAGGCGGTTTTCGTCGCGCTCCTGGTGGCGCGCGCGCTGTTTGGGGCAGGCGGTTCGGCCACCAATCCGGCGGCTCAGGCCTATGTGGCGGACCTCACCCCGCCCGAAAGCCGCACGCGCGAGCTTGCCGCCCTCACCTCCGCCTTCGCCTTCGGTTCAGCTGCCGGTCCGGCGCTTGCGGCCATGCTGGTTAGCGCGTTTGGTCTGACTGCGCCGCTGATCGTGGTGGGTGCGCTGGCGGGGCTAGGCGCGTTGGCCGCTCAACTCGCCCTGCCGCCGGCGCGCACCCTGGCCGAGCGGTCCATCAGCGGGCCGGAGGTCTCGCCCTGGCGGCTGGCGCGTGATCCGCGCGTTGCGCCCTATCTCGTCTATGGCGTGCTGCTCTCGGCCGTCACAGCCGCGATGTTCCAGACCGTTTCGTTCTTTGCGATGGATCGGCTGGGGCTTGCGCCCAAAGCGGCGGCGGAGATGACCGCCATCGCGCTTTCGGCCGGCGCGCTCGCCCAGATCGCGGCCCAGCTTGGCCTGATCAACCGTCTCACGCTCGGGCCGCGCGGGCTGATGATCTCGGGCGCGCTTGTCACGGCGGCCGCCGCCTTGCTGATGGCGCTGGGCGCGTCGTTCGCCGCGCTCGCCACGGCTCAGATCATCGCCGGCCTTGGCTTCGGCCTCGCGCGGCCGGGCTTTTCGGGCGGGGCCTCTTTGGCGGTCGGCCGTGACGAGCAGGGCGGTGTGGCGGGCCTGGTGGTGGCGGCCAATGGCGCGGGCTTTGTCGCCGCCCCGCTGTTTGGCGTGGGCCTGCAGCAGATGGCCGGTCCGTCCGCGCCTTATTGGCTGGTGACTGCGATTTTGCTGGTGATGGCGGTCTATGCCTTCTGGCATCCCGTGCTGAAGGCCGGGCCGGAGCGCCCTGCGCCAGATCAGCCGATGGATCAGCCCTGAGGCGCAGGCGGCGGCGCTGCGGGCGGCGCGGCCTCGGCTGCTGCGGCGCGCGCCGCCTCCAGCGCGCCTTGCGAGGGATAGCCGTCGGCGACCATGCCCCGGCTCTGCTGAAAGAGCTGGATCTGCCGGCGCGTGCGGGGGCCGGCCTGGCCGTCGATCCCGCCGGTATCAAAGCCCAGTCCGATCAGCAGGCCCTGAAGCTCGCGCACAAGCGGGCGCGACAGGGGGGGATCGGTCAGGGGCCAGCGTGTGGGGAGCACGCCGCGCCCGGCGATCTGGTCGGAAAGCAGCCCCACAGCCAGAGCGTAGGAATCCGAATTGTTGTAGGTCCGGATCGCATCGAAATTGCGCCCCACGAGGAACGCCGCCCCTTGCGCCCCCGCCGGCAGAAGCAGGCGCGCCTCCCACTCGGGCGCGATCGCCTTGCCATCCACGCTCGCGAGGCCGGCGCCGATCCAGTCCGCCCCTGGCCGGAAGGCGCCGTCGGCGATGGCGAAGTCGAACCCCTCTGGCGCGCGCACTTCCACGCCCCAGGGCTCGTTGCGGCGCCATCCGCTCTCGCGCAGATAATTCTCCGTCGAGGCCAGCGCATCGAGCGGATTGCCCCAGATGTCGCGCCGCCCGTCGCCATCGCCGTCCACGGCCTTGGCGAGGAAGGTGGAAGGGATGAACTGGGTGTGGCCCATTGCGCCGGCCCAGCTGCCGCGAAGGCCGGCGCGGGTCGTCTCGCCGCGCTGAAGAATCTGCATGGCCGCCAGAAGCTCGGTCTCGCCAAACGCGCTGCGCCGGCCCTGATAGGCGAGCGTGGCGAGCGCGGCGGGCACATCAAAGCTGCCCGTCACCTTGCCGTAGGAGGTCTCCATCCCCCAGATCGCCACCCCCACCTCGGCGGGCACGCCCAGCGGCCCGGCGGCGCGCTCCAGCGCCTCGCGCCGCGCCTGAAAGATCGCCCGCCCTTCGGCAATGCGGCTCGCACTCACCGCGCTGCGCAGATACTCCCAGACCGGGCGCACGAACTCGGGCTGATTGTCGTTGGCGCGCTGCACGCTGGGAAGCGGACGCAGGCCCGACAGCGTCTCCCGGATCAGGCCGTCGGAGAAGCCCTCCGCCTGTGCGCGGGCGGCGAACCCGTCGCGCCAGGCGTCGAACGCCGGATCGCCGGAGCTTTCAAACCGCATCTGGGCGCAGGCGGCGCCGCCAAGCGCGGCGGCGAGCGCCAGTCCGAGGGCGAGGGGGCGGGTCGGCATGCTCATGGGATAGCGTGATGCGCGCGCGCAGTGCAACGCAGGCTGAACGCCGCCAGCGCTCAGGCAGTGCTCGCCCACAGGTGCTGGGCCGCATAGGCTCGCCACGGCCGCCACCGCGCCGACGCCCGCTCCAGCGCCGCCGCGCTCAGCCCGCCCATGGCCTTGCGCAGCACGAGATCGCCCGCGGGAAAGGCGTCGGGGTCGCCGAGCGCGCGCAGCGCAATCATGCTGGCTGTCCAGGGGCCGATCCCCGGCAGCGCCAGAAGCGCCTCCAGCGTCGCCTGCGGGGCGGCTTCGGGCGCCAACAGAGCGGGATTGCGCGCCACAGCACCCGCCAGCGCCCGGATCGCGCGGGCCCGCGATGGCAGGACGCCGCATTCTTCCAGCGCGGCCTCCACCAAAGCGGCCGGCTCGGGAAACAGGCGCTCCAGCCCCGGCCCGCCCGGAAAAGCCACCCCAAACCGTTCACAGAGTCGGCCGGCGAGGGTGGAAGCCGCCGCCACGCTCACCTGCTGGCCAAGGATGGCGCGCACCGCATATTCAAACCCGTCCCAGGCGCCGGGCGCGCGCAGGCCCGGCCGCGCGCTGACCAGGGCGGCAAGCGTGGGATCTCCGCCAAGGCTTGCGGTGATGCGTCCGATATCGGCGTCGAGATCGAACAGAGCGCGCACCCGCGTTGCGATGGCGCCCAGCGCGCGCACGTCGGTGGTCTCCACCTGCACTGCGAGCGCTGCGTTGCGGTCTGGCGCAACGCGCACCACGCCCGTCGCCGGCCCGATCCGGAACGTGCGGGCATAGGCGTCCGGGCTCGCGGCCTCCACCCCCGGCGTCGCGCGCGCCGCGAGATAGGCGGCCATCGCGGCCCAGTCATAGGGCGGTGCGAAGGGCAGGCGCAGGCGCAGCCCGGCGCCCGGCTCGCCCTGCGAGCGCCTGAACGCCGACGGCGCCCGGCCATAGGCTCTCAGAAAGGCGTCATTGAAGCGGCGCAGGCTGCCAAAGCCCGCCGCCAGCGCCACATCGGTGAGCGGCAGGGTTGAATCGCTCAGCAGCGCCTTGGCCAGCAAAAGCCGCTGCGACTGGGCCACCGCCACCGGGCCTGCGCCCACATGGGCGTCGAACAGGCGGCGCAGATGCCGATCGGTCACGCCCAGCCGGTCGGCCAGCGCCTCGACGCCGGCCTCGTTCAGCGCGCCCTCCGCAATCAGGCGCAGCCCGCGCGAGACGGTCGCCCCCGTGCCGCGCCAGCCGCCCAGGCCCGGCGCCGTCTCGGGCCGGCACCGCAGGCAGGGCCGGAAACCCAGCTGATGGGCCGCTGCAGCGCTCGGCAGGAACAGGCAATTCTCCAGTTTCGGCGGCTTGGCCGGGCAGATCGGGCGGCAGTAGATGCCGGTGCTGGTGACGGCCGTGAAGAAGCGACCGTCGAAGCGGGCATCGCGGGTCTGGAGCGCACGGTAACAGGCCGCCCGGTCGAGCCCGGACGGCGCCGCCCGGCTCACAGCGCGCCCTCATGGCGCAGGAGCCAGGCCTTGCGCTCCACCCCCCCGCCATAGCCGGTGAGTGCGCCGCCGGCCCCGATCACGCGGTGACAGGGCGTGGCGATTCCGATCGGATTGGCCCCGTTAGCGAGCCCGATGGCGCGCACGGCGGCGGGCTTGCCGATGCTGGCGGCCTGCGCGCCATAGCTGCGGGTCTGCCCCACCGGGATGGCGCGCAAAGCAGCCCAGGCGGCGCGCTGAAACGCGGTTCCGCCGTGGCGGACTGGATAGCCGGCAAGCGGGGCGAAATCCTTCGCCCAATAAGCGTCGAGCGCGGCGGCCAGCGGCGGCGGCGGCGCGTCCTGCCGCTTGCCCACCGCCCCCCACTGCCGGGCGAGAAGCCGGTCCATCCTCTGTGCAAGATCGCCAAATTCCAGCGCCACAAGCGCGCCATCGCAGTCAACGGCGCACAGGAGCGGCCCGAGCGGGGAGGCGATGCGGGAAAGGGACAAGGTCAGCATGAGCGCCACCCTAGCCCCTTGCGCGCGCCCCCGCTCGCCATTTTCGGACCTTCATGCAGACCGCTCCGGCAAGTCTGTCAGTGCCCCGCGTGTTCGTCCGCACCGCCCTTTGCCGTGAAGGTTTTCACCGGCAGGCTGGTCTCGACCACGCCCGCTTTTTCGAAGGTGAGCGACAGCGGGATGGAGTCGCCTTCCTTGAAGGGCGCGTCGATCTCCATGAACATGAAATGGAGCCCGCCGGGCTTCAGCTCGGCTTTGCCCCCTGCGGGGATCTCGATGGCCGGAACCGGGCGCATCTTCATCATGTCGCCTTCCATCGCCATTTCATGCAGCTCCATGCGCGCCGCGCGGGGGCTGGAGGCGGCGACGAGCCGGTCGGCCTCGGCGCCGCTGTTGATGATCGTCATGTAGCCGGCCGCCACCTTCGCCCCGTCGGGCGTGGCGCGCGCAGCCGGGTCCTGCAACGCAAGCGTCTCGGTGGCGGCTTGCGGGGCCGCAGCGGCGGGGGCATCGGGCGCGGGCTGGCCGCAGGCGGCCAGAAGCCCGGCCGAGGCGAGCAGGGCGGCGATCAGGCTCTTTGTCATGGTCAAGCTCCTTGGTTGGAAGAGGGGCGGCGGCGGCGCGCCGCAAGCGCAAGGCCGAAGCCGGCGGTGGTGAGGATCAGCAGCGTGGCGGCCATGGTTCCATAGTCCCGGTTTCGCCGGCCGAGCGGATCGAGGAAGTGCCATTTGTGCAGGGTGTCGAAGGTCCAGTCCTCCATCCGGGCGAGGGGGGAGGCGACCCCGGAGGCGGCGATCAGTCCCTCGCGCACGTCGACAAACACGGGTCCGTCAGCGGTCTCGACCCGCCAGACAGGCAGGCGCTTGTTGATGAAGCCATAGTCGCCGCCGAACCGCTCCACGCGACTCACAGCCGCATCCGGCGCCGCGCCGGCGAGCGCGCGGGCATGATCGGCGTCGGTCAGGCCTGCGGCCCCGCCGAGATAGTGACCGGTCCCCGCCGCCTCCACCCGCCAGAGCGGGCCGGAGGGCCCGGCTGACGCCGCAAGCGCGCCAAACCGCATCATGGCGTTCCCGGCTCGGGGCGGCGGCGGCAGGTCGGCGGTCCGGAAGAGGCTTGCCGTCGGTTCGGGCCTGGGGCTGAGCGAATTGGTCATGAAGAGGTGAAACAGGCCCGAGCCGGTAAACATCAGCGTGGGGACCAGAGCCGCCCAGGCCAGCGCGCGGTGAACCCGCCGCATTCCGCGACCCCGCCCGGAAAGCAGCATCGCCGCGCCGGCGATGGTCATGGCCATCACCGTGCCGATCAGCAGCGTGATCACCGCCAGCCGCACAGGCTCCCACCGCTCCAGAAACTTCAGCGTATGCACGTTCTGGAACACGGAAAGCAGGATCCTGCGCGGCGTGTTGGTGACGGCGGCAAGACGGTCCATGCCTGTATCGACATAGAGCGCGAGGGCGTCTGGCGTGTCGAACGTCACCTCCCAGACCGGCAGCAGCCGATTGACGCTTGGATAGTCCGTCGAGAAGGCCGTGATCAGGCGGGCGCTCCGCACCGGAGTATCCGCCAGGCCGGCATAGTGGCGCGCCAGCGCGATCGCGTGGGTGCGCTCGGCTTCCGGCGCGGGGGCGCCGGTGCGCGCATCCAGGGCGATCCGGCCTCCGCCCTCGGGCGTGGCGGCAAACCAGACGAGCGAGCCCTCCACATCGGCCAACCGGACCTGCCGTGTCTCGGCAAGGCCGGCTTGCGCCAGTAGCGGCCCCGGCGCGATCAGCCCCGACAGCGGCAGGGTCTGCGCCGGCGGCGCCTGCACCGCCGGGCGCGGGGCCGTCCAGCTCATGATCGGATGCAGGAAGCCCGTGGCCGCCCACGCCATCGCCACAAGGCCCGCCACCCAGGCGAGCCGGGTGTGCAGGCCGCGCGCGACGACCCGGATGGGTCGCCGCGCCGGTGCGCCGGGGAGCGCGTCTGCCGTCATGGCCGCCCCCCGAAGCCGGTGCGCAGGCCGATGTAGAAGGCCCGCCCCTCGCCAGGAGTGGCGACCGCGAGGTTCACGCCCGGCGCGCGCGCATTGGCGATAGCGCTCACCATCGAGACATGCGCCTCATCGGCGAGATTGCGTCCTTCAAGGAACAGGCGCGTGTTCGGCCCCGCCTGCCAGGACGCGGAGAGGTTCACCAGCGTGTAGCCGGGCGCCTCCAGCGTGTTGCGGAAATCCACCGTCGTGTCCGACTGGGTAAAGACCGACGGCGCGATCCGCCAAGGCCTAGCCTCCCACGCCAGTTCGGCGACGAGCGTGCTCTCGGGCACGCCGGCAAGCGTGTTGTCGCCATAGACGGGATCGTTCTCGAACCGGAAGCGGCTATAGGTCCAGGCGCCGCGCAGGCTGAGCGCGCCGCCGAACACATTCTTCGCCAGCCGCGCCGTTCCGCCCGCTTCCAGCCCGTGCCGGCGGGTGTTGGGCGCATTGAAGGTGGCGGCCGGGATCAGCGGGCTCACCTGGAAGGCGATGAATTCGTTTTCCAGACGGGCGTGGAAATAGGCGATCTCGAAGTCGAGCCGGCCCCACTGGCCGCGCGCCCCGATCTCGGCGCTCACGCCCTCCTGCGCCTTGATCGGCACGAAGGTGACGAACCCGCCCTGGGTGAGCTGGCCGAACGCCGGCGGCTCATAGACGCCCGCGACATTGGCGAACACCTGAAGGTCTTCGCGCGGGGCCCAGAGAAGGCCGATCTTCGGGCTGATGCGGGAGAAGCTCTCGCTATCGCTCGCCGCCCGGTTGCGGAGGTTTTCCACCTCCCGATCCGTGTCGATGCTCGACAGGCCCGCGATCAGCGTCAGGTCGTCGCGCGCCTGAAGCCGCAGCTCGCCGAACACGTCCACGCCGCCGGCCCGCTGGATGCTGTCGCCCGTCAGCACGCCGCGGTCGGCCTGACCATTGGCGATGGCGGTGAAGGTGCACGCCGCGGTGCGGGCGTCGCGCCAGCGCGCCCCCGCGCTCCACGACCACGCGCCCGCCTCCCCCTCCAGCCGGGCGAACAGCAGATGATCCAGCACGCGCTGGTCGATCACGATGCTGATCGGGTGATAGAGGTCGCGCGCACTATAGGCCGCCCCGAACGAGAGCGCGCCCAGCGCGCCCGCCGGCAGGGTGGTGCGCGTCCAGGCGCGCAGGCTGTTGATGTCGCGCCCGAAGGCGAAGCCCAGATTGCCCGCGTTGGCGCGCTGCGGGGTTGTGCGGGCCTGCGCGATGGTGAGCGCGCCGGGGATCTCCTGGTTCACGTCATTGATCAGCAGGCCAAACCGCGTCTCGGCCGTGGCGGTCCAGCGCCAGCCGCCCTGAAGATAGAAGCGGCCGTTGGACTGCTCGGCGTTTTCGCGGAATCCGCGCTGCTTCTGGGCGGTGGCGGCGAGGATCAGGTCCAACCGCTCGCCCACATGGGCGAAGCGGGCGTTGGCGCGCGTGGTCTCGAACGATCCGCCCTCGATCCGCACGGCGCCGGCGGTTTCCTGATCACGCGCCCGCAGGCCCTCGATCGCGATCGCCCCGCCCAGCGTGGCGCCGGCCAGCGAAAAGGCGTTCGCCCCGCGATAGACCGACATGGCGGCGGTGAAGGTGGGGTCGATCTCCTGAAAGTCGCCAAAGCCATCCGCGCCGTTCAGGGGAACGCCGTCGAATTGCAGCTCCACGCCGCGCAGGTGCGCGTTGTTGGCGACGCCGGAGCCCCGGATGGAGAGGCGCACCTCCTCGCCAAAGCGGGGCTGCGCGATCACGCCGGGGATGAATTGCAGCGTGTCGCGGAAGGTCACGGCATAGCGGTCGGCGAAGGCTTCGGCCGGCACGACCGAGACATTGCCTGGCTGCTTGGCGGCTTCAGCCTGAGCGGTGGCCGCCACAGTGCGCTCGCCCAGCACGACGACGGTATCGGCCTGGCGGATCGCTGCAACGTCGGCGGCGGCGGGAGAGACAAATGCGCTCGCGCACACGGAAGCGAGCAGGAGGGCGCGCGGAGCACGCGCGGTGATGAGGAAAGACATGGAAAACCTGATGCTGAGTCAACGGGAAGGGCGCGGCGCGCAGGCGTGCGCGCCGCAGCGGGGCGTTGGATTTCAGATCAGGCTTGGCGGCGCCGTAGCAGGCGGGGGCGGGGCTGCAAGCCCGGCGCCCGGCCGGGGGGCGGCTTCGCGCGCAGGCGGCGGCGCAGCAAAGGGCGACGACAGCGGTGCGGCAATCGACTGGCCCGGACCGGGCAGCGCAGCAGCCTGTGCGACGGCGAACACGCAGGGGTGATCGGGCGCGGCCTCGGGCTGATCGCCCGCATCCTCGCCGAGCGGGAGGGCCACTTCCATGGCCCCATGCTCGGTGCACATGACGACCGTCGCGCCATGGTCGCCGGCCACGAGCATATAGCCCGGCGGCGCAAACACCTTCAGCGCCAGCGCCAACAGCGCGAGCGTCAAAAGCGCTTGGCGAACGCAAGCGGCGGCAAACGGCGATCCCATCGCGCCAGCATCTAGTCGAAACCCGCCGCCGTTTCCAGCGCCGCAGTGCGATAGCCTTGACGCAGCGATGATGGCCCCATCGCGCCGATGAGTGCCCCCGCGCCCAGCGGTTCGGGTCGGACGCCACCCCCTTCGAAGCGGCGGCCGGCGAGGCGGCGCGACCGTTCACCCGCCTTGAGCGCTGGGGCCTGTGTGCGCATGATTCGGGTTAGAGTGCTGTTATTGCAAAGCAAATATTGGGATACTTGTGCCGCCTCGGGCCGGCTCTAGAACCTGGCGCATCCTGTTTGGCGGAGAGGCCATGAGAATCCTGTTGTTTTCAGTCGCTGGCGTGGTGCTGATCGGCATCGCCGTCATGATCCTTGGCGCGCTTCTGCCCGCGACCCGGGAAGGGACCGCGAGCGCGACGATCGAGGCCCCCGCCGCCCTCGTGCGTAGCACCGTTCTGGACGTCGAGAGCCAGCCAGCCTGGCGCGCGCGGGTGAAAGCGGTGGAGCGCCAGTCCGATACTGCCTGGACCGAGATCGCAGCCGACGGCGAGCGCATCTCCTTCCGTCTCACAGACGCCGGCGGCGAGACGCTCGCCCTCGAGTTTGAAAGCAATCGCGGTTACGTCGGGCGTTGGGAGGCGCGCCTGGAGACCCTGGCGTCGGGCGCGACCCGGATAGCGGTGCGCGAGCAGGCGACGGTCGCCTCGCCCGTCGGACGCCTCCTCTCGCGCTTGTTCTTCAGCCCCGGCGCCTTTGCCGCCGCCTATCTGGAGGACTTGGCCAGAGAGGTCGCGCGCCGGCGCACCGCCAGTGGAGCGTGAACCATGACGACCAAGCCCAAGCGACCCACTGACTGGCGCAAGCGCTTCGACAAGGCCAAGCCCGCCCGGACCGAGATGCTCCACACCGATTTCGCCGGCATCAAGGCGGGCTCGGTGCTGTTCATCGGCTCGCCCGGCGTCTTCGCCAATTACATCAGCCGGATCCCGCCCGGCGAGACGCGCAGCGTGGAGGCGATGCGCAACGAGCTCGCACGGCGCAACGGCGCTGCGGCGACCTGCCCTGTCTCGACCGCCATCTATCTGAAAGTGGTGGCCGAGGTGGCGCTGGACGAGCTGGCGCAGGGCAAGCCGACGCAAAGCGTCATCCCGTTCTGGCGCGTGATCGAACCGGGCAGCAAGATCGCGCGGCGGCTCTCGTGCGGGGATGATATCATCGCGCATTTCCGGGCGCTGGAGAGGACGTCGCCGGCGGGGTGACGGCGGCGGCCGGGAGTGCGCGTCGCGATGCCCGGCTCGCTCCTCGCCAGCAGCCAATCAGGCGTCGGCGCCGAACCCAGCCCCCGCGACCGCCGGCGCCAGTCGGATGAGGCGGGAGTCTTCCACCGCCGCCTGGCGATGCTTGACCGCTTCCCGGTAGAGCGGGTCGCGGATCATCTCGACGAAAGCCGCCACGCTCGGATACTCGGCAATGAAGCATTCGTCCCACGCCTCGTTTTCGGGGCCGGTAAGGGTGAGTTCGAACTGCCCGCGCCAGATAATGCGGCCGCCGACGCGCGCAAAGATCGGATTGCTCTCCCGTCCGTAGGCGGCATAGGCTTGCGCCCCTGTCCATGCCCGGCCATCGGCATAGGCTGCGCGTTCGCGAAACCGCACCAGATTCAGCATGTTGATTGGGCCTGGCCGATCGTTGGCGCGGAAGGCGGCGAAGCGCTCCTTCGTGGGGTCGATGAATCCGGTCACGGCTTCAGATCTCCTTCATTCAGATCAATCCAGAGCAGGCGCCCTCATCCGCCGCTGGGGGATGGACGACCATGGCCGCATCCCGCCCACAGGAGCGTTGAAATGCAAGCGGCGATCGCCCTGGGGCTGTTGCGGCTGAACATGCCCGCCCTTGCAATCGGGGCTGCGCGCGCTCATGTCGGCAGGAGCCGGAGCCCCGCCCCCATGTTCATCCAGACCGAAGCCACGCCCAACCCCGCCACGCTGAAGTTTCTGCCGGGCCGGGAGGTCTATCCGCCGGGCTCGATCGAGTTTCGTGGCCTCGCCGAGGCGGAGGGGCGGTCCCCGCTTGCTGAATCCATCCTCAGGGTTGCAGGCGTGCGGCGCGTGTTCTTCGGGCCGGACTTTGTGACCGTGACCAAGGACGACGCCGTCGACTGGCCGCACATCAAGCCCTCCATTCTGGGCGCCATCATGGACTGTTTCACCGCCGGCCGGCCTGTCGTGACAGACGCCGCCGGCTCGGGCGCGCCCGAAGAGACCCGCGTCTACGAGGGCGATGCGGCCGAGATCGTGGAACAGATCAAGGAGTTGCTCGACACCCGCGTGCGCCCCGCCGTTGCGCAGGATGGCGGGGACATCCTGTTTTCCGACTTCGACCCCGAGAGCGGCGTCGTGAAGCTCCACATGCGCGGCGCCTGCGCAGGCTGCCCCTCCTCGACCATGACGCTGAAGGCCGGCATCGAGAACATGCTGCGCCACTATGTGCCGGAAGTGACCCGCGTGGAGCAGGCGCTCTAGCCAGAGCCTCTATCGCGGGGGCGGCGGGCGCGGCTATGTCGGGGCGCAAACAGCCGCACGGAGAACCCATGCACGCCCCCCTTCCCGACGCCGCCTTCGATCAGGTGTTTCGTCTCGCCCGCACCCACAACGGCTGGACCGAGAAGGCCGTGCCGGAGCTTCTGATCCGGGCGATGTATGATCTGGCCAAATGGGGGCCGACGAGCGCCAATTGTTCGCCGGCGCGCTTCTATTTCGTCCATTCGCCGGAAGCCAAGGCCAGGCTCAAGCCCTGCCTGCTGAGCGGCAATGTCGACAAGACCATGAGCGCGCCCTGGACGGTGATCGTCGCCTGGGACGAAGCCTTCTACGACAAGGTGCCCCAGCTTTTCCCGCATAATCCAGGCGCCCGCGCCTGGTTTGCCGATGCCCCGGACGGCGGATTTGATGCGGCTTTCCGGAATGGCACGCTGCAGGGCGGCTATCTGATGCTGGCGGCTCGCGCGCTGGGGCTCGATTGCGGGCCGATGTCGGGCTTTGATCGCGCCGCAGTGGATGCCGCCTTCTTCGCGCCCGATCCGGAGATGGCCCGGTGGAAATCCAATTTCCTGTGCAACATCGGATACGGAAGCGACAAGGATCTGTTTGCCCGCCTGCCGCGCCTGTCGTTCGAGGAGGCCTGCCGGGTCGGCTGATGCTGGTTCTGGCGATCGACACCGCGCTCGCCCAGTGCGCGCTGGCGCTCTGGCGCGACGGCCAGTCGCTGGCGGTCCGTCGGGAGGCGATGGCGCGCGGCCATGCCGAGGCGCTGGCCCCGATGGCGCAGGCGCTGTTTGCGGAAGCTGGCCTGGCGCCCGCCGCGCTGGACCGCATCGCGGTGACGACCGGGCCAGGCAGCTTCACCGGCCTGCGCGTGGGCCTTGCTTTCGCCCGCGGGTTTGCCGCCGCGCTCGACCGGCCGGCGGTGGGGATTTCCACGCTGGAAGCGCTGGCGCCCGACGCTGGGCTGGCGCTCTGCGCGCATCGGGCGCTGGAGGGAGCAGTCTATGCCCAGGCGTTTCGCGATGGCGCGCCGCTGGGGCCGGCAGCCCTGCTTGGCCCGGCGGATGCCGCCGCGCTGGCCCCGGGGGCAAGCCTGATCGCCGGCACGGGGGCGGAGCTTGTCGCGCGGTTTCTGCCGGGGGCGGCGCTGGCGCCGGACCCGCTGCCAGACCCCCTGCGGCTGGCGGCGCTGGCCGCGCGCCGCGATCCCGCCTCCAGCCCGCCCCGGCCTTTGTATCTGCGTGCGCCTGACGCCAAATTGCCCGGCGGGCGCACGCCCGAGGGCGCGACATGGGTCTGATCGGGCGCGCCGATCCCGCCGATGCGCCCGCGCTCGCTGCTTTGCATGCCGCCGCGATGGCGGATGGATGGAGCGCCCAGAGCATCGCCGACCTGATCGACGCGCCGGGCGGGCTCTGCTTCTGGGCGGCCGGGCAGGGCTTTGTTCTGGCGCGCGCCATCGCCGACGAGGCCGAAGTGCTGATGCTTGCGGTCGCACCGGCTGTCCGTCGCGCCGGGCTTGGCCGCGCCCTGCTGGGCGAAGCGCTGGCCGCGTTGCGCGCGCTGGGCGTCAGGCTGGTCCATCTGGAGGTCGCGCGCGGCAATGGCCCGGCTCGCGGGCTTTATGCCGCGGCGGGCTTTGCGGAAACTGGCGTTCGCCGCGCCTATTATCCCGATGGAGACGACGCGATCACGCTGGCGCTGCGTCTGGACAGCGCCGCCGCCGCGCCCCATACCTGACGCACGACCACCGGAGAGCCGCCATGCCGGACCGTATCGAAAAACTCTGCATCGCCAAGGGCCTGCGCATGACAGACCAGCGCCGCGTGATCGCGCGCGTTCTGTCGGATTCGAAGGACCACCCCGATGTGGAGGAGCTTCATCGCCGCGCGACGGCGATCGACAAGGGCATCTCCATCGCCACCGTCTATCGCACCGTGCGTCTGTTTGAAGAGAGCGGGATCCTGGAGCGCCACGATTTCCGAGATGGCCGCTCGCGCTACGAGGAAGCCACCGACGACCACCACGACCACCTGATCGACATGAAGACCGGCCAGGTGATCGAGTTTGTCGATCCCGAGATCGAGCGGCTGCAACAGGAGATCGCGCGTCGGCTGGGCTATAGCCTGATCGATCACCGCCTGGAGCTTTATGGGGTGCCGCTGGCCGACAAGGCCTGATGCGGGGCTTAACGCTCGCCTAGGCGGCGATCTCGACGCGGTAGCTCTCGATCACCGTATTGGCCAGCAGCTTCTCGCACATCTCGCGCACGCGGGCTTCCGCGCGCGCGGGGTCTGTTTCAGCAAGGTCCAGCTCGATCACCTTGCCCACGCGGGCGTCGGCCGCCTCGGCGAAGCCAAGGCCCTGCAGGGCATGGGCGATCGCCTTGCCCTGGGGATCGAGCACGCCGTGCTTGAGATGAACGTGAACGACCGCGCGCATCAGGCGCCCTCCGCCAGGGCGGAGCGGGGATCCTTGAAGATGCCCAGCCGCTGGGCCACTTCGGCATAGGCTTCGCTCACCCCGCCGAGGTCCTGACGGAAGCGGTCCTTGTCGAGCTTCTGGTTGGTGCGCGCATCCCAGAGGCGGCAGCTGTCTGGGCTGATCTCGTCGGCCAGCACGGTGCGCACCATGTCGCCCTCATACAGCCGGCCGAACTCCAGCTTGAAATCGACCAGTCGAATCCCGACCCCGGCGAACAGGCCGGAGAGATAATCGTTCACCCGCAGGCTCAGCGCCATGACATCGTCGATCTCCTGGGTGGAGGCCCAGTTGAACGCGGTGATATGCTCCTCGGCCACCATCGGATCGCCGAGCCCGTCGTTCTTGTAATAGAATTCCACGATGGAGCGCGGCAGCGGTTCGCCCTCGGGAATGCCCAGCTTCTTCGAGATGGAGCCCGCCGCAATGTTGCGGCACACCACTTCAAGCGGGATGATCTCCACCTCGCGCACCAGTTGCTCGCGCATGTTGAGCCGCTTGATGAAGTGGGTGGGCACGCCGATCGCATTCAGGTTCGTCATGATGAACTCTGAGATGCGGTTGTTCAGAACGCCCTTGCCCTCGATGATGGCGTGCTTCTGATTATTGAAAGCGGTCGCGTCGTCCTTGAAATACTGGATGAGCGTGCCGGGCTCAGGCCCCTCATAGAGGATTTTGGCCTTGCCTTCGTAGATTTTCTTGCGGCGTGTCATGAACGCCCTCTCCTGACCGGAAACCGGACGCGCGCGCCTCACCCTGCACATCGCGACCTTTGCGCCAGACCCTAGTGCAAGCGACGGTGCGTCACAACGCTCTTTCACCGTTCGGCCTTGCGGGGGCCACGCCGGCCTTCTATCCCGGAGAAGACAGGGAGCGCCCCATGACCACGTTCGATGATCGCGAAAAAGCCGCCGAATCCAAATTCGCGCGCGACGCAGAGACTGATTTCAAGGTCGTGGCGCGCCGCAACAAGCTGCTGGGCCTTTGGGCGGCCGAGAAGATGGGCCTCTCTGGCGAGGCCGCGGACGCCTACGCCAAGGAGGTCGTGATGGCCGATTTCCAGGAAGCCGGCGACGACGACGTGTTTCGCAAGGTGAAGGCCGACCTCGCCGCCAAGGGCGCCGATGTCTCCGATCATGCGATTCAGCGCGAGATGGCCGAGCTTCTGGAAACCGCCCGGGCGCAATTGGCAGGTTGAGGGCCATGTCCGCTCCGCTGATTGGCGCCGAGGCCGCGCTGGCGGACCTTCGCGGCTGGAGCGCCGTGGACGGGCGCGACGCGATCTGCCGGCGGTTCCAGTTCGCCGACTTCAAGGCCGCCTTCGCCTTCATGACGCATGTGGCGCTGAAGGCCGAGCAGATGGATCACCATCCCGAGTGGTCCAACGTCTACAGGACGGTGGACGTCACGCTGGCCACGCATGACAGCGGCGGCGTCACGGCGCTGGATGTGGAGCTTGCGCGCTTCATGGATGCGGCGGCCGGCTGACGCAGGGGCGCGGCTTCCGCCCGCCGGGCCTGCGCTCTAGTCTCGCCCTCACACATGAGAGGGAGCGCCATGACCGCCTTGTTCGACCTGACTGGAAAGACCGCCATCGTCACCGGATCCTCGCGCGGGATCGGCAAGGCGATCGTGGAACAGCTCGCCGCCCACGGCGCGCGCGTGGTGGTGTCCTCGCGCAAGGCCGAGCCTTGCCAGGCGGTGGCCGATGCGATCAACGCCCGCCATGGCGCGGGGACGGCGATCGTCATCCCCGCCAACATCTCCGCCAAGGACGACCTTCAGCGCCTGGTGGACGAGACAAACGCCGCCTTCGGCCAGATCGACATCGTGGTCTGCAATGCGGCGTCCAACCCCTATTTCGGGCCGATGGCCGGCATCCAGGACGATGTCTTCGCCAAGATCCTGCAAAACAACATCATCTCGAACCACTGGCTGATTTCGATGGTCGCCCCCCAGATGCAGGCCCGCAAGGACGGCGCGGTGGTCATCATCTCCTCCATCGGCGGCCTGAAGGCCACCAACGTGATCGGCGCCTACAACATCTCCAAGGCCGCCGACATGCAGCTCGCCCGCAACCTCGCGCTCGAATATGGCCCGGACAACATCCGCGTGAACTGCATCGCGCCAGGTCTGGTCCAGACCGATTTCGCCCGCGCCCTGTGGGAGAATCCGGCGATCCTGAAGGAGGCCACCGCGCACTCCTGCCTGAAGCGGATCGGCCAGCCCGACGAGATCGCCGGCATGGCGGTGTTTCTCTGCTCGAAGGCCGGCGGCTTCACCACCGGCCAGACCTTCGTGATCGATGGCGGGGCCACGGCCGTCTGATGCATCTTTTCCCGAACCCCAACCTCTTTGCCGGCGCGCCGCTGGACCGGGCGAGCGAGAAGCGCCGCGATGCGGACTGGATCGCGCGCGCCCGCGCCGAGCCGACCGGGCGGCTGCTGGCGCTGCAGGAGGGCCGGCCGCTGCTGGATGACGACGGCCCCGTCTGGCTCGCGCTCGCCGCGCTGGAGACGGTGGCGGGCCGCAAAGCGGAGCCGGTGTTTCTGGGCGTCGATCCCGCCGGCGCGCCGCACTTTGCGGTCTCGGTTCCCGCGAGCCGCGATCTCTCCGAGACGCCGATCGCGGGGCTGGGGGAGTTCACCGATCTGCGCGCGGCGGCGCCCCGGCTCGCGGGGCCGGATGCGGCGATCCTTGGGCAGGCCAAATCGATCCTCGGATGGCATGAAACCCATCCCCATTGCGCGCGCTGCGGGGCCGAAACGCAGATGGCGGAGGCCGGCTGGAAGCGCGTCTGCCCCTCCTGCGGCGCAGAGCATTTCCCCCGCACCGATCCGGTGGTGATCATGCTGGCCACCCATGGCGAGCGCGCGCTGCTCGGCCGGCAGAAGATGTTCCCGCGCGGCATGTATTCCGCCCTCGCCGGTTTCCTGGAGCCGGGCGAGAGCATCGAGGAGGCCTGCGCGCGCGAGCTGAAGGAGGAAGCGGGCCTGACCGCCCGGCAGGTGACGATCCACTCCAGCCAGCCCTGGCCCTTCCCGTCCCAACTGATGATCGGCCTGATCGCCGAAACCACTGACGACGCCGCCACGCCCGACCACGATGAACTGGAACAGGTGATCTGGGTCAGCCGGGAGGAGGCGCGCGCCATGCTCGATGGCGGGCTGAAGCGCGACGGCCAGACCCTCTGGTCGCCGCCGCCCATGGCGATCGCCCATCATCTGCTGAAGAGCTGGGCGCAGGCCTGAGCGGAGGTTGCGGCCTCAGTCTTCGCTCTCGCCGCCCGTGCCCGGCACGAGCCCCTCAGGCGGATCGGCCACGATGCGGCCGGCTTTCAGATCCACCACCGGCGCCATCTCCCGCGTGAAGGGCAGATACCAGCGGCCGATATCGCCATCGATGTCGAGCAGATCCTGGGCGCCCGGCACCACCGCCCGCACCCGGCCCAGCGGCGCGCCGTCCAGCGCCTCCACGGCGAGGCCGATCAGATCGACGTGGTAGAATTCATCCTCGTCGGTCTCGGGAAAGGCGGCGCGGGGCACATAGAGCTTGGTGTTGCGCAGGCGGATCGCGTCTTCGCGCGTCTTCACCTCGGCGGCGATCACGGCGATCCCTTCCGGGATGGGGCGCGCGCCCTCGATGGTCAGGATCACCCGGCCCTGGGCGTCGCACAGCGGGCCATAGGCCAGGATTGCCTCCGGATCGGCCGTGAAGGGGCGCAGCCGCACTTCGCCGCGCACGCCAAACGCGCCGGCGATCGCCCCGACAAGCACCATCGCGTCAGGCTGCGTCATCCAAAGACCTGCCGATACAGCGCCCTGATCGCGATTTCCTCGATCACGGCGATGCCTGATGCCGCATAGGCCAGCTTCTCCGGCGTCCCATTCACCGCATAGGCAAAGCCGACGCCGGTGTCGGGATCCCACAGCAACGCAGACTTCAGGCCATAGGCGTCGCCATAATGGCCGACGAGCCGGTGGGCGAGGCCGGGGATCGGGCCTTGCGGCGTTTCCAGATGCAGCCCCAGCCCGAAGGCGCGCATGGCGCCGCCCAGCGTGTCGCCATTCTCGCCCGTATCGCGCCACTGCGGCTCGGCCATGGCGGCGAGCGTTGCGGGCTGGAGCACGCGCTCGCCCCCGTCGCTCAGGGCGACGCCGAGCTTTGCCAGGTCCAGCACGCTGGCGCGCAATCCCCCTTGAGGGTTGAAGATCACGCCATTGGTTCCCGGGCGATAATCCTCGATCCGGGCGTCCCCTTCCACAAGGAAGGTCGGCGTGCGGGCGATCGCTTCCAGCCCATCGGCCTGCACCACCCAGCCATCTTCCGTCAGCCGGTGCAGCGCCGCCGAACGGGCCACCGCCTCCGCCGGCACGCCAGACCAGTTGAACCCGCAATCGAGGCCCAGCGGGTCAAACACCAGCCGCTTGGCGGCGAGATCGAACCGTTCGCCGGTTGCGGCCTCCACCAGCGTGCCCATGACGCCGAAGGCCAGATTGCAATAGGCGAAGTATGCGCCCGGCGCCTGCGGGGCGAAGCGCGCGCCATCGCAGAACTTCTCGTGGCCGGGCGTGAAGAAGTCTTCCAGCCGCCCGCCCAGGCCGCCCCAATAGATCTCCGCATCGCGCATCGAGGAGGTGTGCGAGAGCAGATGGCGCAGCGTCATGGGCGCATCCGGGTGGGCCGGATTGCGCAGCGCAAAACCCAGCGGCCCCGACACATCGGCGTCGAGATCGAGCTTGCCCTGTTCCACCAGCCGCATCACGGCTGCGGCGGTGGCGAGCTTGGAAACCGACGCCACCCGCATCTTGGTGTCGGGCGCCATGGCGCAGCGCCCGCCATCCGCGCAGGGATCCAGCCGCGCGAGGCCAAACGCCCCCGCGCCGGAGACGCCCGCTTTGGTGAAGCTCGCCCAGGCCAGACCGGGGACCACCTGGTCGTCCGGCCCGGCGGGCGCGCGCCCGAGCGCGATGAGGGAGGGAGCCGTCATGGCCCCCGCCTTACTCGGCGGCGGGCGCTTCGGCTACCGCTTCCGCTTCCGGCTCCACGACCGGTTCAGCCGCAGCCGCAGCGGCCGCAGCGGCCTTCTCGGCCTTTTCCGCCGCGCGTTCCTTGGACTTCTGGCCCGGTTCGGCCTTCTGGGGGTTGTTCGAGGCCGTCCAGGTCACAAGGCCGGCCTGGCTGAGGAAGCGCGCGACCCGATCGGTCGGCTGGGCGCCCTTCTTCAGCCATTCGGCCGCCTTTTCCAGGTCCATCGTCACGCGGGTCTGGGTGTCGGGCAGGGTGGGGTTGTAGACGCCGATCTTCTCGATGAAGCGGCCGTCGCGCGGGCTGCGGCTGTCGGCCACCACGATGCGATAGACCGGCTTCTTCTTGGCGCCACCACGGGCGAGACGGATTTTCAGAGACATTGCGTTTTTCCTTTCACGTCGCTCATTTCTTGCCAAAGGGCAGACCCGGCAGGCCGCCGGGCAATCCGGGAAGGGCGCCGGGCTGAGACCCGGCCCCCGGCAGGCCCGGCAAGGCGGGCGCCTTGCCGGAACCAAGCTGTTTCAGGGCTGCGGGATCGATCCCGCCCAGGCCGCCAGGCCCCCCCATGCCGGCGCCGCCGAACATATTCATCAGGCCCTTCATGCCGCCGCGGCCCATCTTCTTGACCATGTCCGACATCTGGCGGTGCTGCTTGATGACCTTGTTGACCTCGGCAACGTCCACGCCCGCACCCCCGGCGATCCTGCGCCGCCGCGAGGCGTTGAGCAGATCGGGCTTGGCCCGCTCGGCCTTGGTCATGGAGGTGATCACCGCGATCTGACGGGCTATGACTTTCTCGTTCAGGTTGGCGGCGGCCATCGCCTGCTTGGCCTTCTGGGCGCCGGGCAGCATGCCGAGCACGCCGCCGATGCCGCCCATCTGCTGGATCTGGCGCAGCTGCATGGCCATGTCGTCGAGGTCGAACTTGCCCTTGGCCATCTTGGCCGCGAGCTTTTCGGCATCGGCCCGCTGGACATTCTCCACCGCCCGCTCGACGAGGCTGACCACATCGCCCTGGCCGAGGATGCGGCCCGCGATGCGTCGCGCGTCGAACGCGTCGAGCCCGTCCATCTTCTCCGAGACGCCGAGGAACTTGATCGGCAGGCCCGTCACGCCGCGCATCGACAGCGCCGCCCCGCCGCGCCCGTCGCCGTCTGCGCGGGTGAGCACGAGGCCGGTGAGCTTCAGCCGCTCGTGGAAGCGGCGCGCGGTCTCCACCGCGTCCTGGCCGGTGAGGCTGTCAGCGACCAGCAGCGTCTCCACCGGCTGGGCGATGGCCGCGATCGCCGCCGCCTCGGCCATCATCTCCTCGTCGATCGAGGTGCGCCCGGCCGTGTCGAGGATCAGCACGTCAAAGCCGCCGAGCTTTGCCGCTGTGAGCGCGCGCCTGGCGATGTCGGTCGGTTGCTGGCCAGCCACGATGGGCAGCGCATCCACGCCCACCTGTTCGGCGAGCACGCGCAGCTGCTCCATCGCGGCCGGGCGGCGCACGTCGAGCGAGGCGACCATCACCTTCTTGCGCGCGCGTTCCTTGAGCCGCTTGGCGAGCTTGCCGGTCGTGGTGGTTTTGCCCGAGCCCTGGAGCCCGGCCATCATCACGATCGCGGGCGGGCCCTGATTGAGATTGATGTCTTCCGGCGGCGCCTCGCCGCCCAGCATCTCGACCAAAGCGTCATAGACGATCTTGACGACCTGCTGGCCTGGCGTGACCGAGCGGATCACCTTCTCGCCGACGGCCTCTTCACGCACCTTGGCGATGAAATCCTTCACCACCGGCAGCGCGACATCGGCCTCCAGCAGCGCCACGCGCACTTCGCGCAGGGCGGCCTCGACATCCTTTTCCGACAGCGCGCCGCGGCCGGTGAGGCTGTCGAAGACGCCTGTGAGGCGTTCTGAAAGCGCGTCGAACATCAACCATCCTCAAGGTCGCGCACAAGGCAAAACGCCCCGCTGGACGATCACGTCGAGCGGGGAGCTTCGCCCGCCTCGTCCGGATTACCTGAAGCTCAGGCCGGGGGTCGTGCGGGTCAAAGCGCGCGAATTGGATGCGCGAAGAGGCGGCGCAATAGGCCGGGCGGCCAGGAGAGTCAAGAATCGCCGGGGTGGACTGGCGCTCACAGCCCGCGGAACGCCGCCGCCTTGTAGACGCCCAGCACTTTCAGCTCTGCGGAAAAGAAGCGCAGCTCGTCAATGGCGAGCTTCACGTTGCGGTCGCTGGGATGGCCCTCGATGTCGGCGTAGAACATCGTGGCCGAGAAACTGCCGCCGACCTGATAGCTCTCGAGCTTGGTCATGTTCACGCTGTTGGTCGCAAAGCCGCCCATCGCCTTGTAGAGCGCGGCCGGCACGTTGCGGACCCGAAACACGAAGGTGGTG
>JBIIUJ010000096.1:0-9845 GCA_044340025.1 Caulobacterales bacterium
CGGCGGCGATCTCGGCGGCATGCACGAAGGCGCGCTTGGCTTCCTCCCTGTCGAACAGATAGCCCTCCAGAAACACGATGGCCGCCGAGGCCAGCCGGTCGCGATCCAGATCGCGCTCATCGAGCAGTGTGGAGCAGCCCAGAAACGTGCTCATGCTGCGCTGGCCATCCGGCGTGACGGCAATCAGGCAGCGCGCGGTGCCCGGCCCGCCGGCATGGGCGGGCGTGTCGAACACGACGCCGCCAGCATTGAAATCACGCGTGAACAGGGCGCCGAGATCGTCTGCGCCGACCTTGCCGATATAGCCGCCACGGCCGCCCAGGCTGGCCACGCCGGCCAGCGTGTTGGCGCCGGAGCCGCCGGGAATGACGCGGCTGTTCTGGAACAGGCCGGTGAGCTGATCGGCGCGGTCTTCCTCGATCAGGTTCATCGCGCCTTTCGGGATCGCCTGTTCAAGGAGAAAGGCGTCCGTGACCGGGGCAAGAACATCCACAATGGCGTTGCCCACGCCCACCACATCGAAAGCCGCCGCCATGAAAGTCTCCAAACGCTCGCGGGCTTCTACGGGCCGGCGGAGAGTTTGGCTATTCCGGCGTATGCGTGACCGCTTCGATCTTGTTGCCGTCCGGATCGCGCACGAAGGCGGCATAGTAGTTTGGATGATAGTGCGGCCGCAGGCCGGGCGGGCCATCGCATCGTCCGCCTGCCGCGAGGGCTGCCGCGTGGAACGCATCCACCGCGGCCCGGTTGGGCGCACGCAGCGCGATGTGGATGCCATTGCCGGCATGCGGTGCGCCTTCAAACGGCGGATGCACCCAGAGCTGGGAGAAGGCCCCGGGCTTGCCGAACGCGGCGCCCCAGCTCTCCTCAAACGTCGCGACAAGCCCCAGCGGGGCCAGTGCGGCCTTGTAGAAGGCGACGGCGCGCGCGGGATCGCCGATGGCGACCGAAACATGATCCAGGCACCCGGTGGGGCCAACGCTATCGGCAACGTCGTCGGCGAACTCGGCCATGGATTAGATGTCTCCAAGGGTCAGGATGATGTCGGGGAAAGCGGCGGCCGCCGTCGGCTCGTCGGCCTCCACTCGGCGAGGGCCACGACCACCTCCTACAAGGTATTAGAGTTACAAATTTAGGCGCTCAGGTCAAAGGCCTGCAAGCTGTCTCGCTTGACATGCCAACTCGGGTCGATCTGGATTCTCCCAGTAATTCAGCTCTTCCGTGTGTGCGTTTATGTATATGATAAGATCAACCGTTGGTATCACGGCTTCACTGACGGATATTGCCGCCTCATAATTGACCTTAACTTTTTCGCGACCGTACCACTCAAAACCACACATTGTGGTTATGATATCTGAAAAGTCTGCGCCGTCATCATGATTGGCGACAACTAGTATGTGAATTTTATCGCCGTTTGGATCTATAGAATTAAATTGATTTGCGGCTTTCTTTAGATGACGCCCAAGTTTATTGAAAGTGGGATCATCCTTGTTAACAGATGCGATTCCTTGATATGCGGGATTGTTGATTTCTTCAGCAAGGTCGTCGTCGCGGGGGCTCTTAAGCTCGCAAAATCCAACTTCTTGAGAGTTCTCAAAGATACGGAAATCCGGGGACTTTCCTTGTACTTCCTGACATTGAATTTTTACAAGTTGAACGCTTTCTGAACGAAACAATAGCTTTTTCAGCAGCGCTATATCCATATCCTCATTCGGTCTGGTAGCAGGCAGCATCTGTTTCTAACTCAGCGCGCAAACTTCTGGAACTTGATCCGGCTGGGGATGATCTCCGTCAGGCCCAACCGCCGCTTCTTGTCTTCCTCATAGGCTTCGAAATTGCCTTCGAACCATTCCACATGGCTGTCGCCCTCGAAGGCGAGGATGTGGGTGGCGAGGCGATCGAGGAACCAGCGGTCGTGGCTGATCACCACCGCACAGCCGGGCCAGTCCTCCAGGGCGTTTTCCAGCGCTTGCAGCGTCTCGACGTCCAGATCGTTGGTCGGTTCGTCGAGCAGGAGCACATTGGCGCCCGAGCGCAGGGTCTTGGCCAGGTGAACACGGTTGCGCTCCCCGCCCGAAAGCAGGCCGACCTTTTTCTGCTGGTCGCCGCCCTTGAAGTTGAAGGTGGAAACATAGGCGCGGGAGGGGATTTCGCGGCCGCCCACCTCGATCACGTCGAACCCGCCCGAGATTTCCTCCCAGATGGTCTTCTTGTCGTCGAGGCTGTCGCGCGACTGATCGACGAAGCCGAGCTTCACGCTCTCCCCGATGCGGATCTCGCCAGCGTCCGGCGTCTCGTTGCCAGTGATCATGCGAAACAGGGTGGACTTGCCCGCGCCGTTGGGCCCGATCACGCCCACGATGCCGTTTGGCGGCAGCTTGAAGCTGAGCCCATCGATCAGCAGGCGGTCGCCAAAGCCTTTCTTCAGCCCGTCAAAGGCGATCACGTTCTGACCCAGGCGCGGGCCGGGCGGGATCTGGATGGTGGCGAAGGTCTGCTTTTCGCGCTCTGCGGCGTTGGCCATCTCCTCATAGCGCTGGAGGCGGGCTTTGGACTTGGCCTGACGCGCCTTGGCGCCTTGGCGCACCCAGTCCAGCTCGCGCGCCATCATCTTGGCGCGGGCGTCGCCTTCGCGCTCTTCCTGGGCAAGCCGCTTGGTCTTCTGCTCCAGCCAGGCCGAGTAATTGCCCTCATAAGGGATGCCCTTGCCGCGATCGAGTTCGAGCGTCCACTTCGTGACCTGATCGAGGAAGTAGCGGTCGTGCGTGACCAGGATCACGCAGCCGGGAAACGCCTCCAGATGGTGCTGAAGCCACGCGACGCTTTCGGCGTCGAGGTGGTTGGTCGGCTCATCGAGCAGGATCATGTCGGGCTTGGAGAGCAGCAGCCGGCACAGCGCGACGCGGCGCTTTTCCCCGCCGGAAAGCTTTTCGATGGCGGCGTCGTTGGGCGGGCAGCGCAGCGCTTCCATCGCCATTTCGATCTTGCTGTCGATGTCCCAGGCGTCCGAGGCGTCGATCTGCTCCTGAAGGGTGTTCATCTCCTCCATCAGTTCATCGGAATAATCCTCCGCCATCTGCATGGAGACGGCGTTGAACCGATCGAACAGCTGCTTTTCGGGGCAGGCCTCGATCACATTTTCCCAGACGGTCTTGGCGGGATCGAGCTCCGGCTCCTGCGGCAGGTAGCCCATCTTGGTGCCGGCCATGGGGAAGGCTTCGCCGGAGAAATCCTTATCAAGCCCCGCCATGATCTTGAGAAGCGTGGACTTGCCCGAGCCATTGACCCCGACGACCCCGATCTTTGCATCCGGGTAGAAGCTCAACCAGATGTTTTCAAAGACCTTCTTGCCGCCGGGATAGGCCTTGGTCAGACCCTGCATGGAAAAGATGTATTGGGCGGCCATGGGTGCGCTCGCGTGATCTTTGAACGGGAAGAGACGGCGCGCCTTCTAGCCGAGCGGCCCGCTCCGGGGAAGCGCGCTCAGCGGGTGGCGCGTTTCCCGAAGGCGGCGCAGGCCGGCAGCGTCTGCCGCCGCGGCCCCTCAGGTTGCGCAAAAGCTGGAACGCGCTGGCGATCAGCCGGCGATGGCGGTTCTGGACACGCCACTGACGCGCCCTAAAGACGAGCAGGGCTAAGAGGTGCGCGCATGATCGATCTGGACCCGGCGCTGCTGTCGCCACCCTGGCGGATCGCGCTGGCAATCGGGGTGGCGATTCTGGCGTTTCCGATTGCGGGATGGCTGGCCGGGCTTGTGCGCAAGGCCGCTCGGCGCGCGCGCGACCTGGAGGCGCTCGACGCAACGCTAACCGGTTTCGTTGCCGAGATTGCGCGCGTGGGCATCCTGATCGGCGCGCTGGTTCTGGTGCTGACGCTCGCAGGGGTCGAGCCCACAAGCGTGGCGGCTGTTCTGGGCGCAGCGACCCTGGCGATCGGCCTGGCGCTGCAGAGCACGCTGTCCAACGTGGCGGCCGGCTTCCTGATTATCGTGTTCCACATTTATCGCGTCGGGGATCTGGTGGAAGTGACCGGGCGACGCGGCGTCGTGCGTGTTGTGAGCCTTTTCTTCACCGAGATCGTGACCCCGCAGAACCACAAGATCACCATTCCCAACAATCAGGTTCTGGCCGCAGCGGTCTGGAACCTCTCCGCGATGGACAAGCGCCGCGTGGATATTGATGTCACGCTGGCCTGGGACACCGACACCGAACAGGCTGCGGCGCTTGCCCGGGGTTGCGTCGGACAGGATGGGCGCATTCTTGCCGAACCGGCTGAGCCGGCGGCCCGGGTGACGCGCCTCACAGACAAGGGCCCGGTACTTTCGCTCCAGGTCTGGGCTCTGGCGGGGGATGCGCCGCAGCTCGGGCTGGACCTTCCAGGGAAACTGCATGCCGCCCTGCGCAATGGCGGGATCAAGGCGGCGGAGGCTGATCCGCGTTGATGAAATTGACGCCCCGTCAGGATATGGCGATGCTGCGCGTGACAGGGGGACGTGGTGAGCGAACAGGTCATCGATTTGGCGGAAGCGGCAGGCAAACGCGAGAAAACTAAGGCCGCAAACCGCGCCGCCATTCTGGAGGCTGGCCGCCAGGTCTTTGCCGAGCTGGGCTATGAGTCCACGACTGTGCGCGACATCATCCGGCGCACCGAGCTCGCAAGCGGAACTTTCTACAATTATTTCAAATCGAAAGAGGAAGTGTTCCACGCCCTCCACGATGACGGCGTGACACGGTTCCGCCCGCTGCTGCGGGCCGCGCGCCAGGCATCCCAGACCTTTGAAGAGTTTCTGACGCTCGCCTATCGGGCGTGGTTTCAGTTTCTCCTCACCGATAGTCCGCTGGCGGAGATTCAGGTGCGCACCCCGGGGCGCACGCGCGTCCGTTTCGAGACTCCCGAGAGCCTCGCGCTGTTTGACGAACTGAAAGCTGACATCGCCGACATCCTGCGCCAAGCGGAGGACAAGGCCATCGACCCTGATTTTCTCACCGCCGCCTGCATCGGAATCGCTCAGGAGGTCGGCGATCGACTGCTCGCCCGGCCAGACCGCGATCCGGAGGAGGCGACGCTGTTTGCAGTTGCGATGGTGAAGGGTGGCATGGCGGCGCTGCGGGAGGGCCGATCATGAAGCTGCAGCGCGCTCTGGTGCGCATGATGCTTGGGTTGCCTGAGGGCCTGCTGCGCAGGCTAAGCGGCGGTTCGCCGTTGGTGATCGACGGGCGCACGCTGGATGCCCAATTTCAGTTCATCGCGGCTCAGGCAGCGAAGGCCCCGCCGCCAGATCCCTTCACTGTGGCGGCCGGGCGCGCGGGGACAGACCTTCTCAATGCGATGTTTGGCGGCGCGCCCGAACCGGGTGTTTCCTTTCAGGATGAGGTCTTCGCCGGCCCCGCAGGGCCCGTCCCGGTGCGGATTTACAAGCCGTCGCGCCAGCGCCGTGAAGCGCCGGCGCTGACCTATCTTCACTTCGGCGGCGGCGTCGTGGGCTCGATCGAGACCTGCCATGCGTTCTGCACGATCCTGAGCCAGGAAATCGGCTGTCCGGTCGTGTCGGTGGAGTATCGCCTGGCGCCGGAGCATCCGTTTCCCGCTGGGCTGGAGGATGCCATCGCGGCCCATGACTGGACTTGCGCCAACGCTGAGCGCCTTGGGGCGCCGGCTGGCGTTGCGGCCGTGGCAGGCGACAGCATGGGCGGCAATTTCGCCGCGATCATCGCCCAGGAGCGCAAGCGGCGCGGGGCGGCGCAGCCTTTCTTCCAGTTGCTCATCTATCCGGCGACCGACCTGACCGCGCAGGGCGGATCCATGGACGCGTATAGCCAGTGCTTCCCCCTGACGGCGGACACGATGGCGTGGTTCATGGCCCATTATCTTCCGGCTGGCGCAGACCGCGCAGATCCCCGCCTTTCGCCCCTGCTCGAGAAAGACCTGTCCGGGCTGGCGCCGGCGCTTGTCGCCACTGCGGGCTTCGATCCGTTGCTGGACCAGGGCGCCGCCTACGCCAGCAGGCTGGAGGGCGCGGGCGTTTCAACCAAGTATCTGTGTTTTGACAGTTTGGCGCACGGCTTCACGGCCTTTACGGGCGCGGTGCAGGCGGCCGATGCAGCCTGCCGCGCCATCGCGCGGGAGACGGCTCGGGCCTATCGCGCGCTCGGCGGATAAGCGCTCAGGGAGGCGAGCTTAGGCGCCAAACCGCGTCAACCGGCGGCATAGATCGTCCAGCTGATCGAGTGAGCGCCATGTGATGGCGAGCGTGCCGGATTTGCCATCCGTTCGAATGGCGACGGGCAGACCAAGAGCGGCCGAAAGGTCGCCTTCGAGCGCCTCTGTGTCGGTATCTTTGGCCGGCTTCAGCGCCTTGACGGCCTTTTCAACCGCGCGGTCGGCGGAGGCGTAGCGCTCGGCCTCCCGCACCGAAAGCCCCTTCTCCACAAAATGCCGGGCGGCGGTTTCGGGGTCGTGCGCGGCAAGGGCGGCTCTTGCATGGCCGGCGGTGAGTGTTCCCTCCCGAACCAGCGTCTGCACCGCCTCCGGCAAAGCGAGAAGGCGGAGAAGATTGGCCACATGCGCCCGACTTTTCCCAACCGCCTCCGCGACGGACGCCTGCGTGCGGCCGAAGCGCTCAATCAGCTGCTGATAGCCCCGCGCTTCCTCGATCGCATTCAGGTCGGCGCGCTGCACGTTCTCGATCAGCGCGATTTCAGCGACCTGCACGTCGTCAAACGATCGCACCAGCGCGGGGATGGCGTGAAGGCCGGCCCGCTGCGCCGCACGCCACCGGCGTTCGCCAGCAACGATTTCGAACCGATCCTCTCCGAGCGGACGCAGCAGGATCGGCTGCAGCACGCCCTGGGCGGCGATGGAGGCGGCGAGCTCGGCCAAATCCTCGTCGTCGAAGCGCCGCCGAGGCTGATTGGGGTTGGGCCGGATCAGATCGAGCGCAACTTCCTGGGGCCCGGGCGGCCGCTTGGCCTCGATCGTGGGGGGGATCGCCTGTTCGGAGTATTCGTCGAGCAGGGCGGAGAGGCCGCGGCCAAGGCCGCGCGGTTTGAGCTCCGTCATCGGTTCAGGCCGCCCTCAGGACGCGCTCGCGCTGCAGAACTTCGCTGGCGAGCTTGATATAGGCTTGGCTGCCCGGGCAACGGTGATCATAGAGCAGCGCCGGCATGCCGTGGGAGGGCGCTTCCGAGACACGCACGTTGCGCGGGATCATCGTGCGATACACTTTCTCTCCGAGATGCAGGCGAACATCCTGCGCCACCTGATCGGAAAGATTGTTGCGCCGATCATACATCGTCAGCACCACGCCCTGGATCTCCAGGGTCGGGTTAAGGCTTTGGCGGACGAGTTCGATGGTGCGGATGAGCTGGGTAAGCCCTTCCAGGGCGAAGAACTCACACTGCAACGGCACCAAAACGGCATGTGCGGCAGCCATCGCGTTCACGGTGAGAAGATTGAGCGAGGGCGGGCAATCGATCAGCACGTAGTCGAAGCTGATCGTTTCGCCGCGTGCGGCGGCTTCCTGGTGCGCATCGAGCGCATCCTTGAAGCGGAACGAGCGGCGCGGTGCGGCGCTGAGTTCGATCTCGGCGCCGGAGAGATCGACGCTGCCGGGCGCCACCCAGAGATTGGGAATGCGCGACGGCACAATGGCGTCCTTGATCGCCGCGGCATTGGTGAGAATGTCGTAGGAACTGGCGCGGCGCTCTTGCCTGGGAATGCCCAGACCCGTCGAGGCGTTGCCCTGAGGATCAACGTCCAGAACCAGAACCGATTGTCCCACTGCGGCCAGGGCCGTACCCAGATTGATGGCGGTCGTGGTCTTACCGACGCCACCCTTCTGGTTTGCCACGGCGAGTATCCGGGGAAGACGCTGGCTCACGACGCACCTCTTTCACCACAAGGATCCGCCCACGGTCATCGCTGCGGCTTGGGACAATTTCTGCCTGAATACTCCAATATCTAGAGGCCTCGGTCAATTCCGATACTATATCTTGTCCCTTCAAAAACAGCCCCCGCGCCCCTTTGGCAAGGTAGGGCTGAGCCATGCCGAGCAGATCGACAAGGGGAGCAACCGCACGCGCGGTGACAATATCACAGGGTTCCACTGGCGCATCTTCAACTTTGGAGGCGACCACTGAAACTGGGGCGATCATGGCGCGCGCAACCTCGCGCAGGAAGGCTGCCCGCTTGTGGTTGGGCTCGATCAGCCGGACATGGCTGTCGGGTCGCTCGCAGAGCGTCGCGGCAAGCACGAGGCCCGGAAAACCAGCGCCGCTGCCAATATCGGTCCAGCGCAGCGCTGTCTTGGGCGCAACGTCCAGCAACTGGAGGCTGTCAAGCACATGTCGATCCCAGAACTCGGAGAGGGTTTTTGGGCCGACTAGATTGAAGGACGCCTGCCACCGGATGAGGAGGGCCTCAAAGGCGTCGAGCCGCTCCAGCGTTTCACGTGAAACACAGTCAGCGACCACCGACCGAGCGTCAGGCAGCGCCACGAACCACCGGCCCCTTGCGCACATGAGCCAGCAGGGCGGTAAGACCGCTGGGCGTCATCCCCTCGATCCGCGCGGCCTGGCCAAGCGACCCCGGCCGAACCGCCGAGAGCTTTTCCTTGAGCTCATGCGACAGGGCTCTGATCGACCAATAGTCCAGATCTGGCGGCAGCTTCAGCGCCTCGTCACGCTGCAATGCGGCGGCATCCGCCGCCTGCCGATCCAGATAGCCCGCATAGAGCGCATCCGCTTCAATCTGTTCGCGCGCATCGCCAGCCAGCGCAGCAAGCGCCGGCCATATCGCACACGCGCGCTCCCAGCTCATCCCAGGCAGCACGAGCAATTCGGAAACGGACCGGCGGCGGCCGTCCTGATTGACCGCAACGCCGACCCGCGCAGCCTCGGGCGGAGTCAGCGTCAGGGACGCCGCCAATGAACGCGCCTCGGCAAGTCGATCCATCTTGTCCTGAAAGGCGACCTGCCGCTCTCTCCCCACCAATCCCACCTCGATCCCGCGCGCGGTCAGCCGCTGATCGGCGTTGTCCGCCCGCAGCGAGAGCCGAAATTCGGCACGCGACGTGAACATGCGATAGGGCTCCGTCACGCCACGCGTCGTCAGATCGTCCAGCATCACGCCGATATAACTGTCGCTTCGGCTGAACTGGAGCGGATCGCGGCCGGCGACACTAAGGGCCGCATTGGCCCCGGCGACCAAGCCCTGCGCCGCTGCCTCTTCATACCCAGTCGTGCCATTGATCTGGCCCGCAAGATAAAGCCCGCCGACCGCTCGCGTCTCGAGCGACGGCCAAAGCGCCCGCGGGTCCACATAGTCATACTCGATGGCATACGCAGGCCGCAGGATCCGAGCCGACTCCAGACCGGGGATCGTGCGTATGAAGGCCTCCTGCAGCGCCTCCGGAAAGGACGTCGAGATGCCATTCGGATAGATCGTCGGATCGTCAAAGCCCTCCGGCTCGAGGAAGATCTGATGGCGATCCTTATCCGCAAACCGAACGATCTTGTCTTCGATCGAAGGACAGTACCTAGGGCCCCGCCCCGATATGGCGCCGCCATACACAGCGGAGCGATACAGGTTATCTCGAATGACCCGATGGGTCTCCGCAGTCGTCCAGGTTATCCAGCACGGGATCTGCGGGGACGTGATCGCGGGGGTCAGGAAAGAAAACGGTGTCGGATCGTCATCCCCGGGCTGCTCCTCAAGGCTGCCATAATTGATTGTCCGTCCATCCAGGCGCGCGGGCGTGCCCGTCTTGAGCCGTCCCATCGGCAATCCAAGACCGTACAGACGCTCCGCCAATCTGATCGCGGGCGCGTCCCCCGCTCTTCCAGCGG
>JBIIUJ010000097.1:0-9819 GCA_044340025.1 Caulobacterales bacterium
TCCCGGGCGCGGGCGGAAGCCTGCGGGCCGCGCTCCATACCTGATATAACCTCCTGCGTCTGGCGCCGCCGCGCCGGCGCGGTGCACAGTGGCGCTCTTCGTTAGGAGAGGCGTGGGCGGCATGGAGATCAACCGGCGGTGGGTTCTGGCGCGCCGGCCGGTCGGCCTGGTGTCTGCGTCCGACTTCCGGCTCGAGGAGGCCCCCGCGCCCGAGCCGGCCGAGGGGCAATTCGTCGTCCGTCAGCACTACCTCAGCCTCGCCCCGGTGATGGCGCAATACGTGCTCGACGGCGGCACGATCGAGAAGCCGGTGGCCATTGGCGAGACGATGCGCGGGCGCGGTGTGGGCCGGGTTACGGCGTCGCGCCATCCGCGCTTTCGCGAGGGCGATGTCGTGCACGGGCCGTTCGGCTGGCAGGACTACGCAGTCTCGGATGGCGCGCGCCTTACCTATGTCAGCCGCTATGCCGGGCGCGTGGCGCCAATGTCCACAGCCATCGGGGTGCTGGGGGTGACGGGCTATACTGCCTATTTCGGGATGGACCTTGTGAAGCCGAGGCCGGGCGACCGGATCCTTGTTTCCGGCGCTGTGGGGGGGGTTGGCTCATCCGTCGGACAGATCGCGCGGATCATGGGCTGCTCGCCCATCATTGCGGTGTGCGGCGGCGAGGAAAAGCGGCGCATGGCGACCGAGCGGCTGGGATATGACGCGGCGATCGATTATCGACATGGCCAGATCGGCCCTGCGCTCGATGCGCTGACGCCCGAGGGGCTGGATATCTATTTCGACAATGTCGGAGGCCCCACGCTGGAAGCCGCGCTGGATCGGCTCCGCCAGAGCGCGCGCGTGGCGCTGTGCGGGGCGATCTCGCAATACATGGCCGATGGCAAGCCGGTGGGCCCCTCCAACTATTTCAAGCTCGCCTACGCCAACGCCACCATGATCGGCTTCCAGATCTACGCGTTCGCCGACCGGTATGCCGAGGCCGAGGAGGCGCTCGCCGACTGGATCATGCGGGGCAAGCTCACCTGGCTGGAAAACCGCCTGGATGGGCTGGAGGTAATGCCCGCGGCGCTGGCTGGCCTGTTCAGCGGCGCCAATCTGGGCAAGCAAATCGTGCGGATCGCACCTGAATAGACACTGCCTTTGGAGCCCCGCCGTGGACCAGCCCCTGTTTCGCCGCACCACCTATCTCTGCGCCGACGCCGAGGGGATGGCGGATTTCTACGCCGCCGTGTTCGGCATGACGCGTTGGTATGATCATACGCTTGCGGTGGATTCGCGCTTTCCGCCGACAGGCGCCGCCAGCGGCGCGCCAGCGCGGTTGATCGTGATGCAGGCCGAGGACCCGACGGTGGGCATGATCGGCTTTCTGCAATTCCTCGATCCCCCGCCCGGAAGCGCGCCGCTGTCCGCGCCAGCCGACGGGCGCGTGCGGGTCGGCGATACAGTGAAGGTGTTCAACTGCGCCGATGTGGAAGCTGCCCACGCCCGCGCCCTGGCGGCGGGAGCCGTTATCGCCACGCCGCCCACGGTCTGGGCCGTGCCCGCCCGCGAAGGCGGCGACGAGACGAGGCTGAAGATGTTTTGCTTCTTCGATCCTGAAGGGCATTATTGCGAGGCAAGCCAGCGCTTGTGACGGACACCCCATGCTGACCGCGCGCCAGATCGAATACTTCGTGGCGATCGCCCGCGCCGGCAGTTTCAGCAAGGCGGCGCTGGCTTTGGGTCTCTCTCAGCCGGCCCTCACCAAGCAGGTGAAGCTGATCGAGCAGGATCTGAAGCTGCGGGTATTCGAGCGGACGGGCCGGGGCGTGCGGCTCACATCCGCCGGCGAAACGGTGATGGCCTTCGCCGCCGACATCAGCCATCAATTTGACCGGCTGGAAGCCGCCATCGCGCACATGCGCGGTTCGCCCAGCGGCGCGGTGACGGTGGCGACCACGCCTCTGGTGGCGCATCTGGTGACAAGCCCTGTGGCGCTGGCTGCGCGCGCCGTTCTGCCCGATGTGCAGCTGCGCATCACCGAGGGCTATGGCGCGGGCGTTACCGGCTGGGTGGCTGAAGGGCGCGCCGATCTGGCCGTGTCCTATATCCCGCTGAGGCAGGTGAAGCACCTCATCGATGGCGAGCTACTGTTCGACGACGAGATGTTCCTTGTCGGCGCGCCTTCCATGTTTGCGCGCCATAAGGTGGGCGCCGCGCTGCGCTTTGCCGATCTGGCGGGGCTGCCCATGGTGCTGCCGACCGGCCAGAACGGCTTGCGCCGCTGGCTCGACAAAGCCTCGCGCGATCTGGGCTTCCTGTTCCAGACCGCGCTGGAGATCGATGCGCTCTCGGCGCTTCTGGACACTGTGGCCTGGGGGCACGGCTTCACCGTGCTGCCTCGGCTGGCGGTGATTGACGACCTCAACCGGCGCGGCCTCCTGACGGCAGCGATTTCCCATCCGGCGATCCCGGCGCAACTGACGCTGTTTACCGCGCGAGGGCGCCATTCGCCGGCCGCCGAGCGCGTCATCGACCTCGTCAAGGACCACGTGCGCGCCCTGCGCGCCAGATCGTTCTCCGGTTTGGAGGGATCGCCAGAATCCAAAAATGGATCCGATTCAACAGTTTAACTATGACCAGACCAGGGGGCCGGCCTTCACTTGACCGCCACATACCCTGGCCTGCCGTGAGCGTGCGCCATCGCCTGCGGTGATATCTGATAGAACCGCTGTCTGCTTTGTCGCATTGGCGTCACGTTGCACCATCGCCTCTGTTACCAGCCGGGGGCCTGTCCATGATCGATCGTCGTCTTTGCGCATCCAGCGCCGCACTGATTGCGGGTCTGGCAAGCGTTATGTCTCCGGCGCTCGCCCAGGAGGCGGCACCCGTCGCCACGGCCAGCCGGGCGGAAACCGTCGTCGTCACGGCGCGGCTGCGCAGCGAGAGCCTGCAGGAAGTTCCGCTGTCCATCGCTGCCTTCGGCGAGGTCGCGATCGAGCGCCAGCGGATCGACAGCCTCGACCGGCTCTCCGCCCTTGCGCCCTCGCTGTCCGCGTCCGATCCGTTCGGACGCAACAACCCTAGCGTCTCGATGCGGGCGGTCGGGCTTGCCGGCATCGGTGACGAGTTGCCCGTCGGGCTCTTTATCGACGGGGTCTATATCTCCGGTCGGTCCAGCGCGAACCTGCTGCTGACCGATCTCGAGCGAGTGGAAGTGGCGCGCGGGCCGCAATCGGCCCTCTACGGCCGCAACACCTTCGCCGGCGCGATCAATTTCGTCACCCGCAAACCGGGCGATACGTTCGAGAGCTATGTCGAGGCCACCGCCGGCGACAAGGAACGCTACGAACTGCGCGGCGGACTGACCACCCCGATCGTGGAGGATCTGCTTTCGGTCCATCTCGGTGCAATCTGGCGCGATTGGGGCGGCTTCTACGAGAACCAGAACCCGGCAGGGCCGGACCTGAACCGGCAAAAGACCCTAGCCTTCAACGGCGTGCTGCGCCTCACGCCCACGCCCAAGTTGGAAGCCAGCCTGCGCCTGAACGTCGCCAGCGACGAAGACAGCACCGCCGCCGCCTTCCTCACGCCCGCCAATGTGGCGCTCACACTTTCCAATGGCGGCTCGCTCGGCTTCTTCCGAGGCGCGGCACCTGAAAACCCGCCGCCGGGCCTGGTGTGCTGTTCCGCCTCTGACGGCGTCGCCGGCTTCGAGCGCGATACCACCCGCGCCGCCTTTACGCTGCGCTATGATTTCTCGCCGACGCTCAGCCTCACCGCCATCACTGCCTACACGACCGAAGACCAGCTCTATGACCAGGACGTAGACTACCTGGCCGACAAGCTCTTCACCTTCGGCAACGTGATCAACCGCGAGGACGTGAGCCAAGAAATCCGGCTCTCGTTCGACGGCGAGCGCCTGAGGGTTCTGGGCGGTTTCTTCATCTACAATTTCAAGAACCGGTTCGAAAACAGGGCCTACGCCCAGTTCTTCCTGCCGCCGGCCGTGCGCAGCGCCAATCCCGTGCGCAACAACGGGCCGTTCGTCTCGGTGACGGAAACCGACGCCGTCGCTCTGTTCGGCTCGATCGGCTATGAGTTCGCGCCCGGCCTGACCGGCACGGCGGACCTGCGCTGGGGCGAGGAGACCAAGACGTTCGACTATTTCCGCGGCGCGGCGCTGACGCCAGATCCGCGGCGCGAGCGCACCTGGGACAGCTGGACCCCGCGCGTCATCCTCGACTGGAAGCCCAACGACGCGCAGATGTATTACGTCTCGGCGGCCAAGGGCTTCAAGACCGGCGGCTTCAACGATCAGATCAACATCTTCGATACCGAGCGCGCCTATGCGCCCGAAACCAACTGGACCTATGAGATCGGGACCAAGCAGGCGTTTTTCGATCGCCGCCTGCTTGTGAACGCCACGCTCTTCTACATCGACTGGTCGAACCAGCAGGTGGTCTCCGCCTCCTCGCGCGGGCCGGCCAACAACACCTTCATCGCCAACGCCGCGCAATCGACCTCGCAGGGCTTCGAGCTCGACATCTCCGCCAGCCCGACCGAGCGGATCGACCTGACGGCGGCGCTCTCGCTCTCGGATGCAACGTTCGATTCCTACATCGATCCCGCGCTCGCCGGCATCGACCGCGCGACCGGCCAGGTGGCCACGCTGCCTGGCCTGCGGCTGGTGCAGCTGCCCAACGGCGTGTTCGGGGCGGATGTCTCAGGCAACCGCCTGCCGCGCGCCTCCAAGTGGCAGGCGGCGCTTGGCGCGCAATACACCCACCCCCTGCCGGAAGGAGAGATCTACGCGCGCGGCGATCTCACCTACCGCTCCAGCCAGTTCGCCGAGCCCTCGAACTTCGCCGAAACGGGCGACCAGACGCGCGTGAACCTGCGCGTGGGCTACGAGACCGATCGCTTCAGCCTGTCGGCCTTCGTCGACAATGTGTTTGACGATCGCACGCCTCCCGTCATCATCCGCTTCAGCGACTTCAACAGCTTCTTCGCCCAGCCGTTCCCGGGCGCGCTCAAGCGCGCCTTCCAGGTGACGCCGGCGGATGGACGCACGTTTGGGGTGACGGCGCGGGTGAAGTTCGGGGGCTGAGGCGTGATCGATCGGCGCGGGATTCTGGGCGGGGTTGCCTGTCTCGCCGGAGCGCCCGCCGCCGCCGCCGCCGCCAGCCCGCCGGTGCGCCGCCTCTATGCCGCAAGCCGGCATGGGCAGGTGCATCTGCGCCAGAGCGGCGCGGCGCGCGTCCGGCCGCCGCTCCTGTGCTTTCATCAGGTTCCCAATTCCAGCCAGGTCTTCGCGGCGGTGATGCCGCACCTTGCGGCGCAGCGGCGGGTCTTCGCTTTCGACACGCCGGGCTATGGCATGTCCGATCACGCGCCCGATCCACAGACGATTGCGGCCTATGCCGAGGGGCTGGGCGATGCGATCGCCAGCCTCGGTCTGTCGCGCCGACCGGTGGATCTGCTGGGCTACCATACGGGCGCAGCCATCGCCGCAGAACTGATCCACCAGCGGCGGGTGGCGGCGCGGCGCGTGGTTCTGGCGGCGGTTCCTGTGTTCACGGCGGAAGAGCGCGCCCGGTTCGGCGCGCTGGCCCCCATCCCTTTCGACGAGGACGGCGACTGGGCGCGCGAGGAATGGCGCCGCTCCTGGTTCTGGCGCGGGCCGGGCCAGACGCGCGAGAGCGTGCTGCGCGCCTATGGCGAGAAGATGCGCCCAGGCGCGCGCGAGCGCGGCGCTGCGGCCATCGCGGCCTACGACATGGCTGGCGCGCTCCAGGGTCTCGCACAGCCGCTGATGATCCTGCGCCCGCGCGACGATCTGTGGGAGGCGACGGCGCGCGCCATCGCCCTGCGCCCGGACGCGCGCAGCCTCGATCTGCCGGACCTCGGCCATGGCATGTGGGACGTGGCGCCCGAGCGGCTTGCGAACCTCCTCGAAAGCTTTCTTTCCGCATGAGCGCGACCGCCGCCGGCCTCGCGCTCGCGGTCGCGGCCGGGGCGGCGTTCGACACGGCGGTTGACGACGGCTGGCAGGAGGCTGTGATCTCCGTCAGCGACCTCGACGCCCAGACCGCGCTGTTTCGCGATGTGCTTGGCTTTCGCGTGGTCCAGCGCGGCCGGGTCGATCGCACCCAGCTTGCGGCCTGGGGTCTCGACCGGGGGATAGAGGCGCGCGAGGTGCTGCTGGCGCAGCCCGGCGCCGGGCGCGGCTTTGTGCGGCTTGTGGCGTTCTCCGGCCCGCAGGATCGCGGCCGCATCCGCTCCTCGGCGCAGCCCTGGGAGGCGGGCGGCTGGGTCGGGCTCAATGTGCGCATCACGGATATCGCGGTCACCTTCCGCCGCCTCCAGCGCGCTGGCTTTCAGGGCTTCAGCGATCCGGTGGAGTTTGTGGTGCCGCCGTTTCGCGTGCGCGAAGCGATGATGGCGGGTCCCGACGGGATCGTGCTCGGCCTGCTGGAGCGGGTGGAGCCGCCGCTCGCCGGCCCGGCCTGGGAGAGCCTTGTGTCGCGCCCGGTCACGGCCTTTGCAACCACCGCCGCGCCGGAGGAGACGGCCGCCCTGCTGGAACGCGTTGGTCTGCGGGTGCGTCTCTCGTTCGACGGCCCGGCGGCGGAGCCGGGACCAAACCTGTTCGCTCTGCCGCACAATGTGGTGGCGACCGCCCGGCGCTCCGTTCGCTGGTGGCAGGCGGCGGGCCGAGAGGAGGGCACGATCGCCACCATCGCCTTCACCGGCCTCGAGGGCCGCTCCCACGCCGCTGGGGCGGCGCCCCCGGCGCTTGGCCTGTTCACGCTGCGCCTGCCGGTCAGCGACGTGGAGCGCCGCTGCGCAGCCGCCGGCGCCAGCGCCGCCGCGCTCGTGGCCGCGCCCTATGGCCCGCTGCGCGGCTGCAGCATCCGCCTGCCCGATGGCGCGATGCTGGATCTCCTCGGGCGGCCCTGAGCGCGCCGAACGGGAACGCGTCAGCCCGGCGACGGCGGGCCCGCAGCGTCGGCGAGTTCTGCTAGGCTGCTGGGATCGAACATCGGCTAGCCAAGCTTAACCACACCTGTGCCAACAGCCGGGTCAATCGCATAAACCGCCCGACCAAGGCTGTGGTCGCGCCAGCGGCACATTCAGCAGCGCAGACCGCTGCTGGTGGAGGGACGGGCCGGCGCTTTGCCCTTCTTCGGACGGTTTATTCCTCAGCTGGCGAGCAGCATTGGCCGGCGGATGCCTGCGTCGAACAGGTCCTTGGTGAGGCTGCCGAACAGGGCATTGTGAACAAGGTCGTGGCGCACGACGCCACAAGCGATGAGGTCGGCCCCAAAACCGTCCGCCGCTCCGGTCAAGGCCGCAAGGACGCTGCGCCCTTGGGTGGGCGCCACCTCGAGTCGAGCGCTTACGCCGTGCGCGGTGGCGAAATGGACGGCTTCCAGACCGGAATGGGCTCGCCGGGTCACGCCGGGCTCTTCGACCTCGACGACGATCAGCTCCGTCTCCGCGCCGGCGATCGCGACGGCCGCCTTCAGCGCCCGCGAAGCGGCGGCCCCAGGCTTCCACGCTAGGATGATGCGTTTCAGTCCGGCGCCGGGATCAAATCCCTGCGGTGCAAACACGATCGGTCCGCCGTCAAACAGGGCGACGGTCTTGATCATGCCAAAAGCCGGCGTGGGCCGGTCGGGTACGCCCAGGACGCCGATGTCGCACACCTGGACCAGCGCGGCGAAGGTCTCCCCGATGCCTTCAGCGAAATTGGCGCGCGCGTGCACGGAAAGCGAAGCGCCGTGCTCGCGCGCCAGAGTCTCCAGCGCGCTTTGCACGTCGGCTTCGACGGCGTCGCCCCGGGGATGCGCCGGCGAAAGGACATCTGTTTCGTAGGCTAGCGCCTCCACGTGGGCGCCGTGGCGTGCCGCCAAGAGGCAGGCGACTTTCATGGCGGCGAAGTCACAGCCGTCGAGAGGACGTTCAACACGGACAGCGATGCGTCGCAAACGCTTTTGTTGGGTCACGGCGAACTCCTTGAGACGGCACGCAGAGCCGTTTGGCCCAACGTTAGAGAGGGCACAGGGGGCTCCAACTCAAATTCATGTGAGTGCCTTGCTGGGGGCTGGGTCACTTGTCTTGGCGAGTGCCGGTGGCTGGATAGCCGTTAAACAGACTGGTCATGCCCCGCCTCCTCCAATATCGTCTCTCCCCAGCGCCGGGAGCATCAGCATTTCATCGGGATCATCGCTGCCTTAAGGCGCGGCAACAGACGGTGCGCCACCAGTGAAGGTGGAACCAATTGTGCCGGTCCAGCCACAAGCTCGCGTCCCGGACTTTATTGTTGGCTCCAATCTGGGGACTTCGGGAGAGACGCTAATGCGCGACCGCCAGATTGGGTCGGCCATGAATTGCACGCTCGATGGAAGTTTACCGGTCGTCTGTGACCCAGCCCCCTGATCCGGGCCATTCATTCGGAGAGTCCGTTCGCCTTTTGAGGTGCCCCGGTCATTCGGGGGGTAAAGGAGAAGGCGGCTCGCGGGCGTGCAAAGTGACACCCCCTCCCGACCTGCCCCACTAGGCTCGAGCCCTAGCCCCAAGGCGCAACCTCGCCATGGCCCGCGCTGCCTGCCCCAACCCCAACCTGGCCCCAGGCTCAACCGCACCACTGCCCCCACCACCCCCACCCGCCGCACCGCAGCAGGCGGGGGAAGCGGTGACCAGCTCTCGAATGGTTGCAAGCGGCTCTGGTCCGGCGATCCCCGCGATGGCTGACGCCAACGCGCTGCAAAAGTCAGCATTTTCCATCTAGGATAATGCCTGCAGTTGGTGTGAGGATTAGGCCGCAATCCGGAGGATCCCTCCATCGACCTGCAAGGTATCGGGATGAACGAAAGCAAGCCCAAGAGCGTTGCGAAGCCCCTCGAAGCAACACGCCGCCAGCTTCTTGACACTGGTACGCGCAATCGTCTGGTCCACGTCAATCGGGCCAATACCCGCGCGAACTGCCTCAACATCGTCAACGAGCGCGCTGATGACGTTTTCTCGATCCTGCGGATCGAAGCGAAGCGCATGCGGTTCAAGGCCTTGGGAAAGGACAAGCAGCCGGGTGATGATGAGTTGCTGCTAGCGGCAGATGAGGCCAGTGTCACTGACGATCCTGGGCGGCACACGGATGCATTTCTCGAGACGCCCCTCGGGCCAGATGCGCTGGCAAAGCGACTGCTGAGGCTTGCCACGGATGCCCGGACCGCAGAGGAAGAGCAGGGCGTCAACATCCTATACTTGGCAATCGGGTTCCTGCGCTGGCGCGAAAGCACCAGCTCCCAAATCCAGCGCGAGTCGCCTCTGATCCTGCTGCCGGTCAAGCTGGTTCGCAATGAGCGGACTTCGGCCTACGACCTGACGGTTCGCGATGAGGACCTGACCACCAACCTTCCACTCCAGGAGAGATTACGTCAGGACTTTGGGATCACCCTGCCTGAGGTCGATGAGGTCGAGGGCTGGACACCCACTGCCTACTTTGCAGCGGTTCAGGACAAGATCGAGCGTCAACCAGGATGGTCAATCGATCCAGATGGTATGCAGCTTGGCTTCTTCTCGTTCGCGAAGCTGCTGATGCATCGCGACCTCGATCCGGCAAATTGGCCAGAGAGTTCGTTCGCCGAGAACGAGTTGCTGAACAGCCTGCTGCTGGACGGGTTCGACGATGGATCGTGCTTCGCAGATGAGGACGGCAAGCTCGATGAAGCCTTCGACCCAGCCGACATCATTCAGGTGATCGATGCCGATGCGTCAGAGACAAGGGTCATCGAAGCTGTCAGGCGAGGAACAAGCCTTGTCGTGCA
>JBIIUJ010000098.1:0-9702 GCA_044340025.1 Caulobacterales bacterium
GCCCGCAGCCGCCATCAGCCCGGGGACGACAAGAAAGCCGCCGCCGATCCCGAAAAAACCCGAGGCCGCACCAGCGCCCAGCCCGGCGAGTGACAGCCGCGGGGCCATCTGGGAGGCGTTCTCCCGTGTCATGCGGATGGCTTGCGCCAGCGCGCCCTCCGGCCCGCCGCGCAGCGACAGGGCCCCGATCAGGATCATCACGCCGCCAAAGAGCATCAGGAGGCGCTGCCCGTCGATCGCCTTGCCCAAGAGCGTGCCGGCATAGGCGCCGGCCACGCCAGAGGCGGCGAACACGAGCCCGCACGGCCAGCGCACGTTGCCGCGCCGCGCATGGCGCCAAAGCGCGATCAGCGCATTCGCCGAGACTGCGGCCGCGCCCGTGCCGATCGCGGTGTGGGGATCGCTGACCCCAACGACAAAGACAAGCAACGGCACCGCCAGGATCGACCCGCCCGCCCCCAGCAGCGACAGGATCGCCCCGATGATCGCGCCTGAGCCCAGGGCCGCGAGGATATGATAGGCATCCAGCGGCATGGCCTTACGCCGCCGCCTTGTTCCACGGCATCAGCGCCAGAAGCTTGGCCATGCCGCACCAGCCGCTCACCCCCGCGAACACGAGCCCGGCTCCGATGAAGCCAGACAACAGGTGAAACGCCTGATCGATGCCGGCGCCCAGAGCAAAACCCGCCAGCGCAAGCCCGCCGGCGGCGATCTGCACCTGGCGCATCAGCTCCAGCGGCGCCTTGCGGTTCTGCGCGGTTGGCAGCCCTGCCGCTTTCCAGGCCTCCAGCCCGCCGTCCAGCAGATAGGCTTCGCAGCCCGCTGTGCGCGCCGCCTCTCCGAGCGAACCGGCGTTGGCGCTTGTGCGCGCGCCGCTGCGGCAGTGAAACACCGCAACGTCGCCCGGGCCCACGGCGCGCACGCCAGCCGAGAGCGGCGAGAGGCGGGCGCCGGGGATGTGCTCGCGGGCATGCTCGTCGGCTTCGCGAATGTCGATCAGCGTCGCGCCGTCCGCGATCAACGCGCGGGCTTGTGCAGGGGAGATGGTCTTCATGGCGTGTTTCACTCCGTTGCGGCGTCTGGGGCGCAAAAAAGCGCGTGCAGGGTGGCGATCAGGGCGCTGACCTTGGGATCGGCGATGGCGTAGATCACGCTTGTCCCCTCCCGGCGGGTGCGCACGAGACCCTGCTCGCGCAGGATCGCGAGATGCTGGGACAGGGCCGATTGCGAGAGCCCCGTGACCGCAACGAGCCGGCCCGCGCGGGCCTCGCCAGCCTCCATCAAGGCGCAAAGCGCCAGAAGCCGACCGTCGTGCGCCAGCCCGCGCAGGAACTGGGCGGCAAGCGCGGCCTTTTCCGCCATGCCCGGCAATACAGGCGCGTCTGCAACAGCCATCGAGGCCTCCCTTGGATGCCCCTCATATATCAGCCTTGTCTAAATTAGCAAGACCTAATATATGCTCGCTCAGCAACCAGGGAGCGCGCCATGTCGCCAGAGATCATCGCCTTTTTCGACGAGCCCACCTTCACCGTGTCCTATCTTGTCGTCGACCCTGCCACGAAGGCCGCCGCCATTGTCGATCCGGTGCTGGACTATGATCACGCAAGCGGCCGTGCGCATCACGGATCGGCGGCGCGGATCCTTGCAGCCACACAGGCGCGCGGCGCCCATGTTGCTCTCGTGCTGGAGACCCATGTTCACGCCGATCACCTCTCCGCCGCGCCGTGGATCAAGGCGCAAACCGGCGCAAAAGTCGCAATCGGGGCGGAGGTGCGGGCGGTGCAGGCGATCTTCGCGCCAGTCTTCGGCGCCGACGATGTTTCCCTGACGGGCGCGGAGTTTGACATCCTCGCAAAGGACGGCGACCGCTTCGCTCTGGGCGCCCTGACGATCGAAGCGCTCCATACGCCGGGCCATACACCCGCCTGCATGGCCTGGAAAATCGGGGACCAGGACGTGTTCGTCGGCGACACGCTGTTCATGCCGGACTACGGCACGGCGCGGGCGGATTTCCCGGGCGGGGATGCAGCCACGCTTTATCGCTCCATCCGAAAGCTGCTGGCGCTTGCGCCGGAAACTCGGCTCTGGATGTGTCACGACTACAAAGCCCCCGGCCGGGACGCGTTCGCCTGGCAGACCACCGTCGCAGACGAGCGCGCCGGCAACGTGCATGTCCATGACGGGGTGACGGAAGACGACTTCGTGACCATGCGCCAGGCGCGCGACGCCGGGCTGAAGGCGCCGGCGCTGCTCCTGCCCTCTGTGCAGGTCAACATGCGCGCGGGCCATTTCCCGCCGCCCGACGCTCAGGGAAGATGCTTTCTGAAGGTGCCGCTGAAGGTGGCTTAGGCCGCAGGCGACAGCCAGAGCCGGCTCTGGCACACAGACTCCCATGAGCCGGTCCGCCAATGCGTTTCTCGCGCCAGCCCCGCATGGGCCGATCGGGCCGGCGGCGGCGGTGCTGGGGCTGACCATTCTCGCCTATATCAGCGTTGGCGTCCTTTGCGCGGCGGCATGGCATGGGGCGCCAGCGCCGGAAGGCTCTGGCGCGCAGGGAGCGCTGCGTCTCGCCCTGTCTTTGATGCCGTTTGCGGCGGGGCTTGGCACGCTCTGGGCGGCCGCCGGCGCCTTGATGCCGGAAGAGCGCAGCCGCATCTTCAGCATCGCTGGACGAATGCGCTGGCGCGAGGTTGGGCTGGGTGCGGGTTGGTGGTCGCTGCTGGTGATCGGTCCCGCGCTCGCCGGCGCCTTCCTGTCTGGCGAGACGCCGACCCCCCTGGCCTGGCTCAGCGCGTGGCGCGGTCAGGATATCGTGCTTGTCCTCTGCGTCGGCCTTGTGGGCTTCGCCGCCCAGACCCTGGCCGAAGAGGCGCTATTTCGCGGCTTCCTGCTGCGCCAGAGCGCCCGGCTCGGCTGGCGGCCGGCGGCGTTGGTGGTGCTCAACGCGAGCCTGTTTGCAGCGATCCATTGGCCGGGCGGGGCTGAACTGATGGCTTTCGCGGGCCTCAGCGGGGCGGTGTTCGCCATCGTCACGCTGGCGCGCGGCGGGATCGAGGCGGCATGGGGCGGCCATCTTGTGCAGAACCTCGCTGCAGGCGTGGTGCTGTTTGGACCGCTGGCTGCGCCTGCGCCGTCGCTCGACTGGACCGACTGGGCGCTCGTGGTCGCCTCGCTGGCGGCCTTTACGGCGGCGATGATCTGGCGGCGGCCGCCCGGCGCGCCTTCTGCGGGGACGCCAGAGCCGGCATGAGCCCGCCCAGCTGATCGCGCATCACTTTGACGGTCACTTCCTCCACGGCCCCCGGCGCGAGCTTGCCCAGCTGGAACGGGCCGTAGGAAATACGGATCAGCCGGTTGACCTTCAGCCCCACCGCTTCCAGCACGCGGCGCACTTCGCGGTTCTTGCCTTCCCGGATCGCGACCGCGAGCCAGGGGTTGGAGCGCTCCGCGACCTCGAGCGTCGCCTCGATCGGCCCATACTTGACGCCATCCACCGTCACGCCCTTGCGCAGCTTATCGAGCTCCTCCTGCGTGATGGAGCCGAAGGCGCGCACCCGATAGCGCCGCACCCAGCCGGTGGAGGGCAGCTCCATCGCCCGGGCCAGCGCGCCGTCATTGGTGAGCAGCAACAGGCCTTCCGAGGTGAGGTCCAGCCGACCGACCGAAATCACCCGCGGCAGGTCCTCGGGCAGGCGCTCGAACACTGTCGGCCGTCCCGCTGGATCGCGGTGCGACGTCACCAGGCCGGAGGGCTTGTGATAGCGCCAGACGCGCGTGGGTTCGGCTGCACCGACCTCCTTGCCGTTGACGCGGATCACGTCGCCGGGGGCGACCTTGTAGGCGGGGGTGTCGAGCAGCTTGCCGTTAACGCGCACGGCGCCCTCAGCGATCAGCCGCTCCGCATCCCGGCGCGAGCAGACGCCGGCGCGCGCCAGCATCTTGGCGATGCGCTCGCCCTCTTCATGCCAGACTGGCGGCTTGGTCATGGTCGATCCCTCAGCGACGGGCGGGCCTCGCGGCCGGCGGGCATTCAGCTTGGCGCAGGCCGTCCGCCAAGTCGAGCGCGCGCTAGGCGAGGCCGGCGCGCAGAAAGTCGTGCAGGTGAGCGATGCCCACCGGGCGGGCGTCCTCCACCGCGAAGATCACGCTGCGTTTGGTCTCGTTCAGCCGGGCCAGCGCCTCGGCGGCGAGCGCTGTGGGCGCAATCGTCATGGGCGCGGATGTCATGACGGCGCCAGCGGTGACGGCGGCGAAGTCCGCGCCCGCGCGGCGGCGCACATCGCCATCGGTGATGACGCCGATCAGACGGCCCTCGGCGTCGATCACGCCGGTGGCGCCGAAGCGCTTGGCGGTCATCTCCAGCAGCGCCTCCGCCATCGGCGTCTGCGGCGAGACGAGCGGAACGGCCTCGCCGCGATGCATCAGATCGCCCACCGTTTTCAGCATCGCGCCAAGCTTGCCGCCGGGATGATAGATGCGGAAATCGCTGGCGGTGAAGCCGCGCCGCTCCAGAAGCGCCACAGCCAGCGCATCGCCCATCGCCATTTGCAGCGTGGTGGAGGTGGTGGGCGCGCGCGTCTCGGCGCAGGCTTCCTCCGCATCGGGGATAAGGAGGCGCAGGGTGGCGGCCTGACCGAGGGTGGAGCCGGGCTTGGCGGTCAAGGCCACGAGCGGGATCGCGAACCGGCGGGCATAGGCGATCATGTCGGACAGTTCGGGCGCCTCGCCGGATTTCGACAGGATGATGACCACGTCATCGCGCCCGATCATGCCCATATCGCCATGGCTGGCTTCAGTGGGGTGGATGTATTGGGCGGGCGTGCCGGTGGAGGCGAGGGTGGCGGCCATCTTGCGCGCCACATGGCCGGACTTGCCGACGCCGGCGCAAACCACCTTGCCTTGAGAAGCCTCGATCGCCTCGACCACGGCGTCGAACTCCGGACCGATCATGTCAGCCATCGCGGAAAGGGCTGTGGCTTCCAGCGCGATAACGCGGCGGGCGGCCTCGCGAGGGGTCATGTGGCGGGCCTCATGGCGAGGGAGCGGATCTCGATGCCACGGGCTTGACCATCGGGATCGGCCCAGATCCGCAACGTGAGGGGGCCATCGCCGCCCTTCGGCGCCGGAAGGCGCAGCACCGCGCGGGCGAACACCGGCTGGACGCGCGCTTCCACCCACGCAACGTCGGCGCCGCGCGACAGCCCGATCATGTAGCGGTCGGAGGGGGTGGCCGGCACGCCGCGCGCCGTGATCTCCGCCTCAACAGCTCTGCCGGAGAGGGCGGCGTCCGCACCCGGGCCAAGACGCAGCGCCGCGCCTGCGCCTGCGCCGCCGATGCCGGGCTGGAAAGGGGCGGCAGCCGCGATCCGCACGCCCTCCTGCCCACGGTCGCGATTCGGGCCGGGATAGGCGGGATGCGCCTTGCTTGCCTCGACCGCCGAAAGCGCCGCCGCATCCAGCAGCCGCCAGCCGCCAGGGCCAGCTGCGGGGTCTGGCGTCCCGCCGCGCGGGGCAAGGCCCGGCGCCATGGCGGCCGCAGCGACGCCAGCGAAAACCAGCGCAAAGAGGGCGAAGAAGACACGATCCTTCATCGATGCGCTCTTGCCTTGCAGATACGCCGGCCGCAAGGCGAGCGTGTGGGCAGGCGCCGAAGACGCCGCTCCAGACGACGCCTGCCTTGAGGAAGACCGCGCCCATGACCCGCTACGAGATCGACCGCGTTCCCATCAGCCTGATCTTCCAGGACGCCTCGGGCTTCAAGGAGACCTATGGCGGCAGTCAGGATTGGGTGCTGTGCGAAGGGCAGTTCCTGCGCCCGAAGGACGCCCCGCCCCAAAAGACGGCGCTGATCTTCATGCATCCCACCGGGCTGATGAATTTCCTGCCGCTTCCGGTGGCGCTGGCCCATGCGGGCATTCCCGTTCTGTGTTGCGGCTCGCGCTATCCCCACAACGACACCGCGCTGATCCTGGAAAAGGTGGTGATCGATCTCGGACGCTATGTTCGTTACGCCAGGGAGACGCTGGGGTTCGAGCGCGTGGTGCTGGCTGGCTGGTCTGGCGGGGGATCGCTCTCCCTGCTGTATCAGGCGCAGGCCGAAGCGCCCTCCATCACCCACACGCCGGCGGGCGATCCGCTGGACCTGACCAAAGCCGGCCTGATCCCGGCTGACGCCATCCTGCTGCTGGCCGCCCATGTCAGCCGGGCGATCACGCTCTCGGAGTGGATTGATCCCGCCATCACCAATGAGCTGGACCCTTATGACCGCGACCCCGCGCTCGACATCTATGCCGCCGAGCCCGCCGCCGCCCCGCCCTATGCGCCGGACTTTCAGAAGACCTATCGCGCGGCGCAGGCCGCCCGCATCGCGCGCATCACCGCCGACGTGCGCCAGCGGCTGGAGGATTTCCGCAAGAAGGGCCTGACGCATCAGGAACACTGCTTCGTCGTGCACGGCACGATGGCCGATCTGCGCTGGCTCGACCCTGCGATCGACCCGAATGATCGCCGGCCCAACTGGTGCTACATGGGCGATCCGCGCGTGGTGAACATGAGCCCTGCCCATCTGGCGCGCTATTCCTCGCTGCGGTCGTGGCTGTCGCAATGGTCGGAGGTCTCCGCCGGCGACGGACCGAAGTGCGCCGGCGCCATCATGGTTCCCGCGCTCGTGGTGGAAAACACCGCCGACGACGCCTGCACCCCCAGCCACGCGGCGCGGATCCTCGCCGGCTTCACCCAGACGACGCCGGAGTTCCATCAGGTCCAGGGCGCGACGCATTACTACATCGGCCAGCCCGACAAGCTGAAGCAGGCGGCGGCGCTGGTGATCGGCTGGCTGGCGCGTCAGGGGCTGCTTGCGGCTTGAACCGCGCAGCGGCGCGAGGCACGACATCCCGCCATGAGCGATCCCGCCGCAGAGCTCGCCCGCCTCGCCGCTGAGATAGCGGCGCACCGGAGGGCCTATTACGAGCATGACGCGCCGACCCTGTCGGATGCGGATTATGACGCGCTGGAGGCGCGCTATCGCGCGCTGGCCGAGGGGCATCCCGAGCTTGTGCCCGAGGCAGCGCCGACCCGGACCGTCGGGGCCGCGCCCTCCGGCCGGTTTGGCAAGATCCGCCACGCCCAGCCGATGCTCTCGCTCGATAACGCCTTCAGCGCCGAAGACGTCGCCGATTTCCTGGGTCGGGCGCGCCGGTTCCTGGGCTGGCCCGAAGACGCGCCGCTGCCCTGCACCGCCGAGCCGAAGATCGACGGCCTGTCGCTGTCGCTGCGCTACGAGGCAGGCGCGCTCGTCTCGGCCGCCACCCGCGGGGACGGGCGCGAGGGCGAAGACGTGACCGCCAATGCGCGCACCGTGCGCGACATCCCCCAGACGCTCGCCGGCGCCGGCTGGCCTGCGGTGCTGGAGGTGCGCGGCGAAGTCTATCTCGCCCACGCAGACTTTGCCGCCATGAACGCCGCGCAGGTGGAGCGCGGGCTGCCGGCCTATGCCAACCCGCGCAACGCGGCTGCCGGCAGCTTGCGCCAGATCGACCCTGCGGTGACGGCCAGCCGGCCGCTGCGCTTCTTCGCCTATGCACTTGGGGAGGTTTCCGCCCCGATCGCGCGCACGCAGTCCGGTGTGGTGGATCAGCTTGCCGCCTGGGGTTTCGTCACCAATCCGGACCGCGCCGGGCCGACGGACCTCGACGGTTTGCTCGCCAGGTTTCGGGATCTGGGCGAGCGGCGGGCCAGCCTCGGCTATGACATCGACGGGGTGGTCTACAAGGTGGATGATCTGGCGCTGCAGGAGCGGCTGGGGATCGTCACGCGGTTTCCGCGCTGGGCGATCGCACACAAGTTTCCGCCCGAACAGGCGTTTACGATCCTGCGCGACATCGAGATCCAGGTGGGCCGGACCGGCTCGCTCACGCCCGTGGCGAAGCTCGAACCCGTGACGGTGGGCGGCGTGGTGGTCTCCAACGCGACGCTGCACAATGAGGACTATATCCGCGGCCTCGGCAATGACGGCGCCCCCATTCGCGACGGGCGCGACCTGAGGATCGGCGACACCGTCATCATCCAGCGCGCCGGCGATGTGATCCCGCAAGTGGTGGATGTAGCGCTCGACCGCCGGCCGGCGGACGCCCCGCCCTTCGCCTTCCCGCATGTCTGCCCCTGCCCCCTGAGGACGGCCGCCGTGCGCGGGGTCGATCCCGAGACCGGCGCGCAAGATTCGGTGCGTCGCTGCACCGGCGAGTTCGCCTGCCCGTTTCAGCGGGTGCGGCATCTGGAGCATTTCGTCAGCCGCAAGGCGTTGGACATCGACGGGCTTGGAACAAAACAGATCGAAGCCCTGTTCGCCGACGGCCTTGTGACCGAACCCGGCGACATCTTCCGGCTGGAGGCGCATCGCGCGACGCTCGCCGCCCAGGACGGCTATGGCGAGACCAGCCTCAACAATCTCTTCGCCGGCATCGATGCGCGCCGGGAGGTGGAGTTCGCCCGCTTCCTTTATGCATTGGGCATACGCCATGTCGGCGAGACCACGGCGCAGAAGATCGCGCGGGCCTTCCTGTCGTGGGAGGCGTTCGTCGCGCGCGTGGGCGAGGCCGCCGCCGCCCGCCCCGGCCCGGCCTATCGCCGGCTGGAGGCGGTGCGCGGTCTGGGCGAAAAGGCGCTGGAGGCCGCGCTCGACGCTATCGGGAGCGGGGGGGCGCCAGGCGATCTGGCAGACGCCGATAGCGCTGCGATGCTCGCCGCTGGCGGGCTGGGCGCAGCGCTGAAGGCCCCCGCCCGGCGCGCGCTGGCGGACGCCTATCCGCGTTGGCCGGCGCTCGCCGCCGCCCTGGCCCAGGCTGCGCAGGAGCGCCCCGGCGAAGCATGGCGCGCCTTCGCCGCGCTCGACGGGGTGGGAGAGGTGGCGCTGGGCGCGATCGTCGATTTCTTCGGCGAAGCGCACAACGCTGAGGTGCTCGCGCGGCTGCTCCATGATCCTGAGGCTAACCCGCGCGGCGTGCGCGTGCGCGATGCGCAGGCGCCGGCCGCCTCTTCACCCGTCTCAGGCAAGACGGTGGTGTTCACTGGCGCGCTGGAGGCCTTCACCCGCGATGAAGCCAAGGCGCAGGCCCTTGCGCTGGGCGCCAATGTGGCGGGCTCGGTTTCGGCCAAGACCGACATTCTGGTCGCCGGTCCCGGGGCCGGCTCGAAACTTGCGAAGGCGGAGGGGCTTGGCGTCACTGTGCTGAGCGAGCAGGAATGGCTCTCCCTGATCGGGAAGGCCTGAACGGAGAGGCGAAGCTGCGATGCGCGTGTCGGTCATCATTCCGCATTACGAGGACATCGCGAACCTGTCGGTCTGTCTCGACGGCCTGCTGCGACAGCGCGGTCTCGTCGCGGAGGTGGAGATCATCGTCGCCGACAACAATTCGCCGTGCGGTTTTGGCGCGGTGGAAGCCGCCGTCGCGGGCCGAGCGCGGGTCATTCCCGCGCCGATCCAGGGGGCGGGCCCCGCCCGCAACGCCGGCGTGGCGGCGAGCACCGGCGATGTTATCGCCTTCATCGACAGCGACTGTCGGCCCGATCCGGCCTGGTTGGCTTCCGGCGTGGCGGCGCTCAAGGGCGCCGACCTCGTGGGCGGCACCGTGCGGGTTTCGGTCGATGACCCCTTGCGCCCCAATCCGGTGGAGGCGTTCGAGCAGGTGTTTGCTTTCGACAACC
>JBIIUJ010000099.1:0-9633 GCA_044340025.1 Caulobacterales bacterium
CCCGAGGGAGGGGGGGAGCGCGGCCCTCCCCCCTCCGGCACTTCGGGCCACCTCCCCCGCAAGCGGGGGAGGACATAGCGCGCTTCTCTACGCCCGGGTCGATCTCGTCCGCCACGAGAGCCGTTGGCTCGTCATGGAGCTGGAGCTGATCGAGCCCTATCTCTATCTGGATTTCGCGCCCGATCCGGAGGCCGCCGCCGGCCTCTTTGCGGGGGCCTTGGCCGACGCCTTGGCCTGAGCCTTTTGCTTCTTGGCCTTCGCTGCGGCGACCTTGAGCGCCCGCGCGGTGACGGGATCGGGCGACTTCGCCTTGAAGCGGCAGTGTTCGGCGATGGCGCATTCCCAGCACTTCGGCGTGCGCGCCACGCAGACATAGCGCCCGTGCAGGATCAGCCAGTGATGCGCGCCGCGCTTGAACTCGGCCGGCGTGATCTTTTCCAGCCCAGCTTCCACCGCATCGGGCGTCTTGCCGGGGGCGAGGCCGGTGCGGTTGGAGACGCGGAAGATATGAGTGTCGACCGCGATCGTGGGTTCGCTGAAGGCTTCGTTCAGCACGACATTGGCGGTCTTGCGACCCACGCCGGGCAAAGTGGTCAGCGCATCGCGGTCGCGCGGCACGGCGCCGCCAAACCGGTCGATCAGGATCTGCGACAGCGCAATCACGTTCTTCGCCTTGTTGCGCCACAGGCCGATGGTGCGGATGTGGGCGGCCACCCCTTCCTCGCCGAGGGCCAGCATCGCCTCCGGCGTGTCGGCCACGGCGAACAGGCGGCGGGTGGCCTTGTTGACACCCACGTCCGTCGCTTGCGCCGAGAGCGCGACCGCCACCAGCAGCGTGAAAGGATCGCGATACTCCAGCTCCGTTGCAGGATCGGGCTTGAGCGCAGCGAGGCGCGCGAAGATCTGGGCGGCGGCGGCGCGGGTGATGGCCTTGGGCATGGCCGCGCCTCCTGCCGCAGACGGGCCGGGCGGGCAAGGGCGCGGCCCTTGGCAGAAGGCCCGCCAGCGCCTAACGCCGCCTGCATGGGGGAGGAGCGCATGCTGCAGGCGGTGATCTGGGATTTTGGCGGGGTGGTGACCTCTTCGCCGTTCGAGGCGTTCGCCCGGTTCGAAGCCGAGCGCGGTTTGCCGGCGGCCTTCCTGCGCACGGTGAACGCCACCAACCCGGACACAAACGCCTGGGCCCGGTTCGAGCGCGCCGAGATCGATGCCGCCGCCTTCGACGCCGCCTTTGCCCAGGAGAGCGCCGCGCTGGGCCATCGCGTGCAGGGGGCGGAGGTTTTGCCGCTTCTGTCGGGCCATTTGCGCCCACGGGTGGTGGCCGCGCTGCGGGCCTGCAAGGCGCGGGTGAAGATCGGCTGCATCACCAACAATGTGCCCATCGGCCACGGCGCGGGCATGGCCGGCACCGCCCAGCAGGCCGATGCGATCGCAGAAGCGCTCGCCCTGTTCGATCATGTGATCGAAAGTTCCAAGATCGGCCTGCGCAAGCCCGATCCGCGCATCTATGCGCTGATGTGCGAGGCGCTGGACGTCGCGCCGGCGGCCTGCGTCTATCTCGATGATCTCGGCGTCAACCTGAAGCCCGCCCGCGCGATGGGCATGCGCACGATCAAGGTGGAAAGCGAGGCGCAGCTTCTGGCCGATCTGGCGGCTGCGACAGGATTTGCGCTGGACTGAGGCCGGCAGGCGGGGCTTGCTATCCGCGCAGCGACCACGCCCCCCTGCCCCCTTCCCGGCCGGGCCTGCCATGACCACTTTGTCCGCACGACTGAAGGAGACCGCCATGCCCGACGGCATGATCCCCAATGCAGCAGCGCTGGACCCGCATCTGAAGCAGCGCGGCCGGGCCACATTCGATTTCCTCGCCGCCATGGGCGCCGCCATGGCCGTGACCGGGCCGCTGATCGCACGCGACACCGCAGCAGCCGGCCTGACCGCCGAGACCCTGCCGGACGATATCGACGCGCGCCACGAGGCGATGGAAACCGCGCTTGCAAGCTCCAAGGCGTTTCGCACCCAGCAGACCATGGGCGAGTTCCACGCCCGCAATTCCGGCCCGCTGGCGGCGGAAGCCTTCCTGGAGATCCAGCCAGAGCTTCAGCCCGTGATCGACGCGCTGGACCGCGACGGCACGACGACGCTGGAGGCCGACCCCGCCTTCACCACGCCGGACTACGGCCGCGGCGTGGAGTTTCACCGCACCACCGGGGGCTGGGACGGCTATCGCTACGCCGGCTATGTGCATGGCGAGCTGATCCACAAGCTGCTGGTGGAAAAGCTCTATCCGGGCGGCATCTTCAAGCAGCGCCGCGCCGTGGCGCAGGCCGCGCCCCGCCGCGATTACGCGCGCATCCTGGATATGGGCTGCTCCACCGGCCACTATACGCTGGCGCTTGCCGAGACATTCCCTGGCGCGGAGATCACCGGCGTGGACAGCGCCATCCGCACGCTGGAGCACGCCCGCCGGGTGGGCAATTCCAAGGGCTATGGCTGGCGGCTGAAGCTGGCGGCGGCGGAGGATACGGGCCTGCCGGCGGACCACTTCGACTTCGTCACCTCCTACATCCTGCTGCACGAACTGCCTGCGGATGTGGTGCGCGCCGTGTTTGCCGAGGCTTTCCGGGTCTGTGCGCCGGGCGGCGACATGCTGATGAGCGACGTGACGCGCTATGCCGCGATGGACAAGATGGCGGTGCAGAAGGCCGATTACGGCGCCATCCATGGCGGCGAACCCTATTGGCGGGAGAGCGCCTCGCTCGATCTCAAGGCCGTGGCCGAGGAGGCGGGCTTTGTGGACGTGGCGTCCGAAGGCCTGTTTGGCGCGCCCTATCCCTGGATCGTGCGGGGCCGGAAGCCCGCATGAACGCGCGTCTGATGCTGGGGCCGGACCAGATCGGGGATCTGGGTCTGGCCATCCTCACGCTCGCCCACGAGGTGCATGTGCTGGCCGACCGGCAGCGCGTGCTGGAAGCCGTGCTGGCCCAGCACGGGATCGACGCCGCCGCAGAGATCGAGCATTTCACCCCGGACGCCGCCTTCGCCGACGCCCAGGGCGCGCGGGCCAAGGCGATGGTCGCGCGTCTGATCGCCGTTCTGGCGGGCGAAGCGCCCAAGAACCCGACCGACTAGGCCGCCATGAACATCGCTCTCTTCGGCGCCACCGGCGGAACCGGTCGCCTCGTTCTCGCCCAGGCGCTCGCCGCCGGCCATAGCGTCAGCGCGCTGGCGCGCGACCCCTCAAAGCTGGACGCCCATCCAGCCCTGCGGGTGGTTGCGGGCCACATGGCCGATCCCGCCGCCATCGCCGCCGTGCTGCAGGGGTCGGATGCCGCGATCGTGGCGCTGGGCACGACCAACCGGAAGGCCAACACCGAATTGTCCGACGCCACGCGCCTGATCCTCGCGGAGATGGCGAAAGCGGGGGTGACGCGCTCGTCCTGGGTGACGTCCATTGGCTGCGGCGACAGCCTGCCCCGGCTCAAGCGGTTCATCTTCCGCGAGCTGATCGTGAAGCGGCTGGCGAAGGAGATCTGGGCCGACAAGAACCGGCAGGAGGCGCTGATCCAGGCCTCGCCCGGCCAATGGACGATTGTCCGGCCCGGGGGCTTGCGCGACGAGCCCGCGGAAGTCGCGCCCTACCAGGTGATCGATGGCGGCGCAGAGCAGCCGGCCCTGATCGTCAGCCCGCGCGCCTGTGTGGCCGATTTTCTGCTCATGGCCGTGCAGGACGACGCCCAGGCCCGGCGCACGGTCTGCCTGTTCCTGTAAGGCCGGGCAGCCCGCTCAGGCTTCGCTCTCGTCCTTCGCCTTGCGCGCCTTGCGCGAGGACGGGGGCTCGCCTTCGATCTTCACCAGGCTGCGGATGCGGCAGACATCGTCGCGCACAATGACGCGCGAGAAGCGATCGAATGTGCCGGTGGGGCCGGAATCAAACGCGATGGCGTTGGCGAAGCGAATGTCCGGGCAATAGCCGAACAGCTCGGCGCGATACCATTGGCGGCGCACGCCCTCGATGTAGAGCACGTCCTCGCCCTCCTCCCGCTCGGCGCGCCAGGCGCGAATGCCGATGGAATTGGCGAACGGGATCCGGGCTTCCTCCGGCTTCACGGCGGTGGGCTCCCCGGCCGGGGCGGCGCTGGCGACGGCGAGGAAAGCGAAAGCGGCAAGCGACATCAGCGATGCTCCTGTCCTGACTGGAGACAAGATGGCGCCGAACAGGCCGGATTTCCAATGAAACTCCCGTCAGGCCGGCGGGGCGCTGAGGAAGCCGTCGATGATGGCGGTGAGGTCGCTCGCGCGCGCATCAAACGCGGTCTCGCCAAAGCCAGGCAGATCCACCCGCCGGGCGCGTGCGATCAGAGCGGCGGCGGCGATCGTGTTGGGCTTCAGGCTCTCGTCGAGCACGGGCACGAGCGTCTCCTGGCGGATGGCCGAAAAGGCGCCCGCGCCATCCCAGTTCAGGATCGCCTGCACGGGCCAATGGCCGTTTGCGCCGCTGCGCAGACTTTCGGCGAACAGCTCCACGATCCGCTCGGGCGCCATGCCGGCGAGCCAGGCCAGCGTCTGGCGCCAGCGCGCATCCACCGTCTCTGGCGCGCTGACATAGTCGCGCGGGCGCACGGTGGGGGCGCGGGCGGCGCGCTCTGCGGCGTCGAACAGCGGAATGCCGGCAAGGATCAGCCTGCCCACCCGGGCGCCCAACGCATTGGCCATCACCGCCGCGACCCCCGCGCCCGTGTGATAACCCAGAAGATCGAACCGCCCGACGCCGAGCTGATCCAGCGCGGCGATGATCGGCCTGGCATAGGCCTCGAAGGCCACCGGCCCCGGCGGCGGGCTGGAGCCGCCCGAGCCGGCAAGATCAAACGCAAGCGTGGGGCGCGCTGGCATGGCCAGCTGCAACGGCCTGAACCATGCGCTGGAAAACGGCATCAGATGCAGCAGAACAAGCGGCCTGGCCCCGCGCCGCAGCGGCGGCCCGGCGGCCACGCCATGGGTCCAGCCCCAGGGGCTGGGCGTGTAGAAGGGGCGCACGCCTTGGGCCTGCGGCGTGGGGGCGGCAAGAGCCGGCGCCGCGTGCGCCAGCGCCGGTAGAGCAAGCGCGCTGCGCCGCGAGAGGCCGGAAGGCCCCCTCACGCGCGGGTCCGGTTCGCCCGCCAGTCCTGCGCCGTCTGGCCCCAGAGATCCACGCGCGCCTCTGCGAAGGGTTCGGGCAGCGCGCCGGGCCCGCGATTGACCGAGCCCAGCTTCATGGCCAGCCGCCAGGAGGGTTCGTTGTCGGGGTGGATGCAGTGGATGATGTCGCTCCAGCCCAGCACGTCGACGGCGAAATCCATGGAAGCGACGGCGGCTTCATGCGCATAGCCGCGCCCAAAGAAGTCCGGGTGCAGGCCCCAGCCGACCTCCGTGCCCGGCCAGCCTTCGGGATGATGCGGGCCGATGCGGCCCACCCAGCGGCCGGTCGACTTCTCGATCACCGAAAACATCGCAAAGCCCTGCATCACCCAGGCCCCGGCCAGCCCGGTGAAGGAGCGCCATGTCTGGGCGCGCGGGGAAACCCCGCCGATGTATTTGGCCGAGATCTCGCGCGACATCGTCTCCGCCAGCGGCTCGAAATCCTCCAGCGCGGGCGGGCGCAGGATCAGCCGGGCGGTCTCCAGCGTGGGGCCGGGCGCCTGGGTCACAACAGGCCCGCCTTGTCGAGCGCCTCGATCGCGCGGGTCTGGCGGGCGCGATAGAAGTCAGGCGCGGGCGTCGTCACCGCGCCGCTTTCGTCCAGCAGCGCGCTACGCGGGGCGCCTTCCAGCCCGGCATAGGTCTCGGCAAACAGCGCCATCGGCAGCCGCGACCGGATGTTGCCAAGCCCCGGCCGGCGCCGCCAGCGCGCCAGAGCCGCCAGATCGATCTCGCCGGCGGCCGACATGCTTTCGCCCTGCGCCGCCTCGACAAGGGTGCGGCCATGAAAATCGACGATCTTCGAGTAGCCGTCGGCGGAGGCCTCCGGCGCCGGGCAGCCGGTGATGCCCGCCGTGTTGGCGCTGACCACATACGCCATGTTTTCGATCGCACGGGCGGCCTTGGCGATATTCTTGGGCGAAGTGGGGGCGCTGAGCGCGATCTCGCTGGTGGAATGCGCAAACACCTGCGCCCCACGGGCGCCGAAGGCGCGCACGATTTCGGGGTAAAGCACCTCTTCGGATGCGATCGGCGCGATCCTGCCCAGAGGCGTATCCGCGACAGGAAAGATCGCATCGGCGCCATAAGCGTCGAGATAGCGCTCCCAGATATCGAGCGGGCTTGGCCCATAGAGCGAAATCAGGCGCCGATAGCGATAGGCGAACGTGCCGTCCGGCGCGATCAGGCTGGATGTCTGGAGGTAGAGGGCGGGAAACAGCGCATCCGTCTCATAGGCCGAGACAGCCAGATACACCCCTTGCCGGGCAGCCATCGCGCTGAGCGCGGCATACTCCGCCCCTGTCGGATCAAACGCGGCCTTGGCCCGCCAAAGCGGGGTGCTTTCGCCCATCGGAAAGCCGGTGAAGGCATATTCCGGCAGCACCACGAGCTTGATGTCATGGCCCATGAACCGGCGCGATGCTTCCAGCAGGCGATCGGCGCGCGCGATGGAGGCTGCGATGCGCGCTCGGGCGGCCTCCGGCGTCGCGTCCTGATTGACGGCGTCGCAAACGATCTGGAGCGGGAGCGCCCAATACGCGGGAATACTCATGCGCCGGTCCTTTCTTTCGCATCCCTTGAGGATGGTCGCCTCTGGTTCCATTGACCAAAGACAAAGCCGGGAGCGGCTTTGACGATGTCCATGTGTCGGGCTGGTTGGCAAGCGCAGCGGAGCAACGAACCACGGATGGATGGCGCACTCTTCGCACTCTTTCATATCCTGGTATTCGTCTATTGGCTGGGCGGGGATTTGGGGGCCTTCTATTCGAGCCGGTTCGTCACCGATGCGTCGCGGACCGAGAAGGAACGGATGCTGGCCGCCGGCATCGTCAATGCAGTCGATCTTGCCCCGCGCTTTTCCATGATCGCGGCCTTGCCCACGGGCCTTGCGCTTGGCGCGGTGAAGGGCTGGCTGCCGCTGCCGCTCTGGGCTGTGGGGCTGGCGTTTGCGGCCGCGGGGGTCTGGGCCTGGGTGGCCTGGACGCTGCATGTGAAGCATGGCCCGGGCGCGGAAGGTCTGAAAAAGGCCGACGAGATCTGGCGCTGGGCCTTTGCGGCGGGCCTGATCGGGCTTGGCGCGGCGATCCTGGCCCAGCTCTGGCCGGTGGCGCCTTTCATCGGGATGAAGTGCCTGCTTCTGGCGGCGACCGTGCTTTTGGGCCTGCGCATCCGGGCTCAGCTCAAGGCCGAGTTCGGCCCCGCGCTGATGGCGATGATGCGCGACGGCGCGACGCCTGAAACCGACGCCGCGCTTGCCCGCACCCTCGGCGCGGCGCGCCCGACCGTGATGATGATCTGGGCCTGCCTGCTGCTGGCGGCCTATCTGGGGGTCGCCACCCCCACTTTCCCCTTCCTGCCCTGAGATGGAGCCATCCCGATGCTGAACCCGGAGACCACCGCCGAACCCGACATCACCGCCGTTCTCACCCAGATCGTGGGCCGCGACCGGGTGTTGATCGACCCTGCAGACACCGCGCTCTACGCCCAGGACATCTTCTCCAAGGGCGAGCCGGTCTCGTGCGTGGTCTCGCCGCGCGACGCACAGGAGCTTTCGCGCGTGGTGCAGGCCGCCACCAGCCGTGGCATCGCCGTGGTGCCGCGCGGCGGCGGCATGAGCTACACGGGCGGCTATCTCGCTGCCGAGGGCGGCTCGGTCCTGATCGACACAAGCCGGATGGATCGCATCCTCGAGATCAACGAGACCGACATGACCGTGACGGTCCAGTGCGGGGTGACGTGGAAGGCGCTTTATGAAGCGCTCAAGGAAAAGGGCCTGCGCACGCCGTTCTGGGGGCCGCTTTCGGGCATTTCCTCCACCATCGGCGGCGGGCTGTCCCAGAACAACGCCTTCTTCGGCGCCGGCCTCTATGGCACCACGGGGGAGAGCGTCACCTCGCTCACCGTGGTTCTGGCGGATGGCTCCATCCTCAAGACCGGGTCGGCCGGAACCAAGGGCGGCAAGCCCTTCTACCGCCACTATGGCCCCGATCTGACCGGCCTGTTCATGGGCGACACCGGCGCGCTGGGCTTCAAGGCGGAAGCGACCTTCCGGCTGATCAAGGCCCCCACCGCGGAGCGCTGGGCGAGCTTCGAGTTTTCAGACCACAAGAGCATCATCGCCGCCACCGCAGCCGTCGCGCGCGAGGGGCTGGCAAGCGAGGTGTGCGGCTTTGATCCCAATCTCGCCCGCGTGCGGATGAAGCGCGCCTCGCTTCTGGCAGACGCCAAGACGTTCGTGAACGTGATCGCCGGCCAGAAGAACCTGCTGAAGGGCGTGGTGGAAGGCGCGAAGATGGCGATGGCCGGCCGCTCGTTCCTGGCGGATGCCTCCTACAGCCTGCATCTGGTGGTGGAGGGCCGCTCCGACGCGGGCGTGGACGCCGACATGGCCGTGCTGCGCAAGATCTGCCTAGGCCTTGGCGGCAAGGAGACCGAAAACACCATCCCGAAGGTGCTGCGCACCCTGCCGTTCACGCCGCTGAACAACATCATGGGCCCGGAGGGAGAGCGCTGGGCCCCAGTGCATGGCATCGTGGCCCATTCCGACGCGCTGGCGGCGTTTGAGGAGATCGAGGCGCTGTTCGCCTCCATGGCCGACCGGATGGAGAAAGCCGGCGTCTATACCGGCTACATGCTCACCACGATGAGCACCAACGCCTTCCTGATCGAGCCGGTCTTCTTCTGGCCGGGCGAGCGCTATGACATCCACGAAGCCACGATCGAGCCGCACTTCCTCGCCAAACTGCCCAAGCGCGACCACGACGCGGCGGCTCAAGCCATCGTCGATGAGGCGCGCGCGGCCATCAAGGGGATCTTCCTGAAGTTTGGCGGCGTGCACTTCCAGATCGGCAAGACCTATCCCTATCGCGAGGGGCGGACAGAAGCCGCCTGGGCGCTGCTGGAGGCGGTGAAGTCCGCTGTCGATCCGCAGCGGCGGGTGAACCCCGGCAGCCTGGGTCTGGACTGATCGCGCCCACGCCACCATCATCGCTACAGCGCGCGCAGGGAGGCGAGCATGGAAGTGGGGACGAAGCTGGCTTGGGCGGCGCTGGCGCTCATCCATGCCGCCCCCGCTGCGGTGGTGTTTCGGCCCGCCCTGCTCGAACGGCTCTATCAGGTCGCGCCGCAAGGCGATCTGGGCGTTCTGCTTGTCCATCGCGGGGCGCTGTTTCTGGCGATCGTTGCGGGTTGCCTCTACGCCGCCTTCGAGCCCGACGCCCGGCGGGGCATGACGCTTGTGGTGGCGATCAGCGTGGTGTCGTTCCTCATCCTGTATGCTCGCGCCGGATTTCCGGCGGGCGCGCTGCGGCCGATCGCGGTCGGCGACGTTGTTGCGCTGGCCCCATTGATGTGGCTGGCGATAGCGGCTTGGCGGGCGTAATCGGAACAAAGACGGCGCCAGGCGACACCTCAGACAGGATTTCCTCTCCCCGGCGAAGGCCGGGGCCCATTTCA
>JBIIUJ010000101.1:0-9598 GCA_044340025.1 Caulobacterales bacterium
AATGCGGTCGAAACCAATATACCGAAACCCGCCTGCAAATGGCCCGATCCCTGTCAGCGCAAATGGGCCGACATTGACGCTCAATCCGTCATCATCGAACGAATTGGGCTGGCCAGGGAAGCCGTTGAAATCTTCAAGCTGCGCGGCCGGAAATGCGGCCAGAAACGCCGCCTGATCGGTGTAGGTGATAAAGGTCGCAGCACTCGCCGGCGCGGACGCCAGAACGGAAATCAGGCCGAGACCGGCCGCATGCAAGACTTTGGACATCGTTGACCCCAACCCAGATACGGCCTGCTAACCCTAAGGCAGAAACCGGGTCACGTCAAAAAAAGGCGAGAGGCGCCGAAGGGCGCGCACAGAGGTCGCGCCGCGCCCCGCCGATGCGAAAAGGGGCGGACCGTGCGGCCCGCCCCTTCCTGTTCATTCCACCGCAGTGAGATGATCGGCGGAGGATTTGCCGCTGCGGCGGTCTGCGACCACCTCAAAGGCGATCTTCTGGCCTTCGGCCAACCGGCTCATGCCGGCCCGCTCCACCGCGCTGATGTGGACGAACACGTCCGTGCCGCCGCCATCCGGCTGGATGAAGCCGAAGCCTTTTTGCGGGTCAAACCACTTAACGATACCTTGGGGCATGGGAAATCTCCTTCATGCGCGTGAGCGCGGCGACCGCGCATGCGGCTCCGCTGACAGTTCGAGAAACACAAGGAGATAGACGTCAAGCCGCGCTTGCGCGCGACGTGGCCACGTCGTCTGGCCAATAGCTCGAGCGCCGCAGATAGCGCATCGCGCGCCCCGGCGCCAGCCTCCTGCGTCCTTTTGCCCTCGCTCAGAGCGCCGGCACGCTCTGGGCCAGCCCCTCGCCCATGCGGATCGGGGTGATGGTGCGGGCAAGGCCGGTGCGATCGTCTGTCTCGACATAGACCCCGCACGCAACCCCCGGCCCTTCGGCGGGCTGATGGCGATCAAACGGCAGGCGCACGGCGAGCCGGCGCACCGCGATCTCCTTCTTCATGCCGATCACGCTGTCATAATCCCCGCACATGCCGGCGTCGGTCTGAAAGGCGGTGCCGCCCGGCAGCACGCGCGCGTCGGCGGTCGGCACATGGGTGTGGGTGCCGACCACGAGGCTCGCCCGCCCATCGCAAAAATGCCCCATGCCCTGCTTCTCGCTCGTGGCTTCGGCATGGATCTCCACCAGCACCGCATCCGCCACCGCGCCGAGCGGGCAGGCGGTCAGCTCCCGGTCCACCGCTGTGAACGGGCAGTCGAGCGCATCCATGAACAGCCGTCCGAGCACCGTCACGAGCAGCACCCGCCGGCCGGCGACATCAAACACCTGCGCGCCTCGGCCGGGCGCCTCGGTGAGGGCGGGATAATTGGCTGGGCGCAGCAGGCGCGGCTCACGCGCGATATAGGTCAGCGCATCGCGCTGATCCCAGGCGTGATTGCCGAGCGTGAGAGCGTCGCAGCCGGCGTGGAAAAGCTCCTGACAGATTGGCTCGGTCACGCCAAAGCCGCCGACGGCGTTCTCGGCATTGGCGACCACGAAGTCGAGCCGCAGGTCCGCACGCAAGCGCGGCAGATGATCTTGCAAGGCGAGCCGGCCAGCCTTGCCGACGACGTCGCCAAAAAACGCGAGGCGCATTCAGGTCTCCTGACGCTGATATGCGCCTTTCGGCGTGATGATCCAATCCAGGGGGATGTCATGCGGCTCGACGGGGACCGCCTCGATCTCCTGCTCTGCGAACGCAAGGCCGACGAGACGCACCTGCCGTTGCGCCTTCAGCGCCGCGAGGGCGCGGTCATAGTGGCCCTGGCCATAGCCGAGCCGCCCGCCGCGTCGATCAAACGCGAGGAGAGGGACAAAAATGAGATCAGGCTGAAGGATCGGGGCTTCCGGTGGCGGCTCCAGCACGCCCCATTCCGAGCGGACAAGAGGCGCGCCGATCCGCCAGGCATGGAACGTCAACATCTTCTCCCAGCCTTCGCCGGCGTGGGGCGCGCCTTTTGCCGGCGTCCGCGGCAGAGCCAGCCCACAGCCAAGCGTCGCCAGCCGCGCCATCAGCGGACCGGGGTCGATCTCGTCGCGAAACGCCTGATAGCCCGCCACGACGCCCCCCGGTTCCGGGATCAGCCGCGCCGGAAAAGCCGCCGCCAGCGCCTCGCCTGCGTGCGGCTGGGCGGCATGAGCCGCCTTTCGGCGCGCGAGCATGCTTGTGCGCAAGTCAGGCTTGTCGATCAGGGCGGCCCCCGTTGGCGGATCCACGCGAACCGTGGCGACGCACTCATCCCCGTGCGACCTGGTAAACCAGGTGGGCGCCATGTGATCCAGACCAGGGTCCGGGCCAGGGACAGCTCCCGACGGAAGAGTTACGGTCGGCGGGATGCAGATGTCCCACGCGAGCCGCAGACCCGCCGCCTTCCAACCTAGGAGACGCAGGCCCCGCCAGCAAGTCGCCCCGCCGTCTCCGCCGCGCGAGCGACCCGGCGGCGGGTGATTGACCCTTGTCGCCGCTTTGGTCAGGCAGGGAGCGGAGAACAACCCCGATGCCCAAGGATCGCGCCCGGAAGGCCTATGCCGATACGCCCTTCGGGCAGGTGCACTATCGCAGCGCCGGCCCCGCCGATGGCCCGGCGCTGCTGCTGATCCATTGGACCCCTTTGTCTGGGCGGATGTATGCAGCGCTCCTGCCGCTGCTGGCTGAGCGAGGATTTCGGGTGATCGCACCCGATTTGCTGGGCTATGGCCGCAGCGACCCGCGCCCGGAGACCTGGTCCATTGCGGCTTGGGCCGACAGTCTCCTCGCGCTTCTGGATGGACTGGGCATTGGCGATGCGGTCGTTCTGGGCGGGCATGTGGGCGCCTGCGTCGCGGTGGAAATCGCCTTGGCCCAGCCAGAACGGGTGCGGCGGCTCATCCTCGATGGTTGCCCGCTGCCCACCCCGGAGTTGCGCGCCGCCTTCGCCAGCATGAAGGCTCAGGCGCGCCCGCAGGCAGCGCCAGATGGGGCCCATGAGCGGCTGGCGTTTCAGGCGGCCGCAGGGCTTTTGAAGCACTACACGCCATCCTTCACGCTGGAGGGCGCCGGGTTGGAGCGCGTCTGGCCCGCCATGATCGATTATCTGGAGACCGACTTTGTTTCCTCCGCCCCGATCTCGGGCGCATACGATCTGGGCGAGCGCCTGCCGCTCGTGACCACGCCGCTGCTGCTGATGGGTGCTGCGACGGATACTTTGGCCGGTTCGTTCGATGCCGCGCGAGCCCTGGCGCCAGCCGCGCGAACAGCGTGGTTTGAGGGCGACCATCCGATCCATGACCCAGCCGAGGCGGAAGCCTACATCAGCGCCTGGTCTGCGTTCGCTGCGGAAGGCTGAGGCCCCCCAGGACTTGGGATCAGCGCGCATCCGGGCTATGTCGCGCGCCATGATCGTCTCCGTTGCGCCCATGATGGACTGGACCGACCGGCATTGCCGGGCTTTCCATCGCGTCTTTTCGCGCACGGCCGTGCTCTATACCGAGATGGTCACCGCCGAGGCGATCCGCCATGGCGACCGGGAGCGGCTTCTGGGCTTTTCGGCGCAAGAGCATCCAGTCGTGCTTCAGCTTGGCGGCTCCGATCCTCACCTGCTGGCGGAAGCGGCGCGGGTGGGCGAAGGCTTCGGCTATGACGCGATCAATCTGAACGTCGGCTGCCCGTCCGACCGGGTGCAATCAGGCCGCTTCGGCGCCTGCCTGATGCGCGAGCCTGCGCTTGTGGCCGAGTGCGTCGCTGCGATGCAGGCGGCGGTGCGCGTGCCGGTCACGGTGAAGCACCGTCTCGGGGTGGATGACCAGGACCCGGAAGAAAGCCTGTTCGGCTTTGTCGAGGCTGTCGCCGCCGCCGGCTGCCGCACCTTCATCGTGCATGCGCGCAAGGCGTGGTTGAAGGGTCTGAGCCCGAAGGAGAACCGGGACGTCCCGCCGCTGGACTACGCCATCGTGCGCCGGCTGAAGGCGGCCCGCCCGGATCTCGACATCCACCTGAATGGCGGCCTCGCCACGCTGGAGCAGGCGCTGGAGGAAGCCCACGGGCTGGACGGGGTGATGCTGGGCCGGGCGGCCTATCACCGGCCGGAGCTTCTGGGCGCGGTCGACCGGCTGGCGGCTGGCGCCGCTGGGCCGGACGTGACGGGCGAAGCCGCGATGGCAGCCTATCGCCCCTATGTGGCGCAGGCGCTGGCGGGCGGCGTGCCGCTGATCGCGCTGAGCCGCCATATGCTCGGCCTGTTCACCGGACGACCGGGCGCGCGCCTGTTCCGCCGGATGATGAGCGACGCCGCCCGAGCGCCCGGCGCCGGGCTTGCGCTCTATGACGAGGCGCTCGCCCTGATGGCCGCCGGGCAGGCCAGAGCCGCCTAATCTTCCCGCGCGGTCACGCCGGCCTCGGCAAGGTCGTTCCAGACCTGCTGCTCCACGATCCTGCCGCCGGCCAGGGTGAAGCGATCAGCAAAGCGCACGCCGGAAAACACCTGCCCGTCCAGATCCTCGCCAAACAGCGTGCCTTCCACAAAGACCATCGATCCGTCGGGCAAGGCGGTCGTCTTCTGGCCCGTCTTGCCGATGCGGCGATAGCGACCGGCTCCCCAGGCGGCGATCTCGGCGCTGGAAGAAAAGCGTGCGCCCCCCGGAAAAATGAGACGCGCGCCAGGCGCAAGCAGGGCGTCTGCGCTGGCGTGATCGCGCGCGGCGCTTGCGGCAAGATAGGCCTCCACCAGCGCAATGGCGGCGCGGGCGGCGTCGCGCGGGCGGCTGGCGGCATAGAGCGCGATGGCGGCGGCGACCGAGACGTTGAGGCTCTCCATCCCGCCCGGCATGGCGATGCGCGCCCGCGTCTCGCAATTCTGGCCGACCAGGTCGCGCATCCCGCGCCCCTCCGCGCCCAGCACGATCAGCACGGGCCGTTCTTCCCCGCGCAGGGCGTCTTCCAGGTCCAGCGTCGCCTCGCCCTCCAAGCCGATCGTGGCGAATCCCGCCTCGCGCGCCGCCGCGATGGAGCGCGCGACATTCACCACCCGCACATCGGCCACCTGCTCGATCGCGCCGGCGGCCGCCTTGGCCAGAGCGCCGGTGATGGGGGGGCTCTTGCGATCCTGCTGGATCAGCGCGGCCGCGCCAAACGCCGCGCAGGAACGGAAGATCGCGCCGACATTCTGCGGGTCGGTCACCTGATCGAGCAGCAGGAGCGGCCCCGCCCCCGCAGCCAGCACGTCCTCCAGCGCCATATCCGGCAGCGGCGCGGTCTGGACCGCGAGCCCCTGATGCACCGCGCCTTCCGGCAGAAAGCGATCCAGCTCGCGCGGTTCCACAATCCGGGGCTCCAGCCGCTGGGGACCCTTCAGGTGTTCGGCCGCATTGCGTGTGGCCAGGATCGCCCGGATCGACCGGCGTGGATTGGCAAGCGCTGCAAGTCCTGCATGCAGGCCCCAGATCCAGTCCGAATTGCCGGGCGAGGAGGGCCGCTCGGGGCGCCGGTTCGGCTTCATGAACGCAATTTCATCCTATTTACAGAGCTTTAACGAGATCGGCTCGCGCCAAGCGCCTAACGATAGCCCAACAGGATCGCAAGGGGCGAGCATGGCGAAAGCAACAGGCGCACTGATCGCAGCAATCGGGCTTCTCGTCGCTGGCGGCGGGGCGTTCGCCCAGAGCGCGCCGGCGCTGACGATTTCCGACTTTGTCGGCGTGATCGAGCTTGAAAGCGTCCCAGGCGCTGCGCTGGACGTCAGGGTCGAGCCCGGCGTGCGCCTGCAAGGGGTCGCCCCGCCTTCAGTGAGCCGGACCGGCGATCGGGTGACTGTGTCTGGCGGATGGCCGCGGGGGCGCTCGCTGTCCTGCGCGGGGCCGCCCGGCCGGTCCAGGCTTCGTGTGGACGGGCGCGATCATGCGCTGGCTGCATTGCCGCGCCTTGTCGTCACCGCCCCGCCGACGCTGTCGCTGATGGTCGAGCGCTCCATCCTTCAGGGTGGCGTGGGCGCGATCGGGGAAGGCAAGCTGGCGCTGATCAATTGCAGCGCGCTGCGAGTGGGGCCGGTGGGCGGCCCGCTTTCGGTCTTGCTTGCCGGCGGCGCGTCGCTGTCCTCCGGCGCGGTCGCCGGCCCCCTGGCGCTGACCCTTGCCGGCGGCGCCAAGGCGGACGTGGCCAGCGCCCCGGAAGTCAACGCCACCCTCGCCGGCGGCGCTCAGGCCCGCATCAGATCGGGCCGGTCGCAGCTTAGCCTCAACGCGGCGGGCGGCGCGGACTTCCGCCATGGCGGAACGGTGCTGTCGCCTCAGATCAACGCTGTCGGCGGCGCCGACATCAGCCTTGCCGCAACCGAGGGCAGCCCCCGTGTCGCCACCTTCGGCGGCGCCACGGTGAACCTTGGACGGCGGAAATCCTGACGCCGGATCAGCGCTCAGCGTGCACCGTCGTCCTCGCCCGGCGCAGCGAACACAATTACGGCATAGCCGGCCGAAATCACCGCCGCAGCGAGAAACCAACCCACCTGGCCGAGGCCGGCAGCCGTGACGCTCCCCGTTCCGGCGACCACGAGCGCCACAAAGCCCGCATGACCCAGACGCGCTGGCGTGAAGCGTAGCCGTAGTTGCGGTCCCTCTTCTGCAGGCAAGCCACGCGCCAGGAACAGTCCCGCGCCGCCAAACGCCGCGATCGTCACCAGCGATAGCGCGAACATGAAGAAGTAGATCGGGAGGAGCGGGACCCGCGCCAAGACGATGTAGCTCACCGCCATCGCGAAAGCGGCGGCCAATGTCACGCCCGAGTAAATCAGAAGCGTGACGAGTGTTTTGCGATCCTTGGCGGTCATGGGGCCCCTCTCCGGTTGAGCGACCCGAAGGTAGTGTCGCGCTTGGCCCCGCCCAGGGCGCCGAAGCGCCGCGCAGCGCCAGCCTCAGGCAGGCTTGCGGAAAGCCGCGGCCCTTCGGGCGTTCGCCTCGATCGCAGCCCAGTCACCCGCCTCGATCAGCGGCGCGGGGCAGATCCATGTGCCGCCGACCGCCACAACCGAAGGCAACGCCAGATAGTCGCCCACTTTTTCCGGGCCGATCCCACCGGTGGGACAGAAGCGCGCGCCCGCCAGCGGCCCCGCAAACGATTTCAGCGCCGCCGCTCCGCCCGCCTGCTCTGCAGGGAAGAACTTGCAGACCGTGAAGCCATCCTCCAGCAGGCCCATCACTTCGGAAAGGGTCGCCGCGCCGGGCATGACGTCCACCCCGCAGGCTTTGAGCGCGGCGCGCAGCGCGGGCGTCGTGCCCGGCGTCACAAGGAAATCCGCCCCCGCGGCGATGCAGGCGTCAACGTCTGCGGCCGTCAGCACGGTGCCTGCGCCGATGGAGAGATCTGGCCGCGCCGCCTTCATGGCCCGAATGGCGTCCAGCGCAGCCGGGGTGCGCAGCGTCACCTCCAGGTGATGCAGGCCGCCGGCCGCCAGCGCTTCGGCCAGACGCGCGGCCTTGGCTGCGTCTGCGATCGTGATCACCGGGATGAGCGGCCGTTGGGCCAGACGGTCTGCGAAGTCGGTCATGGAGCGTTCACCGCGCTCAGGCATTTGGCTACCTCCCCCAGCGGATGCTCGGCGATGCAGAAAACCTGCTCATAGGGCCGCCCCGCTGCGGCGACGCACTGATTGGTGTTGAGCCGCACGCCTTCGAAGCAATTGTTCGCAGAGCGGCTGTTCAGCAGCGTCTGGGCGGCATCGGGCGGTGTGTCTGGGGCCTCGAGCGCGATGAGCGCGGCCAGCGCGGTCATGCGGTCGGCAGGCGAGCCCGCCGAACTGGTAACCCCCGAGCCCGGGCGGATCTGGGCTTGCGCAGCGCCCCAGCGCGTCGCGGTCCAGAAGCGTTGGGTCCGGGCAGGGTCTCCCGCCAGAAGCACGCTCGCCCCTGAAGCGGGCGCGATCGCGGCCAGAGTATCCGGGTTCGGCATGCGCGGGGCGAGCGCCGCCGAGCGCAGCGTCGCAACACGCGGACGCGTCTGGGTTGGCGCCAGACGGACCTGCGACCAGGGCTGGCGTTGCACCTCATACGACAGCGCCTTGTAGGCCTGGGCCACGGTCGCGATCCGGGCCGCGCTGTCGTCCGAGGTGCGCACCGCCCGCTCCACGGCCTGTGCGCCGCCGCGCATCGTGCGCGCGTAGGCCGGGCTTGCGCGCAGGCCGCGCACCATCACATCGGCGCCGTAATAGGACGCCAGCTTGCGCGCATCCTCGATCAGAGCAGGCTCTTCGCTCGCAACCAGCGCGCCATAGGCGATCCAGCCTTTGGCCAGCCGCTCGCCCGGATGGCGGGCCACCCGCGCGAGGGTTGCATCGATTTCGGCCTGTGACCGGATGGATGGTGTGGCGATCGCGTCCACCTCGTTCAGGTAATCGGCATAAAGCGCGGCGTAGCGGACAACGAGGGGGCCGTCTCCAGGCGCGATCTGGGCCACGGCCGGCAGCGCCGGCGCGACCGCCTTGGGGGCTGGCGCGCTCCGTCTTGGCGGCGCCTTCGGCTTGGCCTTGGATTTCTGCGCGCTGACGGCCGGGCGCTGCTGCGCCGAGACCGTTCCCGCAAAGCTTACCGCACCGGCCACGAGAGCAAACGCCGCCAAGGCTCCTGTCAGTCTGCGCAAGGGCGCCCCTCCTTCATTTTCCCGCCCACCGGGCAATCGGTCGTCATGATTCATCGAATCCGGGAACTAAAAAGACAAAAGCGGCAATTTCCGGCACAGACAGTTACGGAAGATGGTTCAGCACACTTCAACCATAAACACCGCGGAGCCGCCCGCGCGCGCCGCAGCTGTGGCGGCGAATGCATTCGCCGCCGCTTTTGGCGTTTGGGCTTTGATGCAAGGGTTGAACGGCGCTGCCGGATCGCCTGCGGCGGCGCTCTCTGGCGCGCTGGTGGGCGCGGCTGGAGCGTTCGGCGTGATCAGCGGCCTATGGGCCCGCGACCTTCCCCTCCGCTCTGCGGTTGGGGTGGTCTGGGCGGCGGCGGCGGCGTGTCTGATCGTCGGCGGCGGGGTGGCGCAGCCGCTGGCGCTGCTCTGGTTTGCAGCCCCGGCGCTTGCGGTCGCAGCCGCCGGCGGCCGCCGCAACGAGGTGCTCGATGCAGCCCTGATCGGCTTTCTCGCCGCAATCGTCGCGCTGGCGATGCGGCTTGCCGCCGGGCTGGATGTGGGCGATCAGCGCCTTGCGATGCAGACAGGGCCAATCTCTGCTTCTGTGGCGGCGGGCGCGGCGCTGGCCGGGCTCGGTCTTGCCGCGCTGTGGCAGCCGGCCTACGCGGAGGATAGCCCCGCCCTGCGCCGCGCCGAAGCGCGCCTGGCCGCCGCCGAGGAAGCGCGCGCTCAGGCTCAGGCCGCCGCAGACGCCGCGGCGCAGTCCCAGGCGGAATTGCGCGCAGAGGTGGCCGAACTGACCACCGCGCGTGATGGGCTGGATGCAGCGCTCGCGGCCGCCCAGACCCGCAACCAGGATCAGGCGCTTTACTTCGCGCAAGCCAGCCATGAGCTGCGCACGCCGCTCAACGCTATCATCGGCTTTGCCGACGCCATGCGTCAGGGTTTGTTCGGCCCCA
>JBIIUJ010000102.1:0-9397 GCA_044340025.1 Caulobacterales bacterium
CAGCGCTGCTGGCAAGGAGGGCGGCTGCCAACAGAACAGGCTTCATGTGAGGCTCCTGAGCGGGGGCTGTTTCCGCAACGGCGTCCCCGATCGCCGCGCAGCCATGGAGATGGCGAACGCCGACTAGCCTGTGAAACCGATTTTTATGCCCTCCATTATCGCTTTTTGCGATTACTGCCGCATCGCCCTCAGCCGCTGATCCAGGATCGTTTCCGCCTCGGCGATGATGCGGTCGATCAGCTCCTGGCAGGTGGGGATATCGTGGATCAGGCCTTGCACCATGCTGGCCCAGAACACGCCCTTCGACAGATCGCCGGTTTCGAGAAGCGCCTTTCCAGCAACGCCGCTGACGAGTTCGGCCACGTCGGTAAACTGCGCTTCCGGCTGGGCCAGCCGGCGCACCACCTCGGCGGCGACCTCGCTTTTGCCGACGCGGGCGGTGTTCTTCAGACTGCGGAAGATGAGATAGGTGCCGCGCTCGTCGTTGTCGACATAGGCCTGCTTCACGTTCGGGTGGATCTTCGCTTCCACCGTGGCGCAAAAGCGCGTGCCCATGTTGATCCCGTCGGCGCCGAGCGAGAGAGCCGCGACAAGCCCGCGCCCGTCGCCAAAGCCGCCAGAGGCCAGCATGGGGATTTTCACCTTGTCGGCCGCGCAGGGGATGAGAATGAGGCCGGGGATATCATCCTCGCCCGGGTGGCCGGCGCACTCAAACCCGTCGATCGAGATCGCCTGCACGCCCTTCTTCTCGGCCGAGACGGCGTGGCGCACCGCCGTGCACTTGTGGACGATGCAGGCGTCAGCCTTGCGCAGCACCGCCCAGACATCGGCCACAGCCTGCGTGCCCGCCGTTTCGAAGATGCGCACCCCGCCGTCCAGCGCAGCCTGGGCGTAAGCGGCGTAATCGGGGCTGTTCATCGTTGGAAAGACGGTGATGTTCACGCCAAACGGCTTGTTCGTCAGAGACTTGCAGCGCTCGATCTCTTCGCGCAGCGCCGCCGGCGAGGGCTGGGTGAGCGCCGTGAGGATGCCCAGGCCGCCGGCGTTGGAAACAGCGCTGGCAAGCTCGGCCACGCCCACGCTCTGCATGCCGCCCTGCACGATCGGATGCGCGATGCCCAGAAGCTCGGTGATGCGGGTCTTGAAGGCCATGGTTCGTCTCCCTGCGGCTTTGTCTTTTTCAGGGGTGATCGGGCGCCAAGGCGCAGGCGTCAATCAGAACGCAACGGCAGCCCTAGCCGTGATCATGCTCCTCGCGGGCGCATTCGAGATCGAGTGTGGCTGCGAGATCGTCATCGCGCCGGATGCGGAGCTTCACCGCATGCCGGGCCCCGGGGTCGAGCCCCGCACGCTCCGCATCGGTCAGAAGCTGACACTCCGCCATCAGATCCTGCAACAGCCGGTCGAAAGCCGGTTTGGCGAGGCCGACAGCGCCCTTGCGCTCGACATGCCCGGATTGGAGATTCACACGGTCGCCGGGCGCAAACATCCGTAGACGGATTCCGCGCGCCATGAACCGGTCGCCTGCCGGCGCGGATTTCACCGGATCAGTCTCGACCTGGATGAACCCGTGACGACCGACCGCCCGCAATTCCTGGCCGGATTTCGCGGCGATCACCGCGCTCTCCTCGCACACGCCCACGCCGAAGCGCTCGTTGTTTTCCACGCATGCCACAACGAGCCGGCCCAGCCGCTTGCCGGAGATGATGTTCTGATCGGCGATGCCGGAGGTGAAGAGGCCGATCCCGTCCTGGATGACAAGACCATCGTGGCCGAGATCGGAAGTGACGCCATAGCGCAGCGCTTCGGGCGTGGCGCCGCCGGCGATCATGACCCCTGAAAGCGCCGAAGCCGCGCCGCCGGCCGCGATCAGCGTCGCGCCATGGGCGTAGGCGCTGGCGATCGCGCGCAGAACGGCGCTCTCCTCGCCGCGATGAAGCAGCGTCTCGACGAGGCGTATCTGATTGCCGCCGCACAGGAAAATGCTCTTCATCGACGCGATGCGCGCCAGCGTCTCGGGGTTCTTGGCGGCGTAGTCGACCGTATCGATCGTCACGCCGAGATCGACAGCCTGGAGCCCGCGATCCTGGAAGAAGCGGACATGCTCCTCCGCCGTCCGCCGCGGCTCGGCCGAAGCGGCCGCGAACACCCCCACGGGGCCGTCGATCAGGCTGACGATGTCGGCCTGAACGTCAGGCGAGGCGTAGACAGGCGAGGAGCCAAGCAGGATCAGACGCGAGCGCTCGTTGAGATCCATGCCGAGACTGCGGGCGCTGGGGCGAAGGGCGGCCCCGGGGGCGGCCTCATCGGGCAGCGCCTCGCGCGAGAGGGCCGCGCGCAGGTTGACCGCCGTCATGCGCAAGCCCCCTTCCGGCGTGGAGATGAGGCACCGCGTGCGGCCTTTCACCCGCTCTACTTCCACCCGCGCACGGAGCCTGGCCCGGGGATCGTCCGCTTTCAGCGCATCCCAGCTGTATACAGATGGATCGCCGAGGACGAGCCGGGCGACCAGATCATAGAGCGCATAGGCCCCGAAGGCGTTCCGCTTGGAGCGCGCGGCGGCGCGATAGGAGATCTCGCTCTTGCGCACCCGACGCTTGGCTTCGCCCGGCTCAGCCCGGAAGGAGGCGAGGTCCAGGCTGTCGCCGTCGTCGAGATAGGTCAGGCGAATGCCGCTGAAGGCGCAGGCGGCCTCGTCCAGCGCAGCGCCCGCAAGATCGACGAGGAACACCCCATATTCTCCGCACACCCGCGCGCGGCCGCCTTCCACGATCAGGGCGGTGTTCTCATCGATGCCAAAGCCGCGCTTTTCGCGCGTGCGCGCCATGGCCACCACAAGACGGGCAAGCCGGCCGCGCTTGATGAAGTGCTGATCGATCAGCCCGTGCCGGAAAAAGCCCAGCCCCTCCCCCACCAGAACGCCAGGCTGATCGGCGGAGGGCGCGACCCCATGGGCCATGGCCTCAAACGACGTGCCCCCGAGGATCATCGCGCGCGACATCATCGCCGCCCCGGCGGAGGAACCCGCGAGCAGACCGCCTTCGGCGACACGGCGGCGGATTGCGCGCAGAAGCGGCGTCTGGGCCCCGCCAGGCGCGAGCGTGCCGGTGATCAGGCCCTGATCGCCTCCGGTGAAGTAGAAGCCGCCTGCGCCTGCCGCCTTTTCGACCAGCACCGGGTCAAACGCCGCTGCCGCGCCTGAGGCGCCGGCAAAGACCGGCAGAACCTCGGCGTCGAAGCCATGGGTGGCGAAAGCCGCGCGCGTCTCCTCACCCACCTCCATCGGCTCGGAAGAGGCGGTCGGCAGGACAAGGATCCGCCCGCCGCTAAGCCGGCGCATTTCGGCATAGATGGCGCGATTGTCGTCCTCCAGCCGGCCGCCAATGATGGCGAGCCGTTGGGGCGCTGCTGCAAGGGCGGCGGCCGCTGCTTTCCCCACAGAAGTTCCGCCCCCGTGCTTCAGGATTTCGGCGCGATCCAGACGCCGCGCTCATCCCTCACAAGCACGAAGCCGTCCGGCGCTTCCACCGCGGGGTCCAGCCCGGACTGCGTTTCCTGGTCCGGCGCCGCCGCGGCGCCCTCAGGACGGAAATAGATGATGCGTTTCCAGGCGCGCGCGATACCGGCGCAGAACATCAAGACAAGATCGTCGCGCCCGGCGAGGTTCAGCGCACGATCGACACTTTCCACCTCGTCGGGGATCGCCTCGATCTGAGCGGGGGAGACGCCGCAGGCGATCAGCTCGTCGCGGATCATGTCCGGCACCTCGCTGGGGCCGCGACCACGGCGATCGTCGTCGGCATGGCAGAGGTAGCGATCGAACTTGCCCGCCGCAGCCCGCGCAATCGCCCGGATATCCTGATCGCGCCGGTCGCCCGGGCAGGTCAGACAGACGATGCGCTTGCCGCGCGGCTCGAGGCGCTGGGCGAAATCCACCATATTGGCCACGGCCGCTTCGTTATGGCCGTAGTCGAGGATCACGCGGAAACCGTGCTCGTCGAAAATGTTCATCCGGCCAGGCGACTGGAAGAAGCTGGTGGTGAAGGTTCGCAGGCCTGTGCGGATCTGATCCAGCGACAGGCCGAGCGCGTGGCCCATTGCGGCGGCGAACATGGCGTTTTCCACATTATGGAGCGCCTTGCCCTCGATCGTGGCGGGGATCAGATGGGTCCAGAGCAAAGGCGTGCCGGCGCCGCGATCGTAGAGCACGATCTGATCGCCATTCACGCCATGCTCCAGCACGACGGCGCGTTTCCCCGCCTTGATATGCTCGCGCACGATCCCCGAGCCGAGGCGGGAGACATAGCAGAGGTGCCTCGCCTTCGTGACCGACGCCATCGCGAGCGTATACGGATTATCCGCATTCAGAACGGCGGTGTCGCGCGCATGCTGGACGACGAGCTGCTTCACGTCGGCGAGATCATGCAGGCTATCGACGCCGCCAAGCCCCAGATGGTCCGAGGTGACGTTCAGCACCGCCCCCACGTCGCAATAGCGATAGCCCAGCCCCGCGCGCACGATGCCGCCGCGCGCGGTCTCCAGAACGGCCATGTCCACCGTGGGATCGCGAAACACCATGCTGGCGGCGAGCGGGCCGGTCATGTCGCCCTTCACCGTCACCTGGCCGTCGATCATCACCGCATCGGTGCTGGTCTGGCCCACCACGAAGCCGGCCATCTTCAGCATATGGGCCAGCATGCGCGCTGTCGTGGTCTTGCCATTGGTGCCGGTGAGCGCTGCGACCGGAATGCGCGAGGGCGCGCCGGGCGGGAAGAGCATGTCCATCACCGCCCCGCCCACGTCCCGGCCCTGACCCTCGGATGGGGAGATATGCATGCGCAGGCCCGGCCCGGCGTTGATCTCGCAGATCGCCCCGCCCGTGTCGCGATAGCTCTGGGCGATGTCGGTGGTGAGGAAGTCCACCCCCCCAATATCGAGCCCGACCGCCTGGATCGCGCGCTCGGCCATCGCCTTGTTGTCGGGGTGGACGAGGTCGGTCACATCGATCGCCACCCCGCCGGTGGAGAGGTTTGCGGTCTTCTTGAGGAAGACGATCTCGCCCGCAGGCGGGACGCTGGCCTCGGTGTAGCCCTTCTCGGCCATCAGGGCCTCGGCCGCGGCGTCCAGCTCGATGCGGGTGAGCATGTTTTCGTGGCCGTGGCCGCGGCGGGGGTCGGCGTTTTCAATCGCGACCAGCTCGGCGATGGTGCGGCGCCCATCGCCTTTCACATGCGCGGGCAGGCGCTTGGCGGCCGCCACCAGCCTGCCGCCGACCACCAGAAGCCGGTGATCGGCGCCTTGGATCATGCTCTCCACGATGACGCCGGAGCCTTCGGCCTTGGCGATCGGAAAGGCTGCGCGCACAGCTTCCTCGGTGGCGAGATTGATCGAAACGCCCCGGCCATGATTGCCATCCACGGGCTTGACCACGACCGGATAGCCGATGCGCTCGGCGGCGCGCACAGCGGCCTTCTCGTCACGCGCATAGGCTTGTTCGGGCACCGGCAGACCCAGATCACGCAGCAGATCGGCGCAGAATTCCTTGTCCTTGGCGATATCGACCGCGATGTTGGAGGTGGCGCTGGTGAGCGCTGCCTCCATCCGCTTTTGGTACTTTCCCTGGCCGAGCTGGATCAGACTGGCGTTGTTGAGCCTGAACCACGGGATGTCGCGCGCCTCGGCCGCCTTCACCAGCGCCATCGCCGATGGCCCCAGCGTGTGGGAGCTGGCGTAGTCTGCGAGGTCGGCGATCTCCTCGGCGATGTCGAAGGGCTGATGCGGGTCCGGATCGAGGATTTCAAGGAGCATGAGACGCGCAACGTCGCCGGCCTTCACCGCAACGTCGCGGCTGCTGTAGCCGAAGAGAGCCTCGAACGTCGCGGGGTCGCGGCCTGGCAGCGCTTTGGCGATTTCAACCTCCGGCGCTGCGCCCATCTGCCGCTGCAAGGCCAGCGCGACGCGCGCCACCAGTTCGCCAAGGCCGCAATCGCCGTCGCGCCGCATCCGGTCGAGGAAGGCGCGCCCATCCTCGAGCCGCTCGGCGGCAAGCGCCGGGACGGCGGCCACCAGCGCGTCTTCCAGCGCGCGGCCGAACGCCCCCGCCGGACGGTTCGCCCAGCCGCCGAGATCCAGCGACAGCCGCACGAGCGGGGGTGCGCCATAGATGTTCGGCCCGACATAGACGGTGGTCTTGAGCAGCTTCAGGCGGCCATGGGCAGCCGCACTTCCGCCGTTTCCGAAGCGCTGGGCGCCGTCTGAAGCCACCTTTTCACTCCCTCGTCGCAATTGAGCTGCTAGAAGCGACTGCGAAACGGCCAAAAGTCAACGCGCCGCTCGCAGCGCACCCATGGAACCGCCCCAATGACATCAGAAGTGACCACGCCCGAAGCGCCTCTGGCGCGCGAAACGCTGATCCCGATCGTCAATGGCAAGAAGGACGCAAAGCATCAGCTGCGCGTGCTGCGCTTTGGGCCCTCGGGCGGACGACCAAAAGCGGTGCTGCAGGCAGGGCTGCACGCTGACGAGCTGCCGGGCATGCTCGTCCTGCGGCTGCTGGCGGAGATGCTGGAGGCAGAGGCCGCGCGCGGCGGCCTTCTGGGCGAGATCGTGCTGATCCCTTGCGCCAATCCCATCGGCCTGTCCCAGCGCAAGGGCGAGGCGCTGATCGGCCGGGCTGATCTGAAGACAGATCAGAACTTCAACCGGGGCTTTCCCGATCTGGCCCTCCTCACCCGCAAGGCGCTGAAGGGCAAACTGGGCGACGACGTGGCGGCGAATGTCGCGGTCATCAGGGCGGCGTTCGCCGACGCCCTCGCCGCGCACGAGCCCGACGGCCGGGTCGGCGCACTGCAGCTCATGCTCCTGAAAGAGGCGGCGGACGCAGATCTTGTGCTCGATCTCCACGCCGACAACGAGGCTCAGATGCACCTCTACACCCTGCCCCAGCTTTGGGAGGCGGTGGAGCCGCTCGCCGCCGAGCTGGATGCGCGCGCGGTGCTGCTCTGCGAGGATTCCGGCGGCAGCTCGTTTGACGAGGCCTGTTCCACCCCCTGGGTGCGGCTCGCTGGCGCCTATCCGGACGCCGCGATCCCCTCGGCGTGCCTCTCGGCGACGGTGGAGCTGCGCTCCAACAATGAGCTGGACGAAAAGCTCGCCGCCCGAGACGCGCGCGCGCTCCTGCGCTTCCTGATGCGGCGCGGGCTGGTGGCGGGCGAGCCCGGCGTCACGCCGCGTCTCTTGTGCAAGCCGACGCCGCTGGAGGGCATGCAGCCCCTGAAAGCGCCAATCGAGGGGCTGGTCATCTATCGCCGGCAGCTTGGCGACACCGTGCGCGCCGGCGAAGTGGTGGCCGAGATCGTGCCGCTCAGCGGTGACCGCGTCCCGCTCGTGGCCGGGACGGAGGGCCTCCTGTTCGCCCGTCACAACCAGCCCTGGGCCTGGGAAGGCAAGACGATCGCCAAGATCGCGGGCGAAGCCCCGCTGCCCGAGCGGATCGGCGATCTGATGAGCCCATAAGCGCGGACGCCGCGTGGCCCTTGCGCAAGAGCCTGTTGCTCTCCGCCGGGATGGCCCTCACACTTGCGCCGGGGAGCGGGGGCTGAAGGCCTCAGGACGGACACGCGACTTTCATGCGAAAACTGAACCTTGGCTGCGGCTTCGACAAGCGCGACGGCTTCATCAATGCCGATGGGTTCGCCGCCTGCGCCCCCGATGTTCTGATGGACATCGAGACGACGCCCTGGCCGTTCGAGGATGATGCTTTCGACTACATCCTGATGAAGCACGTGCTCGAACACGTGGGGGCCGCCTTCGCGGACTTTCGCCGGATCATGCGCGAGCTCTACCGCGTTTGCGCTCCCGGCGGACGGGTGGAAATCCATGTGCCCCACTTCCGCCACGACACTTTCTGGGCCGACCCGACGCATGTGCGGGCCTTCACGCCCCTGACCTTCGAGATGATGACCAAGCGGCGCAACGACGACTGGATCGCGCGCCGCGCAAACATGACCATGCTGGCCTACGCCCTTGGCGTGGACTTCGAAACCGACATCATCGCGGTCAATTATGATCCCGCCTGGATGAAGCGCCTGAACGCCGGCGAGATCACGCTCGAGGCGCTTCGGGAGCTGTCCCAGAGCCAGGCCAATGTGATCCGCGAGATCAAGGTCCAGATGCTGGCGGTCAAGCCCTGGAGCGGCCCGCCGGCGTAAGCGGCACGCTTCCGAGGCGGGGCGCCCGGCCTCGCCTTCCGCCCTCAGCGCGGAAGCGGCCTCTTGCGTCTGGAAGATGCGCCAGAGATCGCAGCGCAGGGCATCATCGTGAACATTGGCGAGGCTGCGCGCGAACGGGCGACGGACGTCTGTATCGGGGACGTCGTGCCCGCTTTCGATCACCCGGCGGGCGATGCGGCGCAGGCATTCCTCCGGACAGTCGACGAAGAATTACAACAGGCGCACCTGGAAATCGGCGTCTTTGGCCTGCGCGATCAAAGCCTTGTGACCCTGACCGGCAAGCGTGGTCTCCATTGCGAACGTCACCCATCGGCGATGAAATCGCGCGTCATGTCCGGCGCAACACGGGCGGCGCGGATGCGTTGCTGATCCGGTGCGAGCGGGAAAAGCCCCTGCGCGATCAGGTCCAGATTAACGAGCCGGGTTGAGCCCGAAAGCTCGAGAACACGCGACCCGGCGAAGGTGGTCTTGCCCACACCGTCGGGCCCGTTAACCAACCAAAGTTGATTTTTTGTCTACCAGTCAACACGCTGGTTAAAATCGGAGCGGATTCGGCCTACCCATTAAATCATATGCAGCATCAACAAGAAGCAAGCTCCTTTTTTTAAGAAAACTCTCATAATCATCCGCGAATAATTCCATCGGAATGAGATTTTCTTTAAGTACTAAGTCGAGCTGATCCGTCAGCTTTGTCCTGTATGCAGAGGGAGCTCCGCCTCCAACCCGCTTGTTGTCAGCCGACGAAAGTATGCAATAGTTGGCTAATGCGTTTATTTTCGCCGCCGGGACCTGCTTTTCCTTCAGGAAGGCCTGCGGATAGAGATGGTGAAACTCCGACTTGTTACCTGCAGCCAGAACATCTCCCACTGATATTCTTGCGCCATTAACAATTGATCTCGGATTTTGCGCCGCCAACATCAATATAAACGTCTTAGTATTAACTGTACCACTGTTGAACCTTCTTTCAGTAAATGTACTCGTTGATATATTCACATCGAAACCACCAAGTGCGCTATTTCCTTCGCGAAGCTTTCGGGCTTCTGATATATCGGCCTCCAGATTACGCTTCGTGCCGCTGCTGTATCGTTGTGAAAACACTGTTCTCCAGAACCACTCTCTTAATATCTTAACCTGATCCCCTGTTAAAGCTGACTGGCGGCTGTCAT
>JBIIUJ010000014.1:0-32211 GCA_044340025.1 Caulobacterales bacterium
TCCCACGCCCTGTCGGACTTTTCCGGCGCGGAGGAAGCCTGGCTCGACCCGCTTGTCGATGCGATCGCCCGCAGCCTTGATCTGCTTGCGACCGGCAAGCCGGACGCCTTCCAGACCCGTGTCGCCCACCTCGCGCCGGCCCCGCCATGCCCGGACTGGCTCAAGCGCGGCAGGGATGGCGGGGGCGAGGCCGGCTAGCCGAGCCGGGCGCCCTTCGGCAGGGGCGTGCCGCGCAGGAAGGCGTCAGCCTCCATGGCTGGCTTGCCTTCGCGCTGAAGCGTCAGGAGCCGCACCGCGCCGGCGCCGCACGCGATCAGCAGCGCATCGTCCAGCGCCTCGCCCGGCGCGCCTGCGCCTTCCTCGGTCCGGCTCATCAGCGCCTTCACCCGGACCGGGCCTTTGGGGCCTTCCAACTCAAACCAGGCGCCGGGGGAGGGGGCGAAGGCGCGGATCTGGCGGTCCACCGCCTCCGCCGGGCGAGTCCAGTCGATCCGAAGGTCCGCCTTCTCGATCTTGCGGGCGTAAGTGACGCCGTCTGCGGCCTGCGGCTGAGCGGTCAGGCTGGCGCGCTCCAGCCCCGCAAGCGCCACCGGCAGGAGCGCTGCGCCGGCCTGCGCCATCCGGTCGTGCAGGCTGGCGCCGGTCTCGAACGGGAAGATGCGCAGCGTCTCCGACAGGAGCACGGGCCCGGTGTCGAGGCCTTCCTCCATCTGCATCACCTGCACGCCGGTGAGCGCATCGCCCGCTTCGATCGCGCGCTGGATGGGGGCCGCCCCGCGCCAGCGCGGCAGGAGCGAGCCGTGGAGGTTGAGGCAGCCGCGCCGCGGCGCCTCCAGAATCGGCTTGGGCAGGATCAGGCCATAGGCCACCACCACGGCCACATCGAGGTCGAGCGCGGCGAAGGCTGCCTGCTCGTCCGCCCCCTTCAGGCTTTTCGGCGTGCGCACTGGCAGGCCCAGCCGCTCGGCGAATGCATGGACCGGCGTCGGCGTCAGGGCCTGCCCGCGTCCGGATGGGCGCGGCGGCTGGGAATAGACACAGGCGATCTCGTGGCCGGCCGCGACCAGCCCGGCAAGGGAGGGGGCCGCAAAAGCCGGCGACCCCATGAAGGCCAGGCGCATCGGCGCTTGCTCCTCAGAGCCGGGCCAGAACCGCCTCGACGGCCGCTTCGGCTGTGATGCCGAAGTGCTTGTAGAGCTGGGGCGCGGGCGCGGAGGCCCCAAACGAGCGCATGGCGATCACCGCGCCCTCCTGGCCAACCCACTTTTCCCAGCCGAAGGGAGAAGCAGCCTCGATCGCCACCTTGGGCAGGTCATCGCCCAGCACTTCTTCCTGATAATCGACGGTCTGGGCCTCGAACGCGTCCCAGGAGGGCATGGAGACCACGCGCGCGCCGATCTGCTTTTCCGCAAGCAGGCCCTGGGCTGCGAGCGCGACGCCCACTTCCGATCCCGATGCAATCAGGACCGCTTTCTCCTCCAGCCCCGCAGGGCTTTCGCGCAGCACATAGGCGCCTTTCGCCGAGCGATTCTCCGGGCTGCCGTCAGGCCGGGCGAAGGGCGTCTTCTGGCGGGTGAGAGACAGCACGCTGGGCCCATCGGCCTTGAGAAGCGCCATCTCCCAGCACTCGGCCGTCTCTACGGGATCGGCCGGGCGCAGCACCTGGCAATTCGGCATGGCGCGCAGGCTGGCGAGGTGCTCCACCGGCTGGTGGGTCGGCCCGTCCTCGCCAAGCCCGATGGAATCGTGCGTCATCACAAACAGCGTGCGCACGCCCATCAGCGCCGCGAGCCGGATCGACGGACGGCAATAATCGGAAAACACAAGGAACGTGCCCGAATAGGGGATCACGCCGCCATGCAGCGCCATGCCGTTCATGGCCGCCGCCATGCCATGCTCGCGCACGCCATAATGGATGTAGCGCCCTGCGTAATTCTCGCGCGAGAGCACGGCGGTGTTGGACACGCGGGTGTTGACCGAGCCCGTAAGGTCCGCCGAGCCGCCGATCAGGGCGGGGAAAGCTGGCACGAGGGCTTCCAGCGCCAGCCCTGAGGCCTCGCGCGTGGCGATGTCCTTTGGCGCGGCGGCAAGGCGCGCGCAATGGGCGGCCACTACCGCGCGCAACGCGACTGGATCGATGGCGGAGGCAAGCCTGGCCTCCAGAGCCGCGCGCCGGTCGGCAGGCAGCGCTGCCACCCGGCCCTCCCAGGCGGCGCGCTCATCGCCCCCGCGCGCGCCGGCGGCGCGCCAGGCGGCGGCGACGTCCTCGGGCAGTTCGAACGGGGGGAGATCCCAGCCGAGCTTTGCCCGCGTGGCCGCGATCTCCGCAGCGCCGAGCGGGGAGCCATGGGTCTTGTGGCTGCCTTCCATCGTGGCCGCGCCTGCCCCGATCCGGGTGCGGCAGGCCACGAGCACAGGCCGGTCGGCGCCAAGCGCGCGCGCAAAGGCGGCTGCGATCGCGTCGGGGTCGTGGCCGTCGATGGCGAAGGCGGTCCAGCCGGCGGCCTCGAACCGCTTGAGCTGATCGCCCGATTCCGAGAGCGCGATGTCCCCGTCGATCGAGATGGCATTGTCGTCCCAGAGCACGATCAGCCTGTTCAGGCCCAGATGGCCGGCAAGGCTGATCGCCTCCTGGCTTATGCCTTCCATCAGGTCGCCGTCGGAGGCGATCACCCAGGTGCGGTGATCCACAAGCTCTGGCCCATAGGTCGCGCGCAGATGGGCTTCGGCAAGCGCCAGGCCCACGGCGGTTGCAATCCCCTGGCCCAGCGGCCCTGTGGTCACCTCCACGCCGGGGGCGTGGCCATATTCAGGGTGGCCGGCGGTGCGCGCGCCAAGCTGGCGGAAGCGCTTGAGCTCGTCCATCTCCATTCCCGGATAGCCGGTGAGATGCAGGAGCGCGTAGAGCAGCATCGAGCCATGGCCGGCCGAAAGCACGAACCGGTCGCGGTCGGGCCAGTCGGGCGCGCTGGCGTCATACTTCAGGGGGCCGGTAAACAGCGCGGCGGCGACGTCGGCCATGCCCATCGGCATGCCGGGGTGGCCGCTCTTGGCGGCTTCCACCGCATCCATGGACAGGACGCGGATCGCGTCGGCGAGGCGCTTGGGGGTCGGGCTCATGCGCGGTGGCCTAAAGCGGCCCGGCTGCAGGATCAACAGGGCGCGGCTGTGCGACGGGCGCCCATCTGCGTGTCAGCGCCGCCAGGTCAGCGTCATCCAGCCTTCCAGCCGGCGGCGATGCTCCAGCGTCAGGCCCTTCTGCGCGAAAGCGCGCACGATCGCCGGCTCCTGATGCGACAGGATGCCAGACAGCACCAGCCGCCCGCCTGGGGCGAGCGATCCCGAAAGCTCCCCTGAAAGCCGGATCAGCGGCTTCAGCAGGATGTTGGCGAACACCAGGTCATAGGGCGCGCCGGCGCGGATGCGGGCATGCTTGAACCCGTCTGCGGTCAGCATCACGCAGCGCCCGCGCACGCCGTTGAGCGGAATGTTCTCCGCCCCCACAGCGGCTGCGCGCGGATCGATTTCGGCGGCGATGGCGTGCGCGCCATGCCGGGCGGCGGCGATGGCGAGCACCGCAGAGCCTGCCCCCATGTCCAGAACGCGGCGCGGGCGCACGCCCCGGCGCAATAGCCGCTCCAGCGCCAGCAGGCAGCCCTTTGTCGTGCCGTGATGGCCGGTGCCGAAGGCTTCTCCCGCTTCGATCCTGATCGTGGTCGCGCCAGCCGGAGCGCGCTGCATGTCGTGGCCGCCACAGACGAAGAAGCGCCCGGCCCGCACCGGAGGCAGCCCCTCCAGCGACAGCTTCACCCAGTCCGTCTCCTCGATGGGCGCAAGCCGCGCCTCCAGGTCGGGCACAGACAGCGCCAGCGCGCCCACAGCGGCCTGGGCGGCTGCCTCGGTGGAGGCGTAGGCTTCAAGCTTGTAGCGTTTGCGCTCGATCTCGAACCAGCCGACAGCGTCGAGCAAGCCCAAAGTGTCGAGAAGATCGGCTGCCGGCTCGATTTGCGCGCGCGGCCCGGTGGCGATGAGAACGAACATGGGCCCGCGCGATGGCGCAAGCAGCCGTCCCTGTCGAGCGGTTTTTCACGCAGGGCTGCGGCAAAGGGAATCCGGATTTTTGTCGGTCGCTCGCGATTGCCAGAAGCGATCGGTCGCGAGATGCTGGCGACAGTCTGGGGCCGGGGCGACGCAGCGTCGGGCTTTGCGGCGCGCCCTGCGACAAGGAAGCGACCGATGCGCAAACAAGGAGCAGGGCTTGCGAAGGCGGGAGGCATGGCGGCGGCCTGTCTGGCGGGCGTCGGGCTTGCCGCCGTCACCGGGGCCGAGACCGCCTATTCCCAGAACCGGCCCGCCGCGAAGGGGCCGCAGCAGGTCGTCAATCCCGCCCCCGTCACCTACTGGATGGATGTGGCCACCGGCGCCTCCGGCTCCCAGGGGGGCGGGATGATGGGCGGCATGATGGCCGGCATGATGGGCGGCGGCGGGGCGGGCTTCGACACCCGCGCCTGGGGCGGCCGCGACAACTGGTTTGGCGCGGCCAATGCGGCGTCCCCGGGCCCACGGGTGGACATTGCGGTGTTTGATCGCCGCCGGCCCGGCCAGGTCACTGCAACTCAGGCGATCCCGCCGGGCATGAAGCTGGGCGCCAGCCTGCCGATCAATCCGCCGCCGCCGGTCGAGCGCGGGTCCCCCTTCGAGGAGCGCGATCCCGAGCCGCCGGAAATGCCCGAAGAACGCATGCGCATGACCATCAAGGCCTATTGGGGCTGCGGCCCTACGGTCCGGCCCGGTCAGCCCCGCACCCAGACCTTCGAGATCGGCGGCCCCAATGGCATGGCCATGTATGGCCAGACCGTGCAGGGCCGCTTCGAGCGCGATCGCGGCGCGACTTCCAACAACCGCTCCAGCATCTGGCCCAACCAGCGCTCCAACACGTCCCCGCCACGCGACAGCTCGCTTTTGGGCGAGCACCGCGTGACGGGCGAGGGTCTGCCCGCCTCGCTCGCCTTCACGCTCGGCCCGCCGCAGAACTTCATGCCGCCGATGGGCCTGCGCGCCAGCGGAGCCCAGAGCGGGGTGATCACGCTCGGCTGGTCCAATATCGCTACCGCTTCGGCCTATTTCGCCGCCGCCAACGGCTTTGCGATGAAGCAGGGCGCGACCGAAGACGACAACGAGATGATCCTCATCACCTGGAGCGCCTCGGAACTGCCCGAGAGCGGCCAGGGGCTAATCAATTATCTCTCCAACGCCAATCAGGACCGCTATCTGCGCGACAAGGTGATCCTGCCCGCCGGCACGACGCAGTGCCAGATCCCCTCGGGCATCTTTGCCGATGCGATGATGGTGAACATCTCCGGCATCGCCTATGGGCGCGAACTCAATCTTGTCCATCCGCCGCGCCCGGCCGATCCGCGACAACCCTGGAACCAGGAATGGACCGCGCGGGTGCGCGTGAAGTCTCAGGCCAGCGTGATGATGATGGGCGGCATGGGCGGCATGGCGGGGATGGGCGGCGGGCGTGAGGCGCCCGCTGCAGAAGCGCCGGCGGCGCGCGGCGGCGGGCGCGCTGCACAGGCTGCCGCTCCGGCGGCGCCCGCTCCCGGCCAGCCCCTGCCCAAGTGCAAGGGTGATGGAACCGGGGCGGTCGTGGCCGGCGCCGGCGCCGAGGCCGCCGGCAGCGCTACCTGGGGCAGCGGCGCGGGCCGCGCGCTTTGGGCGGCGGGCCGGGCGCTCTCGGCCGCAGGTCAGGCGCGCCAGCGCCAGGCGGCTCAGGAACAGCCCGGCGTGACGTGCGAGCCATGAGGGGGGCAGTGTCTCAACTTCGAGGGGGAAAGCCCTGATGCAAAAAACTTTTCCTGCTGCGCTTTTGGCTGCCGCCCTGTTTGCGGCTAGCTCTCCCGCGCGCGCCGACCTCGAGATCGATTCGGCTTGTCAGCAGCGCGCATCCGAGGCGCTGGCGACCGGGCTCCTTAAGCGCATGAGCCTTGAGCAGGCGACCCAGGACATCCCGCTGCCCGAGGGCGCGGTCCACAATGATGCAGCGACCCGCACCGGGCTCTACCGCGCCTTCGAGCGCGTGGAGCCGCGGCCGGTCGAGACGCGCATCCGTGGCGAAATTGGCTGCCCTACAGCCATTCCCGCGCGGATCGGCGCCCTGAATGGTTTTGAGGCCAACCGCGTCTTCCGTTTCGACATCCCCGCCGAGGGCCAGACCCGCGAGGCCTATCTCGCCTATATGCGCACGCTCTCGGCGATCACGCGGCCCAAGCGCTGGCGGGGCGGGTCAGTGACAGCTTTCTACATGGCCGACGGCCGCGCCGTGGTGTTGCGCGATCAGGACGTCTCGCCCGACGCCATGTGGAAGAGCGTGCTCACGGGGGTGGATATCATCGTGCCCTCCGCCGCCAACCAGACGGCCGACGCCGCCTTGCATGACACCAATCTGCTCAACCCCGCCCATGTCGACCGATGGACCTATTATCTGGGCAGCGAGCAGCGGTTCGAGCGGGAGTTTCTGGCGACCCAGAACCGTGGTGGCGCCAGCCGTGCGGCGGCGGTTGCGGCCCGCCCGGCGGCCCAGCAGGCCCAGGCCCCTGCCGCAGCGACCGGCCAGCCGCTTCCGAAGTGTCAGGGCGATGGAACAGGCACGCAGGTGGCGGGCGCGGCGGCCGAAGCAGCCGGCAGCGCCACTTGGGGCAGCGGCGCCGGCCGCGCGCTCTGGGCGGCGGGCCGGGCGCTCTCGGCCGCAGGTCAGGCCCGCCAGCGTCAGGCCCAGCAGGAACAGCCAGGCGTCACCTGCGAGCCGTGACAGCCGGGCAGCGCGCGCTTAAGCGGGGGACATGATCGTCTCCCCGCGCGCCGCCATCGCCCCGTTCCTCGCCATGGAAACCGCACGCCGCTGCGCGCGGCTGGAGGCTGCAGGTGCGCGGCTGGTGCGGTTCGATGTCGGACAGCCGGCGGGGCCGGCGCCTGCCGCAGCGCTCGCCGCCATCGCAGCCGCCGCGCAGACCCAGGTGCTGGGCTATACCGAGGCGCTGGGCCTGCGCGCGCTGCGCGAGGCGATCGCGGCCGATTACGCCGCCCGGCATGGGCTCTCGATCAGCCCTGATCGCATCGTCATCACCACGGGTTCGTCAGGCGCGTTTCTGCTCGCGTTCCTCGCGCTGTTCGATACCGGCGACCGGGTGGCGCTCGCTGCGCCCGGCTATCCGCCCTATCGCCACATCCTCAGCGCGCTGGGCATGGCGCCTGTCCCCATCGAGGCGGACGCGCAGGACCGCTACCAGCTCAGCCCCCGTCATCTTGCCGGGACGCCTGATCTGAAAGGCGCGCTCGTGGCTTCGCCTGCCAATCCCACCGGCACGATGCTGAGCCGGGCCGATCTCGCCGCCCTGGCCGAGGTCTGCGCCGCACGCGGCCTCGCGCTGGTCAGCGACGAGATCTACCACGGCCTCTGTTATGGCATGGCCGAAACGACGGCGCTGGCGGTGAGCGACCGGGCCATCGTGATCAACAGCTTTTCCAAATACTACGCCATGACCGGCTGGCGCGTGGGCTGGATCGTGGCGCCCGAAGCGCTCATCAAGCCGATAGAGCGGTTGGCCCAGAACCTGTTCATCTGCCCGCCGCACGCCGCCCAGATCGGCGCGCTGGCTGCCTTGGAGGCGGGCGAAGAGCTGGAGGCCCGCCGCGCGGTCTATGCCGCCAACCGGGCGCGCTTGCTGGCCGCGCTGCCGGGCATGGGCGTGGCCACGATCGCGCCTGCCGACGGCGCCTTCTATCTTTATGCCGATGTCAGCGCCTTTACCGGCGACAGCCTCGCCTGGTGCGCGCGCCTGCTGGAGGAGGAAGGGGTCGCGCTGACGCCGGGGGTCGATTTCGACGCCGCGCGCGGCCAGAGCTGGGTCCGGCTTGCCTATGCGCGCGACCCAGACGAGGTGGAGGAAGGGATCGCCCGCCTGACACGGTTTCTCGCGCGGGGCTGAGCAGGCGAATGCGCCCCTCCCCAACCGGCGGCGGAGGAGGGGCGCTCTGGGATGGTTGCGTCAGGCGCCCTGGATCTGGCTGAAGCCGACCTCGCCGTCGAAGGTGCGCAGCGTCTCCATCTTGGTGACGTCCACGCCGATTTCGGCGGCCTTGGCGATCAGGGCTGCAACGCCTGCACCGCTCACTGCGCTCTTGCCGTCCGGCGCCTGGAAGCGGCAGCGGAACTGATCCACACAGAAGGTCTCGCCAAAGCCGTCGGGCCAGATCTTCTGGCCGCGATTGGAGATCACCTTCAGCTCCAGCCCGCCGGTTCCGTTCAGGGGCGCGAGCTTGTCGGCCATCGCCTGACCGGTGCCGTCCGGCAGATAGCAGAACATGTCCACCCCCACCGTCTCGATATTCTGGCGCCGGGTGGGGGCGGCCTGCGGGATCGCCATCGGCTTGACGCCTGCGTAGTTCGCCGCCGGCAGCGTGGCGGGCTTCTGGCCCAGCCGCGCGATCACCGCATCGGCAAAGCCGGAGGTCGAGACCTTCTGCTTCGAGACGCCCTCGCGGAACATGTCGTAGGTGTGGATGCCGTCCTCGATCGTCTTTAGCCAGGCGTTGTGGGCGGCTTCGGCCGCCGCGTTCTGGCCGATGTGGTTCAGCATCAGGATCGAGCCGAGGAACAGGCCCGAGGGGTTGGCGACGTTCTGGCCTGCCCGGCGCGGCGCCGAGCCGTGGATGGCTTCAAACATCGAGCATTGCGCCCCGATGTTGGACGAGCCCGCCAGACCCACCGAGCCCGCGATCTGGGCGGCGACGTCGGACAGGATGTCGCCATAGAGGTTGGCCATGACGATCACGTCGAAGGCTTCGGGCGTATCGGCCATTTTCGCCGCGCCGATATCGATGATCCAGTGCTCGTTCTCGATATCGGGATACTCCGCCGCGATCTCGTCGAACACCTTGTGAAACAGACCGTCGGTCAGTTTCATGATGTTGTCCTTGGAGAAGCACGTCACCTTCTTGCGGCCGTTCAGGCGCGCATATTCAAAGGCGTAGCGGACGATCTTCTCACAGCCTGGCCGGGTGATCAGCTTCAGGCACTGATAGATCTCCTCGGACTGGCGATGCTCGATGCCGGCGTAGAGGTCTTCCTCGTTCTCGCGCACGATCACCACATCCATGATGGGGTGCTTGGTGGCGATGAAGGGCGCATAGGAGCGGCACGGCCGCACATTGGCGAACAGGCCCAGCGCCTTGCGGATCGTGACGTTCAGGCTCTTGAACCCGCCGCCCTGGGGCGTGGTGATCGGCGCCTTCAGAAACACCTTGGTGCGGCGCAGGCTCTCCCAGGCCTCCGGCGCAATGCCGGCGGTGTAGCCCTTCGCATACATTTTCTCGCCGATCTCGATGGTCTCAAGCTCGAGGTCCGCGCCGGCCGCCATGATGATGCGCAGCGTCGCATCCATGATTTCGGGGCCGATGCCGTCGCCATGCGCGACCGTGATGGGCGTCTTCGCCATGATGGGTCTCCCTTTGGGGGTCGATCCATCGCGACCCCGTCGGGGTGCTAGGGCGGGCCGTGCCCCGCGCCAAGGGCGCCTGGAGCATCTTCCGCCTCACGAAGGCGTTTTTGAGACCCCGGCCCTCAGCCCCCGGCAGTCAGGCGGGCCAGCGCTTCGCGATAATTGGCGATCTGGCTGGTCAGGAATTCGGGCGCCGGGCCGCCGGCGCCGCGCGCTTGCGCGCGCAGCCGATCGGCGCGGGCGGCGGGGTCTTCATTGGCCTCGCGGAACGCCTGGCGCACGCGGCGCATCACCCCGTCGATGGATTCTTTCGCCTTTTTGGCGTCATCGCGGGTGTCGAGCCGCAAGTCGGCCTTGAAGTCGAGCGAGATCTGTGGGCGGCGGTTCGGGTCTGGCCGGCCCGTCTCCAGCTGCATCGCCACCCCTGGCGCCAGGCCCAGGCCTTCCAGCGCGTCGCGGTTGGCTGATCCGGGGCCGATCTCGATACGCCCACCGCGCGGGGTGATGGAGATCCGCTCGGCTCCGGTCTCGCGATCAGTGCGCACCACCGCGTCGCCGAACCGGCCGAGAGCCCGGTCGATCAGGCGCGCCACATCGCGCAGCGTGCTGCGGGCGTCGATGGCGATCCGCACGGGGCTGCGGTCATCCAGCGTGACGGTGAAGAAGTCGCCGGCCTGAAGGCTGGTGCGCTCCACCAGCCGGTCCACGCGCGGCGCGCTGATCCAGCCGGCGCCCGCCAGACCTAGTCGCGTCGCCCCATCCACCGCCGGCGGCGGGGGGGCGTTGGGCATCGTCGGCAAATCCTGAAGCGGCGAGAAGCGCACATTGTCCACCCACGCGCCGGGGCCTGGCTCGCCGCCCACCCGGCGCAATTCCAGCGTGTCCTGTCCGCCCGTGCCTGTCATTTCGAACCGGGCGGCGCGCCAGCTGTCCATCGTGCGCGGCGTCACCCGCCCGACGACAGCCCCGTTCCAGACCACTTCAAACGGCTGATCGGCGGCAGGCGCATCCGCGCCGGGCTGGAAATCGAAGCTGAGCGCATAGCGGCGGCCGGCCTCGGTCTGGATCACCTCGCTGAGGCCCGCCCCGGTGGCGAGCTGGGTCTCGTCGGGTGCGGCAAAGATCGGGGCGGCGGCCGTCAGGCGCTGGCCGACGGCGGTTTGGGTGGTGATCTCCTGCACCCGGACATCGTCGATCAGCAGGCCCGCGGTTCCATCCGGCCCGGGGAGGCGCCGGAGGGTCAGGTCCTGCGGTCCGGCGCCGGCCGGCAGCTCGATCTCCAGCGCGCCCCAGGCGCCGCCCGGAGCAGCCAGAACCGGCTCGACACGGCGCAGCACATCGCCGTTCCAGACCACTTCAAACCCGCCGACATCGGCTCCTTCCGGCACGTCGATCGCGTCGAAGTCCACCAGCAGGCGGTAGGTCTTGTCGGCCTGCAGGGTGACGGTCTGGGAAACCTCTCCCTCCAGCTCGATGGCGCGCTTGCCCTCGCCGCCGGTGGGAATGGCGCGCACGCGCACCGCCCCGCCCGCCTGATCGCCGGTCCAGCCGCCCGCGACCTGCACGCCCTCGGCGAGCCCTTCAAAGCTGTGGCTCGCCACCAGCTGACCGACGAGCTTCTCCTCCCCCGGCGGGCGCAGGCTGGAGCCGGGAAAGCCGATCTGCTCCCCGCGCGCAGCCTGCAGCGTGAAGCTGAAGCCCTGCGGCGGACCAGCCGCCGTGTTCACCACGATCCGGCTCTGGAAGCCGGCCTTCTTCAGCGCTTCATTGATGTGGGCGGCGGCGGCGTCCATCGTGCGGGGACCGCGCAGGGTGCTGAAATCGATGTCGAGCGTGCGCGGGCCGGCAAGGCCGGTGCGGCGCGCCTCGATCGGAAAACGAATCACGCCCTGAAACGCGTCCACCGCAGCCGATCGCGGCCCCTGATGCAGGACCTGTCCCACCAGCGCGTAGGCCGGCCGGGTAAGGGGCTCTGATTCCAGCCGCGGCAGGCGCAGGCCCTTCACAAGATCCGCTCCCTCGATCGAAAGGCCGGTGAGGTAGCGGTCCACTTCCGAAAGGCCAGCCGCAAACCGGCGCGAAAGCTGGCTGCGTTCGGCCTCGGGAACCCGGTCTTCCTGCGCCCGCCCGGCAAGCGAGGAGAGCCCGTTGAGCGCACGGTGCAAGGCAAACAGCTTTGCATTATCAGCGTCTTCACCCGTTCTGCTGCGCTGACGCAATGCGTCGGCCGGCAGGAGCGCGCGCGAGGAAAGCGTCTCGCGCACCAGCCGGCTTGGCTCGGTCTGGGGCGCGCGCTGGTCCCAGGGCGGCAGCGCCGCGATCTCCTCGCGCGTCAGCGCCCGGCCGCGCGGTTGCGCGTTCACCGGCGTGACGAGGAAAGACAGATCAAGGGGCTGGATCTGGGAAATCATGGGTTTGTCCAGCCTTCACCATCGCGGGTAAAGATGGACAAACCGTTGACGTCCCGGCTAGAAGTCGACCCTTAAGCCCGCCCCGAAGGTCGCCGGCGCCCCCACCAGCCGGACGGGGCCGTTCAGTTCGGGAAAATACACCTCGTCTGTGATGTTGCGGCCATAGACGTAGGCGCTCCAGCCTTCAGCCACCGCAAACTCGATCCGTGCGTTCACCAGCGTGTAGGGCTCGGACGTGTTGCCGGGCACGGCGTTGAGCCGGTTGCTCTCCTCGCCATGGTGATTGGCGCTGATCTCGCTGCGCAGACCCCGTCCGTTCGCGAACACGATCTCATGGATGAAGGCCACCCGGGCAGTCACGTCGGGCGCGCCGGGCAGCGGATCGCCGATGGTCGCCAGCGCCTCGGCCACGCGGGCGGAGCGGAACGACTGGATCTCGCTTTCCAGGAATGTTGCAGACGCCTGAAGCGTCAGCGACTGGCGGTCGGTCTCGATCACGACAGCGCTGAGCGAGCCTTCCACGCCCGACAGATCGGCCTCGCCCACATTGGTGCGGCCGTTGGTGTCGTTGGAGAGGCGGGTCGTGGCCTGCAGCTCTTCGAACTGGTTGGCGAACACATCCAGGCTCGCGCGCAGACGCGGCGTGGTGAAGCGCAGGCCCGCCTCATAGGCCAGGACGGTTTCGGAATCGAACGGCAGCGTCTCTTCAACCGTGAAGATGGACGTGCCGTCAAAGCCGCCGCCGCGATAGCCGCGCCCAACCGAGGCGAAGAGGTTCAGCGCGTCGTTCACTTGGTAGGCGAGCGTAAGCTTTCCCGAGAAGTCGTCGTCGGAGAAGTCTTCGTCCCAGGCGAAGGGGCTTACGGTTGCAAACGTGGTGCGGAAGGTGGAAATGCCCCAGGGGTTCAGATCCAGGTTGCGGCCGCGATACGTCACCTCATCGCTTGTGTAGCGCAGGCCCGCCGTGACGCGCAGCGCGGGCGTTGCATACCAATCCACATTGGTGAAGGCGGCTGCGCTGTTGCGCTCCTGGGCGTAGTCGTGGGTGTAGATCGTGCGGGCCGAAAACGTGGTCCAGATGCTGTCGAAGTCGATGGCGTCATTGATAAGGAAGGCGCCCACGATCCAGTCGAACGCGCCGCCTGGCGCATCGGCGAGGCGGGCCTCGACAGACTGCTGGTTCATCGCCTCATCGAAGAAGAATTCGAACTGGGGCAAAGGCGTGCCGTCGCCGTTGCCGCCGACCTTGCGGTCTGAGCCCTGCGCATTGGCGAGAACGGAGAGCGTGCGCCCGCCGGGGAGGGACTGCTCCCAGCTTGCAGTGAGGCCGCTGATGGAGATGTCTTTCCCGAGATAGCGGTTTGAAAAGAACTTGAACGGATCGGCATCTTCGCCGGCGTTGAACTGGGTGGCGTCGCGTGCCCGCTCGATCCGGTCATAGGGCTGGATCTCGCCCTGATCGCTGCTGGCGAACAGCTTCACCGTCAATACGCCGTCGGGGATCGGCTTGAACTCCAGGGTCACGCGCCCGGCGAACACGTCCTTGTCGCCATAGCCCTCGCGACGGCCCGGATCTGTCACTGCGGGAACCTGGGTCTGGCGCACACCGCCGATCACGGGCTGGAAGCCGGCGAGCAGGCCTGCGCCCTGGCCGTCCATGAAGCCGCCGCCCTGTTCGGTGAAGACCGCGATGCGCGCGGCGAACCGCTCGTTGAAGCGCCCGCCCACTGCGCCTTGCGCAGACCAGAACTCGAAGCTTCCGGCCTTCACATCAAGATAGCCGCTGGTGTCTGCGCCAGGGCCCCGCGTGATGGCGTTGACGACGCCTGCGGTCGTGTTGCGGCCGTAAAGCGTGCCCTGGGGGCCTTTCAGGATCTCGATCCGCTCGAGATCAAACAGCGGCGTGTTCAGATAGCCGTTCGAGGTCTGATAGACGCCATCCACATGCAGCGCGACCGACGGGCTGCCATTGGGCTTGTAATCGTCCGCCCCGCCGACGCCGCGGATCGTGAAGAGGCCATAGCTCGCCCCGCCGAACGCGTAATTGATCGAAACGCCAGGCGTCTCATCCACCAGACCGGCGAAGTCGCTGATGCCGCGCCGGGCGGCGTCCTGTCCGCTGATCACCGTGACCGCCAGCGGCACGTCCTCCAGCGCCTCGGCGCGCTTCTCGGCGGTGACGATGATGGTCTCGGCGCGCACCGCGGACTGCGCGAGCGCTGGGCTAGAAGCGAGCGCGGCGAGCGCGGTGGTGGCGAGAAGCAGGCGCGACATGGTGGAAATCCCCCTCGAGGTACAAGTGCGCGCGAGGGCTAGAGCGCTCGCGCTTCAGGTCCAAGCGGGTGGTCGCACCAATAGCCGAACCGTGATGATCGAAAAGGCATTTTCACTGAAACTTCAAACGTCTGTCACGTTGTCTTCAATTAATTGTCGTCCGGCTGTCGCACGCTGCGGATGCAGGCGCGCCCTTGCGCCGCTGCCGGAGCGGGCCTAGCTCGCCCGGCATGAACCCGATCCTGGTCCTTGGCGTCGAGACGAGCTGCGACGAGACGGCGGCGGCTGTGGTGCGGCTGGAAGCCACGGGCGCGACGATCCTGTCGAATGTGATCGCCACCCAGTTCGAGGCTCACGCTCCTTTCGGCGGCGTCGTTCCCGAAATCGCGGCGCGCGCCCATGTAGAGCGGACCGATCGGGTGGTGCTGGAGGCGATGGCGGCGGCCGGCGTCTCCTGGGATCAGCTCTCGGGCGTGGCCGCCACCGCCGGACCGGGCCTTATCGGCGGGGTGATGGTGGGGCTGATGACCGGCAAGGCGATCGCGCTTGCGCGCGGGCTGCCGCTGATCGCGGTCAATCACCTGGAGGCCCATGCGCTGTCGGCCCGGCTCGCGGGGGATTGCCCGTTTCCCTATCTCCTGTTGCTGGTCTCGGGCGGGCACTGCCAGCTGCTGGCGGTCGAGGGGCTGAGCGCCTGCAGGCGGCTTGGCTCGACCATCGACGACGCCGTCGGCGAGGCCTTCGACAAGACCGCCAAGGTGCTGGGCTTGCCCTTTCCCGGCGGGCCCCAGGTGGAAGCGCGCGCCAGAACCGGCGATCCCGCCCGCTTCGCCTTCCCGCGTCCGCTCAAGGGGCGGCCGGGGTGTGACTTCTCGTTCGCCGGGCTCAAGACCGCTGTGCTGCGCGAGGCGGAGGCGCTAGGGGCGCTGAGCGCGCGGGACATCGACGATCTCTGCGCCAGTTTTCAGGCGGCTGTGCGCGATGTTCTGATCGACCGGGTCGGCCGCGCGATGGAGGCCTGGCCCTTCGCAGAGCGGCGGTTTGTGGTCGCGGGCGGAGTGGCGGCGAATCAGGCGCTGCGCACAGCCCTGGAGGCGCTCTGCCTCGAGCGGGACTTCAGCTTTCTGGCGCCGCCGCCGGCCTTGTGCACCGACAATGGGGCCATGGTGGCGCTCGCCGGCGCGGAGCGCCTCTCTGCAGGGCTTGTGGATGGTCTGGCGGTGGCGGCGCGCCCACGCTGGCCGCTCGATGAGGCTGCGGCGGCGGCTGCGCCAACCCATGTACCCGGCCGGAAAGGCGCCAAAGCCTGACCCTTGCGGCCCCTAGGCTGCTGACGGAAGCCCCAGCCGAGACACGCCGGCCCTGCGCCGCCCATGCAGCGCCCGCCAGATCCAGCCGCGCGGCACTTCCGGCGGCGGGCGGCGGCGGCCTTCGCTCTCGGCCCATGCGTCGATGTAGGCGGCCGCGTCTTCCGACGTCAGGCCGTCTGCGACCAGCGTCTGAACCGCTTCAGCGTATGTGAGCGATGGTTTGAGCACGCTGGCATATGTGCATCAAAGGTTGTTCTGCGCCAATCACGTTTTGTCCACGGCCGGCAGGCGGCAGAGCTTCTGGTCGCGCCGCCGGTCGCTGCAACGAAAAAGGGGCGCAGCTCGCGCTGCGCCCCCGCTTTCGTCACACTTTCGACGTCTGGCTCAGAAGCCGGCCTTCACCGTGATGCCCCAGGTCCGCGGCTCGCCGAGGAAGGCGTCGACCGTGGAGTTCGCCCGGGCGTTCGCCGCCGCCAGGCTGTCGGACGGCGAGTTCAGCGACGGAGCAGACCCCTGCAGCGGGCTGTCGAACGTGATCTGCGCATAGCGCTCGTCCGTCAGGTTGCGGCCCCACAGCTCGACAGACCAGGTCTCGTCGATGTGGCCCAGCGCCAGGCGCCCGTTGATGAGCGTGAAGCCCTCTGTGACCTTCGTCGGCGCGAGGTTCGAGCCGGTGTTGAAGTCCGAGGTGTAACGCGCGTCCATGTAGGCCCGGAACATCAGGTTTGCACCGACTTCGCGCTCGTAGGTGGCGCCGCCGGAAGCGGTCCACAGCGGGGCGGTGGTCAGCTGATTGCCGGGCAGGTTGGCCAGATTGGGGTTGCGGGCCAGGAACGAACCCGGACGGCCCACGCCGCCGAGATCCTTGGCGTATTCGGTCCAGGCGTAGGCGAAGCCCCCGTTGAAGGTTAGGCCGTCCAGCGGCGGGGCCCACACGAAGTCGAACTCGACGCCTTCCGATTCCACCTCAGGCACCGCCGTCACCACGAAGGAGACGCCGTTGAACGTGTTGAGCTGATAATTCTCGAAAGTCTGCTGGTAGAGCGAGAGGTTGGCCACGAGGTCGCCGCCGAACCATTCGCTCTTTACCCCGATTTCGTAGCTGTCCACGAACTCGCCTTCAAAGCTCGTGTTGGGCGCGCGCACCGTCTGGGCGCCGACCGTGCCGGAAACGATCGAGCCCTGCGCATCGGCGAAGGCGCGATCGAGGTTGAAGCCGCCGGCTTTGTAGCCGCGCGAATAGGTGGCGTAGACGTTGATGAAGTCGGTCAGCTGATAGGCGAGGTTGGCCTGGCCGCTCCACTCGTTCTCGGTCCGGCTCTGGCGATAAACGCCAAGCCGGTCGAGGGCGGTGCGCTGCCAGGGGGCGCAGATCGCACCCACCACGCCGGCCAGCGCGCCTGCCGCCGCCGTCGGGTTCAGGCCGAACCGTCCCTCGAGATCGCGGCAGCCGCTCGGGCCGATCGTGATGTGGCGCGCCTCATAATCCTTTTCGTCCTGCGTGTAGCGCAGGCCGATGGTCGCCTTAAGCTGCTCGGTCAGATTGAACACATTGTGCGTGAACAGAGCCACGCTGGTGGCTTCCTGCTCGAACCGGTCATTGTAGCCGCCGCCGCTGGGGACGAGAACAGTGTTGAGGCCGGTCGGCCCGAACAGCGCCAGGTTGAGCGACACGCCGGGCGCCAGGTTGGCCGGGAGCAACCCGCGCACATAGGCCTCATAGTCCGTGCCGGTCTGGAAGCGATCAATGCGGGTGATCTTCTCGTTGGAGAAGTAGCCGCCCACGAGCCAGTCCACGATGCCGGTGGTGCCGGCGTAGCGCAGCTCCTGGCTCAGGGTCGTGAATTCATTGCCGGCCGAGCCGTCATTGGTCCGGAAAGCGATGTCGAGCCCGGAGAAGTCGATGTCCTGGCCGTATTGCCACTTCCAGTTCCGGTAGCCGGTCACCGAGGTGAGCGTGCCCGGACCGACGTCCCAGGTCAGTTCCGCCGAGATGCCCGCGTCGTCGATGATCTGGTCATAGGTGCGGTTGGCGAAGCCGATGTAATCTTCGATCGTGTTGCGCGTGGCCTTCACCTGACCGCGGCCGGTGGCGGCCGCGATGCCGTTCATGAGCGCCACGGTCGGCCCCGGCAGCTTCGTGGCCGCAGCGCAGCACGCTTCATCGCGGCGCGAGACGTCGGCGATCACGCGCAGTTCGGCCGTATCGCTGAGTTGGAACAGGAGCTGACCACGTGCGGTCCAGTAGTCCTGATTGTTGTCTTCGCGCGCCCGTGCGCTGCCCGGGTTCACGTTCAGGAAGCCGTCGCGCTTGCGATAGGCCACGAAGAAGCGCCCGGCCGCCGTATCGGAGCCGAACAGCGCCCCGGTCACGCCGAGCGAGCCGCCCGCCGCGCCATAATCGCCCACCGTCAGTTCGGCGCGCGCGGACGTGTCGAACTCCGGCTTCTTGGTGATGACGTTGATCACGCCAGCCGAGGTGTTGCGGCCGAACAGCGTGCCCTGCGGTCCGCGCAGCACTTCGATCCGCTCGATCTCGCCGAGGTCGCCGAACGCGACGCCATTGCGCGCGCGCACCACGCCGTCGACGAGCACGCCGACTGCGCTTTCCAGGCCGGGGTTGGAGCCCTGCGTGCCGACGCCGCGGATACGGGCGGTCACGGACGAGGAGTTCTCAGACACCGGCACCTGCAGCGAGGGGGTCACCTGCGTCAGGTCGCGGATGTCGCGGATGCCGGCGTTCTGGACCAGCGCCTCGGGAACCGCTGTCACCGAGACAGGCACGTCCTGGAGGCTCTCCTCCCGGCGCGTCGCCGTCACGATCACGGCCTCGAGCCGGCGGGTGGGTTCAGCGCCCGTAGGCTGGGCGCTCGCGTCCTGCGCAAGCGCGGGCGTGGCGCAGACCGAAGCGAAAGCGGTAGCCGCAAGCCAGAAGGCGCGGCCGCGGAAAGCGGTTTTCATCGTTTCAAATCCCTCCCAGAAGCCGTCAATGCGGACCCCTGTTGATTGCGCTGATCGACACGGCCTGATTCTGGCGCGCGCGTCGGCTTAATCGCGTCCTATAGACGCAGCGACGCCCTCTGGTCGAGGCGCGCGGCCATTGCCGCCTCTGCTGGCGTATCGATGTTGCAAAAGCGTTACACCGGCGCCGGGCGGCGGCCGGAAGAATTGGCTGGGGCGCTAGGGATCGAACCTAGGAATGGCGGTACCAAAAACCGCTGCCTTACCGCTTGGCGACGCCCCAGCAGAGAGGCGCGGTCTCTACTCTCCCGCGTTCTGCTTCGCAAGACAGTCTTTCAGATGCCGCTGCGGGGGCCCGGTTGCGCGCCCGGCGCCCCCGATCTATAACGCGCGCCTTCCCGCGGTCGGAGCGTAGCTCAGCCTGGTAGAGCACTGCTTTCGGGAGGCAGGGGTCGTGAGTTCGAATCTCGCCGCTCCGACCATTCATCGCCCATTCGTGATTGCGAGATAGTCCACCCGCTCTTGCGGGCGCTTGTTTTTGGCGCGCCCGGACTTATTGTTAGCCGATAAGGCTTTCCCCTTTGTCGATAAGGGGCGCGGCGCCGCGCGCGCCACGATCGGAGGGCGACGTGAAGCAGTTCTTCATCACCATCGCCGGCGTGTTCGTCGGGCTTGCGCTGTTCATCATTGGGGTGCCGCTGCTTCTGGCGGCGATGTTTGCGCCCGCCGCAGACGGCGGCGCGCCGCAGCGCATGGTTCTCGCCGTGGATCTGCGCCAGGACATCAGCGATCAGCCGCCCCAAGGGCCGTTCGCCTCCTTCGGCGGCGGGCTGTCGGTGACCGATCTGGTGCAGAAGCTTCAGGCCGCCGAGACCGATCCCAAGGTGCAGGGCGTCATCGTGCGCGCCTCCGAGTTCGGGCTCACGCCCGCTTCGGCCGAAGAAATTCGCCAGTCCCTGTTTGCGCTGCGTCAGGCCGGCAAGTTCGTGATCGCGCATGCGCAGGGCTTTGAAAATCCGTCGGGCCTGTCGGCCATGGTGGCGGTGAGCGCGGCCGATGAAATCTGGATGCAGGAGGCCTCCACCTTCGCCGCCAGCGGCCTGTCGCTCGAAAACCTGTTTCTCGGCGGCGCATTCGCCCGTTTCGGCGTAATTCCGCAGTTCGAGCAATTCTACGAATACAAGAACGCGGCCAACGGCTACACCGAGGCCGACTACACCCCCGCCCACCGGGAAGCGGAAACTTCGCTGCTCTCGGCGCTCTATGAGGGCTTCATCGCCACGATCGCGACGGACCGGAAAATGACGCCGGCCGCCCTCAAGGCCGTGCTGGAAAACGCGCCCCTGGATGCGCGCGCCGCCCAGGCCGCCAAGCTGGTCGACAAGCTGGGCCGCCCGGAAGACGCCATTGCGGCCGCCATGGAGCGCGCAAACGGCGATATCGTCGACATCGCGGATTACGCCCCGCCGGCGCAGACTGGCGGGCCGGTGATTGCGCTTGTCGGCGGGGAAGGGGCCATCATCACCGGTCCGGCCGAAAGCAGCGATCCCTTCGGCGGCGATCAGGCGATGGTGGGCGATGCGCTGGCGCTGGCGCTGCGCGAAGCCGCCGACGACGCCTCGGTGCAGGCCATCGTGTTCCGCGTCTCATCGCCCGGCGGATCGGCCATCGCGTCGGATCAGATCTGGGCGGCGGTGGAATACGCCAAGGCGGCCGGCAAGCCGGTCGTGGTCTCGATGGGGCAGTATGCGGCCTCGGGCGGCTATTATGTCTCGGCGGGCGCAGACTGGATCGTGGCGCAACCCACCACGATCACCGGCTCGATCGGGGTGCTTGGCGGCAAGCTCGTGGTGGACGATGCGCTGCGCCGCTATACCGGCGCCAACCTGACCGAACTGGCGGTGGGCGCGCCCTACGCCACCGCTTTCTCGCCTTCAGAGCCCTTCACCAACAGCCAGCGCGAAGGTTTCCGCCGCTCGCTCGAGGCTGTCTATCAGGACTTCACCGGCAAGGTCGCCGCTGGCCGCGAGATGCCGATCGCGCGGGTGCAGGAAATCGCGCGCGGCCGGGTCTGGACGGGTGCGCAGGCGCTCCGGCTCGACCTGGTCGACAGCATGGGCGGCTTGCGCACGGCGGTGGCCAAGGCCCGCGAGCTGGCCGAGATCGCGCCCGACGCCAAGGTGGAGCTGCGGTCCTTCCCCGCCCAGAAGAGCCCGCTTGAGGCGCTGAGCGCGATGTTTGGGGCCTCGGCGGAGGGCGCCCAGGCGCTGGTGCTGGTTGGCCGCATCCTCGGTGAGGAGCGTCTGGCCGCCACCCTGTCGGCGCTGGCTCGCGCCGACCAGCCAGGCGTGCGTCTTGAGGAACCAATGCTGGCGCACGGAGCGCCCGGCGCCCGCTAAGCGGTCGGCCCCGCCCGGCGTCTTGACCGGGCGGGCGCCCCGCCGCATCGCCACCCTCCCACAAGGAGGAGTGCGATGTCAGCCGAACCGGAAGCCACGGGGCCCCTGAAGGGCCTGCGCATGATCGAGCTGGGCGTGCTGCTCGCCGGTCCGTTCTGCGGCCAGCTGATGGGCGATTATGGCTGCGAGGTCATCAAGATCGAGCCGCCCGGCCAGCATGACCCGCTGCGCGACTGGGGCCAGTTCAAACCGGAAGGCCAGTCGCTCTGGTTTCCCATCGTGGCGCGCAACAAGAAGTGCGCCACGCTGAACCTGCGTACCAAGGAAGGCCAGGAGGCGCTGAAGGCGCTGGTCGCCAAGTCCGACTTCCTGCTTGAGAACTTCCGCCCCGGCACCATGGAGAAATGGGGCCTCGGCTGGGAGGAGCTGAAGAAGATCAATCCCGGCCTGATCATGATCCGGGTTTCCGGCTATGGCCAGTCCGGGCCTTATTCGCCCAAGGCGGGCTATGCCAGCGTGGGCGAAGCGATGGGCGGCTTGCGCTATGTGATGGGCGAGCCGGACCGGCGGCCCTCGCGCGCGGGCATCTCCATCGGCGACAGTCTGGCGGCCACCTTCGCCACCGTCGGCGCGCTCGCCGCGCTGGAACATCGCCGCCGCACCGGCGAAGGCCAGGTGATCGACAGCTCCATCTATGAAAGCGTCTTCGCGATGATGGAGAGCCTCATCCCGGAGTATCAGTTCGGCGGCCACATCCGCGAACGCACCGGCCCGATCCTGCCCAAGATCGCGCCGTCCAACATCTATGAGGCCTCCGACGGCTCGGTCGTGATCGCCGCCAACCAGAACACGGTGTGGGAGCGGCTGGGCGCCGCCATGGGCCGGCCGGAACTGGGCAAGGACCCGCGCTACGACAGCCACACCAACCGCGGCGAACGGCAGGGCGAGCTCGACGATCTGATCAATGACTGGTCGAAGCAGAAGACGATGGCCGAGCTGGAGGCGATCTGCGACGAGTTCGGCGTCCCGTTCGGCCGGGTCTATCGCGCGCCCGAGATGCTGGCCGACCCGCACTTCGCCGCCCGCGACGACATCATCACCACCCAGCACCCAGTGCTGGGCGAGTTCAAGATGCAAAACGTCTTCCCCAAGATGAGCGCCACGCCCGGCAACGTCCGGTGGGTTGCGCCCGAGGTGGGCGAGCACAATGGCTATGTGTTCGGCGACCTCCTCGGCTACGACGCCGAGAGGATCGCCGCCCTGAAGGCCGCCGGCGTGATCTGAGGCCGCGCGGCCAATGGGCCGGCGGCCTTGCCCGCCGGTCCTGCTTGGGATACTTCCGCCCCGTTTACGGGAGACCGCTCCAGACATGACCGCAGTGCTGATCTAGCAGGCGCGCCAGGCCGCCGCCTCATGCAGACCCGCCGCACGCCTTGCGCTGCGCCGGCCCGCTTCACCCGCCGGCCTGATGAAGACCCCCGATCAGCCCCTCCTAGCCAGAGGACCTGCACGAGCGTGCTGGTGCGCCCATGTCACACGATTTCGACCTCGAATCCGAAAGCTCCACCCGCCAGCGCAAAGCCTCGATCGGCCAGATCATGGCCTATCTCTGGGCGCGCTGGTCGAGCCAGCCCGGCAAGCTGACCGCGTTCGGCGTGCTCTTCTCCCTGTCTGTGCTGTGCGATCTCGCCACGCCGGTGATCGCCGGCCGGCTGGTGGAGGCGCTGGCCCAGGGGCCGGCGGCCGGTGCGGAGGCGGCGGCCTCCGCCTACGCGCTCTTCATCACGGCGGCGCTGGGATTTTATGTCTTCCGCAACATCGGGGTGCGGTTCTGGACGCCTCTGGCTGCGCGCAACATGAGTGCGATCGTGGCGTCGGGCCTTGCCGACGTGCAGCGCTTCTCCGCCCAGTGGCACGCCGACAATTTCGCCGGCGCGACCGTGCGCCGCGTCAGCCGCGCGATGTGGGCCTATGATACGATTTCAGACACGCTCGCCTGGTTCGTGCTGCCGGGGGTGGTGGTGCTTGGCGGCATGACGGTGCTGATGGCGCTGAAGTGGCCGATCGTCGGCCTGTATCTCGGCGTGATGATCGTGGCTTTCAGCGCGGCGACGGTTCTGTTTGCGCGCTTCTACATCCGGGCCCGCAACGAGGAGAGCAACTCTGCCGACACCCGGATCGGCGCAGCGCTGGCCGACGTCGTGGGCGCGAACCCGACGGTGAAAGCCTTCGGCGCCGAAGCGCGCGAGGAGGCGCGCTTTTCCGCTGTCGCGCAGGATTGGCGGATGAAGGCCACCCGGACGTGGAACCGCTTTTCCGACGCGTGGGCGGTGCAGAACCTGCTGCTGTGGGCGCTGCTTGCGGGCCTGCTCGGGCTTGTGCTGCGCGAGTGGCGAGCCGGCGCGGCCACGCCGGGCGACGCCGCCTTCGCGATCACGGCCTTCCTCCTGATCAGCGGCTATCTGCGCACGCTGGGCGAGAACGTGCAGCAGCTTCAGAAGGCCTTCGCCGATATCGAGGATGTCGTCGCCTACAGTCTGGAGCGCGAAGACGTGGCCGATCCGCCGGCGCGGCCGGCATTCCGCCCAGGCCGCGGCGCGGTCGTGTTCGATCGGGTGGGCTTCCAGTATCGCGGCCAGCCAGAGCGTCTCTACGAGGACTTCTCGCTCGCCATCGCGCCGGGCGAGACGGTGGCGCTGGTCGGCGCCACAGGCTCCGGCAAGAGCACGTTCGTAAAGCTGGTCCAGCGGCTCTATGACGTGGACGCGGGCGCGGTGCGCATCGACGGGCAGGACGTGCGCAGCGTCAGCCAGACAAGCCTGCGTCAGGCGATCGCGCTGGTGCCGCAGGACCCGGCGCTGTTTCACCGCTCGCTCGCCGAAAACATCGCCTATGCCCGGCCCGACGCCAGCCTCGCCGCGATCGAGGATGCGGCCCGGCGCGCCTGCGCCCACGACTTCATCGCCCGCCTGCCCAAAGGCTATGACACCGAGGTGGGCGAGCGCGGGGTGAAGCTCTCCGGCGGCGAACGTCAGCGCGTGGCGCTGGCGCGCGCCTTCCTGGCCGATGCGCCGCTTCTGATCCTGGACGAGGCCACCTCCAGCCTCGACACCCAGACCGAGCGCGCGGTGCAGGAGGCGATGAAGGCCCTGATGGCCGGGCGCACCACGATCCTGATCGCGCACCGCCTTTCGACGATCCGCGAGGCTGACCGGATCCTGGTGTTTGACCGTGGCCAGGTGGTGGAGCAGGGCCGCCATGCCGATCTGATCAGCGCGGGCGGGGTCTATGCTCGCCTGCACGCGCTGAGCGTCGGCGACGTCTTGTGCGAGGATCCCGGCCTGTTGGCGGCGTCCTAGCGGGCCGGGGCGCGGCGGCCCCGGCCTGCCTTCTCGTTTAGCGCGCCGGCGGCGGCGCAGACACGAACGACAGCGTATAGGCGCCGAGCGCGCCATCGAGCGAGGCCGCCCTCAGCACGCCGACGCCCGCCTCGTCCAGCGTGACCACGAGGCGTGAATTCGTGCCGCCGCCGCCTGAATCATCGTCGTTGCGCATTTCCTCCTGGAAGGCGCCGCCCTCCAGCACGCCCCAGGAAAGCACCGTGTCGAACGCGCCCGATTCCATGCGCACCACGACGCGCTGCCCCGGCCGGCCCTTGATGGCATAGAGATCGAAGGCGGCTTCATCCTCCTCGGTGAAGCTGTCGGCGGCGTCGAGCGCGCCGCGCACCGCATCGCCCACGCTGACTGCCTGCACCCGCAGCGGCGGCTGTGCGCGGCGCGGCTCGGCCAGCAACGTGAAAGCGCCAGCCGCATCAGAAGAGAGCGCCCGGGCCTGGATCACAAGCTCGCCGCTGGCGGGCACTTCCACATTCAGCCGCGCATTGACGCCCGGGCCGCCATCGTCGTCGGAGGCGGTCTCGGAGAAGACGGCGCCATTGAAGGCGCCCACCGCCACCACCGGATCGAAGTTTTCCGCGTTGAGACGTAACGTCAGGCGATCGCCCGGCCGCGCCTTCAGCGAGAAAAGCTGGAACGGCGCGTTGTCGGCCGTGCGTGGCGCGTTATCGCCAAGAGTTGCATTGAGCGGCGTGCCGATCGTCAGCGGCCGCGTCGTAGGCCGCGGCGCGGCGGGCAGGGCGGCCACGCGCAGCGTATAGGCGCCGAAGCTGTTTTCCGAGATCGCATTGGCCCGGATCTGCAGCAGGCCGCCGGCCGGCACGGTGGTGGTCAGGGCCGCATTGGTGCCGCCGCCGCCATCATCATTGGTCGTGCAATCGCCGGGGCAATCGGGCGCGGCGCGCGTGCCGGCGGCGAGATAGGCGTCAAAGCCCGCCGCCTCCATCGTGATCCGGACCCTGTCTCCGGGCGCGCCTCGATAGGCGTAAAGATCATAAGGGGTGCCGTCGTCGGCCTTGGGATCGGAGGCGTTCAGCGTGCCGGTCACGGTCTCGCCGGCCCGGATCGCAGCCTGGGCTAGCGCGCCGCCCCCCACTCCAAGGGCTGCCAGCCCTGCGCCTGCAGCAAGAAATCTTTTCATGTACGCCTCCACTCTCGCCGCCGCTCGCATCCCATAGCGCGCCGGCGCGCGATTCCCGTGCCCGCCGCGTGCGACGGATCAGAAGCCCTGCAGGCTGGCGAACCGATCGCGATGGAACGCGGCCGAACCGAACAGATGCTCCGCCACCCGCGCCCGCTTCAGATAAAGACCCGGATCGGCGGCATCCGTCATGCCGATGCCGCCATGCATCTGGACGCACTCATTGCTGGCCTTGTGCAGCGTCTCGCCCACGCGCGCCTTGGCGAGCGAGGCGAGCGCCTTCAGATCGTTGGCGCGCGCATCCACCGCGCTCTGGGCTGCGATCACGCAGGAGCGGGTGAACTCCAGATCGGCAAACAGGCTGGCGGCGCGATGCTGGAGAGCCTGAAACGTTCCGATCAGCTGGCCGAACTGGGTCCGGGTCTTGAGGTAGTCGAGCGTCATGTCGTGGGCGGCCTGAGCCGTTCCCAGCATCTCGGCGGCAAGCGCGATGCGCGCGCGGTCGAGAACATCATCGAGCAGATCAGCGCCACCCAGGCGGGCATCCGGCCCCAGGGGCGCCGCATCGAAGCTGATGTCGGCGGCCGAGCGGCCATCCACCGTGATCAGCGCACGAACGCTCACGCCCGGCGCATCGGCCGGGACAAGATAGAGGCCCGGATCGCCCGCCGCGTCGCGCGCGGCCACGATCAGCAGTTCTGCGATATCGCCGTCGGGCACATAGGCCTTGCGCCCGGTCAACGCCCCGTCGAGCACCCGCGCCGCGATGGCGCCAGGTGCGTGGTGGGCGCCCTCATCGACACAGAGCGCCACAAGCAGCGAGCCATCCGCAATGCGGGGCAGGATGGCGGCTTTCTGCGCGGCCGAGCCGCCAAGCAGCAGCGCGCTCCCCCCGATCACCGCGGTGGATAGAAACGGCGTCGCAGCCAGCGTGCGGCCCAGCTCCTCCAGCACGATGCCCGCGCCGCGAAACCCGAACCCGGCCCCGCCATGCTCCTCCGGGATCAGCACGCCCGCCCATCCCATGGCCGCCATCTCCGCCCAGAGCTCTGCGTCATACCGCCCGCCCGCATCGCGCAGCGCACGCAGCGCCGAGACGGGCGCCTTTTCCGCCGCAAAGGCGGCGGCCGCCTCGCGCAGCATCTCGTGCTCTTCGGTGACGTGGAACATGGCGTTTCCCCTGGCGGTCTTTGTCTTTCGCCCACCATGGACGCGGGAAGGCGCGCTGTCACCGGGGCGCGTGCTGCGCGCGGCGTCTACTTCTCCACGAAGGCCTTCTCGATCACATAATGGCCGGGCGTGGTGGTGTTGCCCTCGACAAAGCCTAGCCCTTCCACCAGAGCGCGACAGTCGGCGAGCATGGCGGGGCTGCCGCAGATCATCACCCGGTCCTCGGCCGGGTTCAGCGGCGGCAGGCCAAGCTCGCGCGCCAGCTGGCCGGACGCGATCAGATCGGGCAGGCGGCCCTGCCGCACGAACGGCTCACGCGTGACTGTGGGATAATAACGCAGCTTGTCCCCGATCAGTTCGCCCAGCACGTCATGATGGGGAAGTTCGGAGAGGATCCGGTCCCGATAGGCCAGCTCGGCCACCGTGCGCACCCCATGGGTGACGATCACGGTCTCGAACCGCTCATAGGCGTCGGGGTCTTTCATCAGGCTGAGAAAGGGGGCGAGGCCGGTGCCGGTGGCGAGGAAATACAGCCGCTTGCCGGGCAGAAGATAGTCCAGCACCAGCGTGCCGGTGGGCTTCTTGCCCACCAGCAACGTATCGCCGACCTGGACGTGCTGCAGCCTTGAGGTAAGGGGGCCGTCTGGAACCTTGATGGAGAAGAACTCCAGCGTCTCCTCCCAGTTCGCGCTCGCCATCGAGTAGGCGCGCAACAGGGGCCGGCCGTCCACCATCAGGCCGATCATGGCGAATTCGCCGTTGCGGAACCGCAGGGCCGGATCGCGGGTTGTGGTGATGCTCATCAGCGTGTCGGTCCAGTGGCGGACAGCGAGCACGCGCTCTTCGAAAAAGGCGCTCATGGGAGAAGCGCTCTAGCCGAGCCGGCGCTCGCGCGGAACTGATGCGGCGCCGCAGTTACACTAATGCTGGACGAAAACGGCGCCCTTTCGCCAGCGGATTTGCGCCCCCATATCCATGCCGCCCACTCCGGAGTTCCTGCCATGCCCGCCACCCGCATTGATGTCGCCTCTAACGTTCGCGCCTCCATGATCGCCCTTCTGAACGCCCGCCTCGCCGACGCGCTGGACCTGAAGATGGCGGTGAAACAGGCGCACTGGAACGTGAAGGGCCCGGGCTTCATCGCGCTGCACGAGCTGTTTGATCAGATCGCCACCCGCGTGGACGGCCACGCCGACGACATGGCCGAGCGGCTGGTCCAGCTGGGCGGGATCGCTGCCGGCACCACCCAGGCCGTGGCGGCGGCGACAACGCTTGCACCCTATCCCTCTGATTCAACAGCGCAAATCGACCACCTGACGGCGCTCGCCGACCGTCTGGCCGCCTATGGCGGAGGCATCCGCGCCGCGATCGAGCAGGCCGCAGACGCCGGCGACGCCGACACGAGCGATCTCTTCACCGGCATCTCGCGCGAGGCCGACAAGGATCTCTGGTTTGTGGAAGCCCACCTCGGCTGAGCCAAGCCGTCGTGGTCAGGCGAGGGCGGGGTCGAGCTCCTTCAGCGCGATGGCGCGCCGCTCGGCCGCGCTGCGCTCTGCGGCCGCCCCGATCGCGACCGCGCGTGCGCCATCCAGCGCGGTGATCTGGGCGGGAGCGCCCCTCTTCAGCGCCTCCAGGAAAGCGCGCTGTTGGTAATAGGTCGCGCCCGAATGGCTGCCGGCGGCCAGGGCCGCCGCGTCGATTTCCACGATTTCGGTCTCCACCTTCTTGGGCGCGCCCAACGGCACCCGCGGGGAGAAGACCACCCGGTTGGTGGGCACAAACACCTCCAGCCGCGCCTGATCGCCGGTGGCTGCGATCTCTTCCTGATCGTCGGCGCCTTCGGCGAACATGCAGAGATCGAGCATGGCGCGCACGCCGTTGGCGAAGTCTACGACCGTGTAGGAATTATCAATGATATCAGGCTTGCGTCCGTCGTAGCGCTCGTCGTGATGGTTCACGTCCATCGCGCCGGAGCAATAGACCTGGGTGGCCTCGGCGCCGGTGATGTGACGCATCAGATCGAAGAAGTGACAGCACTTCTCCACCATCGTCCCGCCTGTGTTCGCGCTGAAACGGTTCCAGTCGGCGACCTTCTTCAGGAATGGAAACCGATGCTCGCGCATCGCCAGCATCTGCAGCCGGCCCACCCGGCCTGCGTGGACCTGCTCGATGAAGCGGGTCGCAGGCGGCATGTAGCGATACTCCATCCCCACCCAGAACAGGGCGGCGCGCCTGGCCGCCAGATCGGCGATCCGCAAAGCCTCCTCCAGCGTGTGGCAGAGCGGCTTCTCGCACAGGATCGCCACGTCAGACGCCATCAGGTCGCGCAGCACGGCCCCGTGGGTATGATTTGGCGAGGCGACGATCACAGCGTCCGGGCGGGTCTGCGCCAGCATGTCGCGGTGGTCGGCGAAGGACGCGACCCCGCCGGCGCGCTCGCCCAGAACCATCTGGGCAAGTTGGAGGGAACGGGGCGTGGGATCGCTCAGGCCCACGATCTCCACTTCGGAGTGCAGCATCAGATTGTTGAGATGCTCGATTCCCATCATGCCCGTGCCGATCAGGCCGAAGCGGATACGCGCGCTCATGCTAATTTCTCTTCCTGTTTGCGTCCCACTGGCGCCATATCGGCCTGAAGCCGCCCCGCGTTTCAATGGGGGGGCGCTGCTTTATGACAAGAGCACGACTACGCATGTCTGATCCGACGTCCCCACGCCGTCTTGGCCGCACCAGTCTGACGCTTTCGGATATCGGTTGGGCCTGCGCGGGCGCTGTGTGAAGCCGCGCTGGAGGCGGGCTTCACCCTTTTTGACACCGCAGACATCTACGGGTTTGGCGCCGAAGGCTTCGGCGCAGCCGAGGCGTTGCTGGGCAAGGTTTTCGCCGAGGACCGGTCGCTGCGCGCGCGCGTCGTGCTCGCCACCAAGGGCGGAATCACGCCGCCCGTGCCCTATGACAGTTCCCCTGCCTATCTTTCCGCCGCGCTCGACGCCTCGCTGAAGCGGCTGCAGGTCGAGCAGGTCGACCTCTACCAGATCCACCGCCCCGACATCCTCGCTCATCCGCAGGAGATCGCGCGGACCCTCGAGAACGCCATTGCGGCCGGAAAGGTGCGCGAGGTGGGGGTCTCGAACTTCACCGTCGCCCAGATCGAGGCGCTGCAGCATTTCCTGCCTTTCCCGCTGGCGAGCACCCAGCCGGAACTGTCGCCGGTCTTCATCAGCCCGATCGACGACGGCCAGTTGGACCAGGCGATGCGGCTGGGCCTCGCTGTGCTGGCGTGGTCGCCTCTGGGCGGCGGGCGGCTGGCGGCAGGGCAGGGGCGCGACGCCCGCGAGGCGGCGGTGATCGCCGCGCTCGACGCGGTCGCGGCCGCCCATGGGGTGGATCGCGGCGCTGCAGCGCTCGCCTGGGTGATGACCCATCCAGCCCGCCCCATTCCACTGATCGGCAGCCAGGACCCGGCCCGGATCAAGGCGGCGGCGGCGGCCCGGACGGTGCGGTTCACGCGCACGCAGTGGTATGCGGTGTTCGCCGCGGCGCGTGGAGCCCCCCTCCCGTAGTCGCCGGTATCTGATAAGAATCAAAGAGGAAGCGCCAATGTCTGATGGTCCGGTGGAAGTAAGCTGGTTTTCAGCGCTCTGCGACGACGACTATGAGTTTCTCGGCGTGCCCGACGCGCGCCTGCGGGCCAGCTGGGAGCATTGCCGCTCCATCGCGCTGACCGCCGAGGAGCATGGCTTCGACAATCTGCTGCTGCCGTCTGGCTATGCGCTGGGCATTGACAACACTGTCTTTGCCGCCGGCCTTGCGCCGATCCTGCGCCGGATGCGGCTCCTGCTCGCGCTGCGCGTGGGCGAGATGTGGCCAGCCCAGATCGCCCGCCAGGTCGCGACGCTGGATCAGATGCTGGGCGGCAGGCTCACCGTGAACATCATCTCTTCTGAAATGCCGGGCGAGGTTCTGGCGTCTGCTCCGCGCTACAAGCGCACGATCGAGATGATGCAGATCACGAAGGCGCTCCTGAACGGGCAGAGCGTGGACTATCAGGGCGAGTTCTATTCCCTGAAGCTCGATCCGCCGCGCGTGCGCACCGTGTCTGGCAAGGCGCCCGCCTATTACTTCGGGGGCCTCTCGGAAGACGCGCGCGAGGCGGCCGCCATCGCCGCCGACGTCTATCTCATGTGGCCGGACACCATGGACAAGGTGGCCGAGGTCGTCGCCGACATGAAGGCCCGCGCCGCCCGCCATGGCCGCACGCTGCGCTTTGGCTACCGGGTGCATGTGATCGTGCGCGAGACCGAGGCCGAGGCCCGCGCAGCGGCCGACCGGTTGCTCTCCCGGCTGGATGCAGTCGAAGGGGCGGCCATCCGGGCGAAGTCGCTCGATGCAACATCCGCCGGCGTGCGCCGCCAGGCCGAGCTGCGCGAGGCCGCCGCCGGCGACGGCTATGCGGAGGATAATCTCTGGACCGGCATCGGGCGGGCGCGCTCGGGCTGCGGCGCAGCGATCGTGGGCGACCCTGATCAGGTGCTGGCCAAGCTGAAAGCCTATCAGGCGCTGGGGATGGAGGCGTTCATCCTGTCGGGTTATCCGCATGCGGCGGAAGCCGACCTGTTCGGCCGTCATGTGCTGCCGCGGCTGAACCACGGCCCGCTGGCGCTCTAGCCTGCGGCCGCCGCCTCAGAACGCCATCGGGTCACGCCAGATCATCATCAGCGTGCGCCAGATGATCGAGACGTCGAGCCAGAGGCTCCAGTTGCGGACATAGGCGACGTCGTTCTCGACCCGGCCGACGATCTTTTCGTGGGTGTCGGTCTCGCCACGCCAGCCGTTGATCTGGGCAAGGCCCGTCAGGCCCGGCTTGGCGCAAAACCGTTCACTGTAGCCCGCGACAATGGCCGCGAAGCTCGCATCGTGGGTCAGCGCATGCGGGCGCGGGCCGACCAGGCTCATGTCCCCACGCAGCACGTTCAGGAGCTGGGGCAGCTCATCGATGCTGGTGCGCCGCAGGAAAGCGCCAAGCGGGGTGATCCGATCGTCGCCGCGCACGGCCTGACGCACTGCATCGCCGTCCTCTTCGCACCGCATCGTGCGGAACTTGAAGATGGTGAAGGCCTTGCCGCCGAAGCCGCCGCGCTGCTGGCGAAACAGCGACGGCCCGGGCGATTCCAGCCGGATCAGGATCGCCAGCGCCAGAAACAGCGGCGACAGGAACAGAAGCGCGGGCACGACGGCGAGCAGATCCAGAGCCCGTTTGGCCCCCGCGCCCACCGGCACATGCGGATCGGGCCGGGCTCCGGCATCCCCAGACTCGAGTTCGGAGGCTTCAAGTGAGCTCAAAGGATCAGGCCCCACGCCCTGTACAACCATCATGCCGAACCGGCTGAAGGGCGAACGCCCTGCGCCGGTCTCTTGTTGAGTGTTCAATAGCCCAACGGGGCAGGCTGCAGCAAGTTTCGAGCCAGCCCCTCGGACCCGGAGCGGTTTACCGCCCTCTTTATGAACACACCCCGGAAGGGACGCGAGAAACTTGGCCAATTCGTGGCGAAACCTTCTGGCTCAGTCCTTTAAACTTGTGTGTGCGCCGCACAGGCTTGGCCGGCGACATGTGAACGGCGAGGGGCTCTGCGGCTGCGCCCGT
>JBIIUJ010000103.1:0-9374 GCA_044340025.1 Caulobacterales bacterium
GTTTCGGCGGCGCGTCGCCATACCTCACCGTCAGCCCGACCAGCCAAACCAATCGTTTTGACGTGCTCGGCCTCAACGCCCAACTCGGCGAACACTTTTGCCGCTTTAGCCGGAAGGTTCTGATCAAGCAGAACCCGCACCCTCACTCCGCCGCGATAATCACGGGCCGCTCCGCCAATCGCGCGGCGAAAGCCAGCGACGCGGTGATGTCGGCGGCTTCAAGCTCAGGGAAGTCTTCCAGAATTTCCGCGTGCGTCATTCCCGCCTGGAGCATCTCCAGAACGTCCACCACCCTGATCCGCATTTCGCGGATCGTGGGCTTTCCAAAGCAGCGCTCCGGATCAACGGTAATGCGGTCTGTGAGCCACGTCGTCGCCATAGGCGGAGGATCGCCGATCAGCCGCCGGGGTGCAACGCCCTACTCCGCCGCGATCGCCGCCCCTTGCACGTGCGCGCGGCCTGCCCGGTAGCGGTCGATGCGCTCCTCGATCTCGTGGCGGAAGCAGCGGATGAGGCCCTGCACCGGCCATGCGGCGGCGTCGCCGAGCGCGCAGATCGTGTGGCCTTCCACTTGCCCGGCCACGTCGAGCAGGAGGTCGATCTCGCGGTGCTCGGCCTCGCCCTTGGCCATGCGGGTGAGCACACGCCACATCCAGCCGGTGCCTTCCCGGCAGGGGGTGCACTGGCCGCAGCTCTCGTGCTTGTAGAAATAGGCGATGCGCGCGATCGCCTGCACCACGTCGGTGGACTGATCCATCACGATCACGGCCGCCGTGCCGAGCCCGGATTTCAGCGCCGACAGGCTGTCGAAATCCATCAGCGCGGTTTCGGCCATCTCCTGATTGATCATCCGCACGGATGATCCGCCAGGGATCACGGCCTTGAGGTTGCCCCAGCCGCCGCGCACCCCGCCGCAATGCTCTTCCAGCAACTGCCTGAGGGGGATGCTCATCGCCTCTTCGACGTTGCAGGGCCGGTTCACATGGCCGGAGATGCAAAACACCTTTGTGCCGGTGTTGTTGGGCCGGCCAAAGCCCGCAAACCATTCCGCCCCGCGGCGCAGGATCGTGGGCACGACGGCGATGGATTCGACATTGTTGACCGTGGTCGGGCAGCCATAGAGGCCGGCGTTCGCCGGGAACGGCGGCTTGAGCCGTGGCTGGCCCTTCTTGCCCTCCAGGCTTTCCAGAAGCGCGGTTTCTTCGCCGCAGATATAGGCGCCCGCGCCATGGTGGACGTAGAGATCGAATTCCCAGCCGTGGATGTTGTTCTTGCCGATCAGGCGCGCCGCATAGGCCTCCTTGATCGCCTCCTCGAGCACTTCGCGCTCGCGCACATATTCACCCCGGATGTAGATATAGGCGGCGTGGGCCTGCATCGCGAAGCTTGCGATCAGGCAGCCCTCGATCAGCAGGTGCGGATCGTGGCGCATCATGTCGCGGTCCTTGCAGGTGCCGGGCTCGCTCTCGTCGGCGTTGACGACGAGGTAATGCGGCCGGTCCTTCACCTCCTTGGGCATGAAGGACCACTTGAGCCCCGTGGGAAAACCCGCCCCGCCCCGGCCGCGCAAGCCGGAGTTCTTCACCTGGGTGATGATCCAGTCGCGCCCCAGCGCAATCATGTCGGGCGTCATGTTCCAGGCGCCGCGGGCCTTCGCCGCCTCCAGCCGCCAGTCCTGCCGGCCGTAGAGATTGAGAAAGATGCGGTCCTTGTCAGCGAGCATGAGAGGCTGTCCGAAGCGTGGATGTCTGAGGCTCAGATACAACGCTTGGCGAACCGCGCAAACCATTGAGCGCACGCGCCCTGCGGCGCCTGCGCGGCGCTCGGTCGCATCCATTCGCCTCGCCATGATCACGCATCCGTGAGCATCCTGCGTCCAAGCGCGAGAAGCGCTGGGGAGGGTGCGACGTGGATCTCGGCGTGGTCTCGCTCACGGCGGCGGCCTATGCGGGGCTTCTGTTCTGGCTCGCCTGGGCGGTGGAGCGGCGCCCCGAACGCTTTGGCTGGGTGAACCGCCCCCTGGCCTATGCGCTGGCGCTGGCGGTATATTGCACGAGTTGGACGTTCTACGGCGGCGTCGGCACGGCCGCGACCGGCGGCTGGACCTATCTGCCGATCTATCTGGGGCCGATCCTCGTCTTCCTGTTCGGGCAGGATTTCCTGCGCCGGCTGGCCCAGGCCGTGCAGCGCGAGAACCTGACCTCGATCGCGGATTTCCTTTCCTCCCGCTATGGCAAGAGCCGCAGCCTCGCTGCGCTGGTCACGACGCTCGCGACCCTGGCCGCCCTGCCCTACATCGCCCTGCAGCTGAAGGCCCTGGGCATGAGCGCGGCCGGGCTTCTGTCAGGCGACTGGACAGCCCCGCCCGAGCCTTCCCATCCCGCAGTCGGGATCATCGCTGGCGTGCTCGCCATGTTTGCGATCCTATTTGGTGCCCGCCGTTATGAGGCGGCTGGCCACAACCGGGGGATTGTGGCGGCGATTGCGGTGGAAGCGGTCGTCAAGCTCGCTGCGCTGCTCCTGCTTGGCGGATTCGCCTTCGTGGCGCTTGCAGACGCCCCGGCGCCGAGCGTGAACAGGGCGCTGGCGGAGTTTGATGCGCTGTTCGCCGTCTCGAACCTGCAGCCGGAATTCCTGACGATCACGCTTCTGTCGATGGCGGCGATCGTGTGCCTGCCGCGGCAATTCTATGTCGGCTTTGTCGAGTATCGCCGTCGCGCAGACCTCGCGACGGCGAGCTGGGCGTTCCCGCTCTATCTGCTGCTGACCGCCCTGATCGTGGCGCCGATCACGCTGGCGGGGCTCGCAATCCTGCCTGCAAGCGTCTCGGCGGATCTGTTTGTTCTCGACCTGCCCTTGGCGCTCGGCGCGGACTGGCTGGCGCTGATCGCGTTTCTGGGCGGATTTTCCGCCGCGACCGGCATGATCATCGTGGAGTGCGTGGCGCTGGCGACCATGATCTCCAACGACCTTGTCGCTCCTTTCCTGTTGCGACGGGGGATCCTGCGCGAGCGCGACATCGGCGCGGTGATGCTCAGCGTGCGTCGGATCGCGATCGCTGGGCTCCTGGGGCTCGCCTACCTCTATTATCTGAAGCTTGATGCGAGCGAGAGCCTCGCCGCCATCGGCCTGATCGCGTTCGCGGCGGTGGCGCAATTCGGGCCGGCGCTGCTGGCGGCGATCTACTGGCCGAAGATCAATCAGCGCGGCGTGATGCTCGGGCTGGCTGCGGGCGGCGCGCTCTGGGCCTACACGCTGCTGTTGCCGGCCTATCTCGGCGCCGACACGCTGACCGCCTGGGCGAACGCGCGCGGGCTTGGCGCGCTCCTCAATCCGCACGCGCTCATGGGTCTTTCCGGTCTCGATCCGCTCACCCATGGCGTGATCTGGAGCCTTGGGGTGAACATCGCGATCATGGTTGCAGGCTCGGCCCTGACGCCCGCCCCGCTTGCCGATCGGCTGCGCGCAGCGGTGTTCAATCCCTCGCTGGCGGTCGCGGGCGAAGGCGGCGTGCGCACGCTGGGCGACCTCGCCGTGCTGGTGGAGCGGTTTGTCGGCGTGCGCGAAGCGGAGGCGAGTTTCCTTGCCCCGTTGGGGGCGCCAGGGCGCGAGGCCGCCATCGATGCGCGCGGCGCCGGGCTCGCCGAACGCCTGATCGCCCAGGTGATCGGCGCATCCTCGGCGCGCGTGATCATGACCTCCGCGCTCAGCGGCGGGGCGGTCGATGTGGCCGATGTCGTGCGCCTTCTCGACGACACAAAGGCCGAACTGAAATTCTCCCGCGGCCTGCTTTCCTCCGCGCTCGACAACATCAGCCAGGGCGTGAGCGTCGTGGATCGCGATCTGCGGCTGACGGCGTGGAATGCGCGTTATCTGGAGCTGTTCGAGTTTCCGCCCGGCTTCATCCGGGTCGGTTTGCCGATCGCAGACGTGATCCGCTTCAACGCCGAGCGCGGCGAGTGCGGCCCGGGCGAAGTGGACGCCCATGTGGCGCGCCGGCTCGCCGCCATACAGCGCCGCCTGCCCCATGCCTATGAGCGCCGCCGGCCCAACGGGACGGTGCTCAAGACCTTCGGCAATCCGATGCCAGATGGCGGCTATGTGACGAGTTTCACCGACATCACGGCCGAAAAACAGGCCGAAGAGGCCCTGCGCCAGGCCAAGGACCAGCTGGAATTGCGCGTGGAGGAACGCACCGCCGCTCTGCGCCGGGCCAATGCGGATCTGGCGAGCGAAGCCGAACGCAATCTGAAGCTCGCGCGCGCTCTCGCCGCCGCCAAGGCGGCAGCCGAGGAAGCGACCCTGTCCAAGACCAAATTCCTTGCCGCCGCCAGCCACGACCTGCTGCAGCCGCTCAACGCGGCGCGCCTGTTTACAGCCGCCCTCTCCGATACGCCGGGCGCCAAGGCTGCCGACGCGAAGGTTCTGATCCGCTCGATCGACCGGTCGATTGCGGCCGCAGACAGCCTGCTGCGCGCACTGCTCGACATTTCCAAACTCGAGGCCGGCGGCATGCGCGTGACCCGGACGCGCTTTCCCATCGGGGCGTTGATCGAGGAGCTGGCGAGCCAGTTCGCGCCCCTTGCGGCGGCGAAAGGCCTTTCAGTGCGGGCTGCGCCCACCGCGCTGTGGGTGGAGAGCGACCGCGGCCTCCTGCGCTCGGCTGTGCAGAATTTCCTGTCCAACGCCGTGCGTTACACCAATCGGGGCGGCATCGTGATCGGCTGCCGCCGGCGGGGCGAGCGCTGCGTGATCGAGGTCTGGGATACCGGCGCGGGCATCCCCGACACCCACCGCTCGGCGATCTTCGAGGAGTTCCGGCGCATGCATCCAGCAGGCGACGAACCCGCCGCGGGGCTGGGCCTAGCTATCGTCGATCGGATCGCGCGCCTGCTCGGGGCCGAAATCGACCTGCGCTCGCGGGTGGGCAAGGGCAGCGTGTTTGCGATTGACGCGCCAGTCGCGCCTGAAGCGCCGCCCGCCCTCGGCCCGGCGCTGGAGGATGCGGCCAGGACGCAGGCGCCGCTGAAGCTGCGCGTGCTGTGTGTGGACAACGACCCCGTCATCCTGGATGCGATGGCGCGGCTGCTGCGCGGCTGGGGCTGCCGGCCGGTTCGGGCGCGCTCCTATGGCGAAGCGATCGCGGCGTTGCACGAGGCGCGGTTTGACACAGCCCTGGTGGATTTCCAGCTGGATGATCCGCGCGGCACCGGGCTCGGCGTGCTGGCCGCCTGGCGGGAGAAGAACCCCGGCCGCCCGGCCGCCCTCATCACCGCAGACGCCGCCCCCGCCCTGGCCGACGCCGCCGAGGCGCGCGGCGCTGTCTTGATGACCAAACCTGTTCCGCCGCGCGACCTCCGGGCGTTTCTGGAACGCGCGCCAGCGGCGGCGCGGGAAGATCGGCCAGCCTGAGAGAACCTCCCTGCGGCGAAGGCCGGGGCCCGGATCGGAAGGCGCCGCGCTCGACGATCTGGATCCCGGCCTTCGCCGGGATGGGGCGTCTTGCAAAGCATCCAGACCAGCCAACTCCAACCTGCTTCGCCGCGCAGGCGGAAGCATTGCGCCTGCCCCCGCGCGCGATTCATGCTAGCGCTGGCGCCATGTCGGAGCTTTCGATCAGCCAGCGCGCCATGGCCCGGCCGGGCGCGGAAAACGCGCCCTATCTCAGCGGCCTGAACCCGGAGCAGCTTCAGGCGGTCGAGACGCTCGACGGCCCGGTGCTGATGCTCGCCGGCGCCGGCACGGGCAAGACCAAGGCGCTGACCGCGCGCATCGCGCATCTGCTCTGGACACGCCGGGCCAAGCCCTGGGAGATCCTGGCTGTCACCTTCACCAACAAGGCCGCGCGCGAGATGCGCCACCGGGTGGAGGGTCTGATCGGCGAGACGGCGCAGGGGCTGCGCTGGCTCGGCACGTTCCACTCCGTCTCGGCGGCCATCCTGCGCCGCCATGCCGAGCTTGTGGGGCTCAAGTCCAGCTTCACCATTCTGGATGCCGACGATCAGATCCGCCTGCTGAAGCAGGTGATTCAGGCCGCAGACATCGACGAGAAACGCTGGACCGCGCGGTTTCTCGCCGGGCTGATCGATGGCTGGAAGAACCGGGCGCTGACGCCGGACAAGGTTCCCGCCGACGAATCCTACGCCTTCGCCGGCGGGCGCGGGGCGACGCTCTATGCGACCTATGAGCAGCGGCTGAAGGTGCTGAACGCCTGCGACTTTGGCGACCTGTTGCTGCACTGCCTGACGCTGTTTCGGGAAAACCCCGATCTTCTCGCCGACTATCACGAGCGGTTCCGATATCTTCTCGTGGACGAGTATCAGGACACGAACGTCGCCCAATATCTCTGGCTGCGCCTGCTCGCGCAGAAAGGCCACAATATCTGTGTGGTCGGCGACGACGACCAGTCCATCTATGGATGGCGTGGCGCAGAAGTCGACAACATCCTGCGGTTTGAAAAGGATTTTCCCGGCGCAAAGGTGATCAAGCTGGAGCGCAACTACCGCTCCACCGCCCATATCCTCGGGGCAGCCTCCGGCCTCATCGCCGCCAACAAGGCCCGGCTCGGGAAGACGCTTTGGACCGAAGCCGACGGCGGGGACCCGGTGAAGGTGCGCGGCGTCTGGGACGGGGACGCCGAAGCACGCCTCATCGCCGATGATATCGAGAGCTGGCGGCGATCCGGCCGGCGCTATGCCGAGGCGGCCGTTCTGGTGCGCGCCTCCTGGCAAATGCGCGCCTTCGAGGAGCGCTTCATCCTGCTGGGCCTGCCCTATCGCGTGATCGGGGGCCCGCGCTTCTTCGAGCGCGCCGAGATCCGCGACGCCCACGCTTATCTGCGGCTTGTGCGATCGGACGCAGACGATCTGGCGTTCGAGCGGGTGGCCAACACGCCAAAGCGCGGCATCGGCGACACGAGCCTGCAAAAGATCGCCGCCGCCGCGCGCGCCGCCGCCGTGCCGCTGTCGCAGATGGCCGAAACCCTGATCGCCACCGACGAGCTGAAGGGCCCGGCGCGCACGGGCCTCGCCCGCTTCCTGCGCGATCTGGAGCGCTGGCGCGCCCGTGCGCGCGAACTCCCCCACACCGAGCTTGCCGAGCTGATCCTGGAGGAGAGCGGCTACACAGACATGCTGCGCGCCGACAAAAGCCCGCAGGCCGCCTCCCGTCTCGACAACCTCAAGGAGCTTGTGCAGGCGATGGGCGCGTTCGACAGCCTGGCCGCCTATCTGGAGCACGTGGAGCTGGTGATGGATGTGGAGCGCGCCGAGGAAGGCGATGCGGTCCAGATCCTGACGCTGCACGCCGCCAAGGGGCTGGAGTGGCCGCTGGTGTTTCTGCCGGGCTGGGAGGAGGAGGTGTTCCCCTCGCGGCGCGCGCTCGACGAAGGCGGCCAGAAGAGCCTCGAGGAGGAGCGGCGGCTGGCCTATGTCGGGCTGACGCGCGCGCGCGAAAGCGCCCGCCTCAGCTTTGCCGCCAACCGCCAGATCTATGGCCGCTGGCAATCGGTCTTGCCGTCGCGCTTTGTCGACGAGCTGCCCGAAGCCCATGTGGAGGCGATTTCCGAGACCGGCTATTTCGGCGGCGGCAGCGCCTCCGAGCGGTTCGCCGCACTCGGTCCCCTGGCGATGGAGGCCGGCGCGGGCTTCGGGTCCGGCTATGAGAGCCCGGGCTGGAAGCGCGCTCAGGCCGCCGGCGGCTTTGCCGCCAAGCCGCCGCCCGTTCTGGAGGGCAAGGCGACGCTTGTGGCCAAATCCGGTGCGGCCGACGCCCGCTTCGGCGCAGGCGACCGGGTGTTTCACGACAAGTTCGGTTATGGGCGCGTGACCCTGGTGGAGGGCAACAAGCTCACCGTGGCGTTCGAACACTCGGGCGAAAAGAAGGTGATCGACAGCTTCGTGAAGGCGGCGTGAGGGGGCGTCACCGCCGCGCGGCAGCCCGAATTCCTAGCGCCCCGACAAGCCCGCAGACAAGACCCGCCACGATCAGCGGCGCGGAAAAATGCTGCATGCTGGAGATGAACAGCGACCCTATCCCGCCACCCACAAGGCCGAGCCCGATCAGACCGAAGGCCGCCCCCGCGACATAATTGCCGACCTGGGCCTTCTTCTCAATCACAGCCGCGCTCGAACCGCTTTACCGCCTGATTGCCCATCATGATCCCCGCAATCAGCACCGCGCAGGCCATCACCAGCAGAATGGGGGCAAAGCCATCGGCCGGGAAAAGGCCAAGGGCGCCGATCGCAGAGGGAGCCGCCAGCAGGCCGCCGCCGATCGCATAGGGGAAGAAGGCTTCGCCAAAAATGGCGTCCGCCGCCTTTCTCTGCTCCGGATCGCGCTTGCTCGCCATGATGTGTCCCCTGCCCGTCAGCCCGTGGTTTCGGGCGCGTTTGGAAGACTTGCAAGCGGCTTGCCAAGGCTGCCGTCATAGAGTGTGGGGTCGCCAAGGACGTTGGGGCCGCCCTCCGGCGCACTCGCGAACCGCCCGATCGCCGAACCCGGCGTGATCTCGTGGCCAGCGGCGAGCCGATCCATCAGACCACCCAGCGCCTCCGGGGTAAGATCCTCGTGGTAGTAGTCATGGATCGCCACCACCGGCGCATTCACGCACGCGCCCAGGCATTCCATCTCCTCCCAGGAGAATAACCCGTCTGCGGTTACTTCAAACGGCTTGCCAATGCGCGAACGGCAATAGGCCTTCAACTCTTCCGATCCACGAAGCATGCAGGGCGTTGTTCCACACACCTGGAGGTGATGCTTGCCCACTGGGGCGAGCTGGAACATCGTATAGAAGGTCGCGACCTCATAGACCCGGATATAGGCCATGCCGAGCTGGTCGGCGATCACGCGCATGGCTGGTTCCGAGACCCAGCCCTCCTGCTTCTGGGCGAGCCAGAGCAGCGGGATGACCGCCGATTGCTTGCGGCTTTCAGGATATTTGGCGAGCCAGAACGCAGCCTTGCTCTGAGACTCAGCGGTCCAGGAAAAGCTTGCGGGCTGATCTTTGGCGAGACGGCGGGTGGCCATGTCCTGATCCTATTTCACGAAGTCCACGCGCGCGATCTTGCCGTCGCGCAGGGTGTAGATGGCCAGCACTTCGAAGGTTGGCCCATCGGGGCTGCGCATCACCTTCTCATGGTCGACAACCACGTCGCCGGCGGCGAGGCGGCCCAGAATCTCCACCCGGTTCTGCGGAAACTGGGCGAACACGCCGCGATAGCGCTCGCGATAGGCGGCTATGCCATGCAGATTTTCCGCGCCGTTGAGATCGGCCACAACCACGTCATCGGCAAAACAGGCGCAGTGGGCGTCCAGATCCTGGATGTTGTAGGCGTCGAGTTGGGCCTGCACGACCGCGATGTCGCCAGGTTCGC
>JBIIUJ010000105.1:0-9176 GCA_044340025.1 Caulobacterales bacterium
GTCTTGCGGAAAATCGGCCTATATGTTGCAGCCGCGAAAAAGTTTTGCCGCTGATGTTGGAGTTGACCATGCCTCTCGACGCCGTCTCCCCCGTCGTCGCCGCCCCGGCCACGCTGGCTGCCGCGGCTGCTGCGATCGAGCCTTATCTGGAGGCGGCCAAGCGCGCCGTTCGCGCCCGGGTCGCGCCGGCCGGCAAGGTGGACCGCGCCCTGATCGACGCCGAACAGCACGTCGTGCATGGCCTCGCCTGGATTGCGACCTATGCCGAGACGCTGCGCGAGGCTGCGGGCTGGGCGGAACGGCTGGCGGCCGAGGGCGCGTTCGGTGAAGCCGAGACGCTGCTCGCGCGGGTTCTGTTCGCCGAATATGGGGCCCAGCTGCGCGGCGGGATTCCGATGAACCAGGCCGAAGTGGCGCGCCCCGAGGATCTCGGCCTTGCCGAGGCGTGCGCGGCGGCGCTTGCGCATCCGGCATGGCGCGAGCTGCTGATCCCGGTCAGCCAAACCGACAAGACGCGGCTGTGCGAGCTTCTGGTCGCCTCCCAGGCCAAATCGACGTTCGAGGCGACGGGCCTTGATGAAACCGATGAGATGATCCGCGATCAGTTCCGCCGCTTCTCGCGCGAGAAGGTGGAGCCCTTCGCCCACCAATGGCACCTGAAGGACGAGCTGATCCCGCTGCCCGTGATCCAGGAACTCGCCGACATGGGCGTGTTCGGCCTCACCATCCCGGAAGAGCACGGCGGCATGGGCCTGTCCAAGACCGCGATGTGCGTGGTCTCGGAAGAGCTGTCGCGCGGCTATATCGGGGTGGGATCGCTCGGCACGCGCTCCGAAATCGCCGCCGAACTGATCCTCACCGGCGGCACGGACGCCCAGAAGGCCGAATGGCTGCCCAAGATCGCCTCGGCCGAAATCCTCCCCACGGCGGTGTTCACCGAGCCCAACACCGGCTCGGATCTCGGCGCGCTGCGCACGCGCGGCGAAAAGGACGGCGACGTCTATCGCATAACGGGGAACAAGACCTGGATCACCCACGCGGCGCGCGCCGACGTGATGACCATGCTGGTGCGCACCGATCCCGCCACGACCGATTTTCGCGGTCTCTCGATGTTCCTGGCGCCCAAGCCGCGCGGCACGGACGCCAATCCCTTCCCGGCGGAGGGCATGACGGGCGGCGAGATCGAGGTGCTCGGCTATCGCGGCATGAAGGAATACGAGCTTGGCTTCGACGGCTTCGTCGTGCCGGCGGCAAACCTCCTCGGCGGCGTCGAGGGGATGGGCTTCAAGCACCTGATGGCGACGTTCGAGAGCGCGCGCATCCAGACTGCGGCGCGCGCGGTGGGCGTGGCCCAATCCGCGCTCGACATCGGCCTGCAATATGCGCTGGATCGCAAGCAGTTCGGCCAGGCCCTGGTGCACTTCCCACGCGTGGCCAACAAGCTGGTGATGATGGCCGCCGAGATCATGGCCGCCCGTCAGCTGACCTATTTCTCGGCCCGCCAGAAGGACAGCGGCAAGCGCTGCGATCTGGAAGCCGGCATGGCCAAGCTGCTGGGCGCGCGCGTCGCGTGGGCGGCGGCCGACAACGCGCTCCAGATCCATGGCGGCAACGGCTTTGCGCTCGAATACGCCATCAGCCGCGTGCTCTGCGACGCCCGCATCCTCAACATCTTCGAGGGCGCCGGCGAAATCCAGGCCCAGGTGATCGCGCGCCGCCTGCTGGACGACATGACGAACTGAGCGGCCCCCGTCATCCCGGCCGAGCAAAGCGAGGGCCGGGACCATAAGCAGGCACACGCTCCACGAGGTCCCGGATACCAGCTGCGCTGGTTCCGGGATGACAGGGCGGGCATGGTGCAGCGCTGCGTCGCATCGTGGATCAAGCGTGGCGCATGCAGGCTGTTTTCCATGATGGAGAAGAGCTTTTTCGTTTACATGATGACCAATCGGCCTAACGGCGTCCTCTATTGCGGCGTGACATCTGATCTGCCGGGGCGGGCCTGGATGCATCGCAACCACGTCGTTCGCGGCTTCACCGACCGCTACAATCTGGAGCGCCTTGTCTGGTACGAACCCCATGCCAGCGCAGAGGCCGCCATTCGCCGCGAAAAGACGATCAAGCGATGGCGACGGGCGTGGAAGGATGCCCTGATCGAGCGCATCAACCCGGGCTGGGCCGACCTGTTCGAAACAATCTGCTGAACACCGGCCGTCATCCCGGCCGAGCGAAGCGAGAGCCGGGACCTTTTGGCGGGATGTAGCTCCCTGTGGTCCCGGATACCGGCTGCGCTGGTTCCGGGATGACGGTGGGGTCGTCATCCCGGCCGAGCAAAGCGAGAGCCGGGACCTTGGGCAGCCACAAGCTCCACGAGGTCCCGGATACCAGCTGCGCTGGTTCCGGGATGACGGTGGGGTCGTCATCCCGGCCGAGCAAAGCGAGAGCCGGGACCTTAGGCAGCCACAAGCTCCACGAGGTCCCGGATACCAGCTGCGCTGGTTCCGGGATGACGGGGTTAGCGCGGCGCCATGCGGATCGCGCCGTCGAGGCGCACGCATTCGCCGTTGAAATAGCCGTTGCGGATCATCTCCAGCGCCAGCGAGGCATATTCCGGCGGGTTGCCGAGGCGGGAGGGGAAGGGCACCTGCGCGCCCAGCGCCGCTCTCACATTGTCGGGCGCCGCGGCCAGGAGCGGCGTGTTGAAGATGCCGGGCAGGATGGTGTTCACCCGGATCGCCTCGCCAGCGAGATCGCGCGCGATCGGCAGCGTCATGCCCACCACGCCGCCCTTGGAGGCCGAATAGGCCGCCTGGCCGATCTGGCCGTCCTGGGCCGCCACCGAGGCGGCGTTGATGATGACGCCGCGGTCGCCGTCCTCAAGCGGCGGCAGGCTCATCATGCCGGCGGCGGACTTTGCGATACAGCGGAACGTGCCCACCAGATTGATCTGGATGATCATGTCGAAGTTCTGGAGCGGAAAATGCTTGATCGCGCCGGTCTGCTTGTCGCGGCTGGCGGTCTTGATCGCATTGCCGGTGCCCGCGCAGTTGACGAGGATGCGCTCCTGGCCTAGCGCCGCCCGGATCGTGGCGAAGCCCGCATCCACATCGGCCTCGCTCGTCACATTCACCTTGGCGAAGGCCCCGCCCAGCTCTTTTGCAACCGCCTCGCCGCGCTCCTCGTTCAGGTCGAAGATGCCGACCTTCACGCCGTGGGCGGCCAGCGCGCGCGCGGTTGCCTCGCCGAGGCCCGAGGCGCCGCCCGTGACGATGGCGGTGATGGTGTTGTCGAGTTTCATGGTCTGCTATCTCCCTGAGCGCGGCGCGTCTGTGCGCGCCATGCGGTCCCGACCGCGGGAATAGACGAGATGAAGCCGGAAGCGAAAGCCCAATCCGAGGCCCGGCGCGTGGTAGGCGAGATCCTCGATCGCGACGATCCGCGCGGCGCCGCGCGCGACCAGCGCGTCGTGCTGAACGGCTTCTGGCCCAAGCTGCGCGACACGGCCGCCAAAGTGCCGTTCGCCGCCGATGCGGTCGCCGCCTTCGAGGCCGCCCGCGACCCCGAAACGCCGCTGCGCGCCAAGGCGATCCTTTTCGGGGCGTTGGCCTATTTCATCGCGCCGCTGGATGCGATGCCGGACTTCCTGATCGGGCTGGGCCTGACGGATGATGCGGCCGTGCTGGCGCTCGTGCTGGCTACGCTGGGCTCGGTGATAAAGCCGCGCCACAAGGCCGCCGCCCGCAGGCTTCTGGGGCTCAAGCCCGCGCCGGATGCCTGAAGCAGCGCTCAGCCCGCCGCCCGCGCGCGATAGGCGGCCAACAGCGCCTCGCCCTCCTCGCCAAAGCGCCGCAGCAGGCCCCAGGGGTAGATGCCCGTGTCGTGGCCGTCGTCGAACACGATCCGCACCGCATAGCGGCCGACCGGATGGGCGCCGGCCACGCCCACATCGGCCTTGCCAAGCACGAGGCGTTTGTCGGCCGGGTTATGGCCCTGCACCTCCGCCGAGGGGCTTTCCACGCGCAGAAGCTCGAACGGAATGTCGAAGGCCGCGCCATCATCGAAGGCGGCGTGCAGCATGCGCGCGCCGCGCCGAAACTCCAGCCGCACCGGCCAGGGCGCGCTCACCCCTCGCCCTCGCCAAGGTCGCGCGCCTCGTCCACCAGCAGGATCGGGATGCCGTCGCGGATGGGGTAGGCGAGGCGGGCCGACGCGCTGACCAGCTCCTGGCGTTCCGCGTCGTGGCGTAGCGGTCCCCTGCTCATCGGGCACACCAGAACTTCCAGCAAGCGGGGGTCTATCGCGTGGGGGTTGGTCATGGCGGCGATTTCTACTGCAACGGCGCGTCGCCGTCTTCCCCTGCATCGCCGGCGGCCGCGATCTCGAGCAGGGTGGTCAGCATCCGGGCGCGGTCTTCCAGGCTTTCGGCCTCAAGCAGTCCCTGCCGCTCCGCGGTGGAGAAAGGGCACATGGCGGCCAGCCCGTTCACCAGCGGCTCGGGATCGGCGCTGCTGATCGAGTCCCAGTCCGCGCTGAGCCCCCGCCGACCGAGATAGTCGCGCAGCACCCGCGACAGCCGCTCCCGGTCGAAGCCCACGGGCGCATCCGGCCCCGCCAGATCGCCGGCGAAATCGTCCCAGAGCGCCTCCACCTGCCGGTAGGGGCTTTTCACCTGCAGCTCCCGGCCCAGCCGGAAGCGCGCGATCCCGGTGAGGGTGATCAGATAGCGCCCGTCGTCTGTCTCTGAAAACGAGGTCAGCCGCCCCACGCAGCCGACCGCGCACAGGGCTGGGGCCGCCCGGTCGCCGCCTGCGGCGGTCTGGACCATGCCGATCAGGCGCGTCCCGGCGAGCGCGTCGTCCACCATGTTGAGATAGCGCGGCTCGAAGATGTTGAGCGGCAATTGCCCGCGCGGAAACACCACCGCTCCATTGAGCGGAAACACGGGGATCACCGCCGGCAGATCCGACGGCTTTCGATAGCCGAATTGAGCGCCCATGCCTTGCCTCCTGCGACCCATGAGAGATGGGCGCAGCGACCCGGTTCGGCAATCGCGCTTGCGCAGCCGCCGCTTCAGGCAAGCCCCGCCGCCATCGTCAGCCCGACCAGCGACACAAGGGTCGAGCCGATCACCGCCATGGCCGCCGGGCCAGCCCAGACGCCGGCCTGCCGGGCCTGGATGTAGACATTGATCGCACAAGGGCATGCAGCCAGCAGCGTGGCGGCAAGCCGGATCTCGGTGCTGAAACCGGCCAGCGTGAAGGCGGCAAACATCGCCACCGGCAGCGCGACGCACTTCAGCCCAATCGCCCAGACCACCGGGCCGTGCGGCTCTGCGCCCCCGCCCGGCTTGGTCAGGGCAATCACGACGCCAAGGCTGACAAGGCCCGCAGGGCTTGCCGCAGCGCCCAGCATGTCGATCGGGCGCGCCAGCCATGGCGCCAGTCCCCATCCGCTCACCGCCAGCCCGAAGCCGATCAGGGCGCCCATGCTGATCGGATTGGCCAGCCCCTTCAGCGTGGCGGCCAGCACCGTCGAGCCATCGCTCTGCGGATCGCTGGCGCGCAGCGCGGCAACCGCGACGCCGACAGCGATGATGTTTTCCACCGCCACAAACGCCGCGACCACGCCTAGATGGTCAGGGCTGAGCAGGCTTGCGAGGATCGCCGTGCCAAGAAACGCCGTATTGCCGTTGGAGGCCGCCAGCGCGACGCCGGAGCTGACCTGAGCGTTCCACCGCAGCATCAGGCCGAGAAGCCTTGCCGCCGCCTGCGCGCCGAGCAGCACAACCAGCCACAGCCCGACGGCCTGCGCCATGGCGCCATCGGGCGCCGGCGCCTTGGCCATAGACCCCAGCAGCAGCGCGGGAAACGCCAGCCAGAAAACAAACGCCGCCAGGCCCTCTGCGGCCCGATTGTCCAGAAGCCTGAGGCGCGCGCCCAGCCAGCCAAGACCGATCAGCGCAAAGATCGGCACAGTGATGGAAAGCGCCTGCACGCGGCCCCGGCCTGTCTGAGGTAGAGGGCTTTGCGAAAGCCCAGCCCATCCCAAGAAGAAAACAGCCCCAGTGGCCTAGTCGGCTGCGCGACGCCTGACAAGGCCGACGGGATGGCCCGCGCCGGCGCGCTTCAGGCGTGCAGGGCGGCGACCGGCTCGATCAGATCCCAGCGATTGCCGCAGAGATCTTCAAAGACGGCGACGATCCCATAAGGCTCTGTGCGCGGGCCTTCGAGAAAGCGCACGCCCGCCGCGCTCATGCGCGCATGGGCGGCGGCGAAATCCGGAGTCTCCAGAAAGAAGCCGACCCGCCCGCCAGCCTGCCGGCCGATGCTGGCCGCCTGCTCCGGCCCGGCCGCGCGCGCGAGCAACAGCCCCGTCCCGCCTCCGGCCGGGCGCACCACCACCCAGCGCTTGCCCCCGCCAAGGTCTGTGTCCTCGGCGAGGGTGAAGCCCAGCGCCTGACAGAAGAAGCCGATGGCGGCGTCGTAGTCGGCGACCAGCAGGCTGACGAGGCCGAGCCGGGCGCCGCTCACGAAAACAGGATGGCCGAGAGCCGCCGGCGGCCGGCCTTGGCGATATCGGAAGCAAGGCCCGCGGCTTCGAAAACCTTCAGCGCCTGCTTGCGGGCGGCCTGATCATTCCAGTCGCGGTCCGCCTCCACGATGGTGAGCAGGTGATCGACCGCGCCGGCAAGCTCGCCCTGCGCGGCGAGCGCGCCGGCAAGATCGAACCTCGCCTGATGATCGCCGGGATTGGCCGCCACCGCGCGCGCCAGCGCGGCCGTGTCGCCGCCGCCTTCGGCCTTGAGCGCCAACGCCGCCTTCACGCTGGCCACGGCGGCGTCATTGGCCTTCTCGGGCGGGACCATGCCGATCACTTCGGCCGCGCGCTCAGGATCGCCGCCGGCGAGGTAGCAGCGCGCCAGACCCGCCAGACCCGCGACGTTTTCCGGGTCCAGCTGCACGATCTGGGCATAGGCCTGGGCCGCCCCGCCGATATCGCCAAGCGCGAAGCTCTCTTCGGCCATGGCGAGCAGCTCGCCCGTCTCGGCCCCCTGCGCGCCGCCGCCGGCCAGCCGCTCGATGAATTGCTTGATCTGGCTTTCCGGGATCGCGCCCATGAAGCCATCGACCGGGCGGCCCTTGTCGAAGGCGAACACCGCCGGGATCGACTGCACCCGCAGCTGGCCGGCATAGGCGGGGTTCTCGTCGATATTGATCTTGACGAGCTTCACCTTGCCGCCTGCTGCGGCCACCGCGCGCTCGATCATGGGGCCAAGCGTGCGGCACGGGCCGCACCACGGGGCCCAGAAATCCACCAGCACCGGCTGGTTCATGCTCTCGTCGAGCACATCGGCCCGGAAGCTGGCGTCCGTGGCGTCTTTCACGAGGGCGCTCTTGGGCGCGTCCTGGGGTTTGCCGAAACCGATCATGGCGTGTGTGTCCCTTGCTGGTGCGCCACGTGGGGCGGGCAGGGGCTTTGCGCAAGCGGGAAAGGCCGCACGCGCGGCTCCTCGCCGGAGAAATCGGCGGCAAACGCCCGCCCGCCCCAGGCCGTCACGAAGGGCGCGATGGCGCGTGCCGCGATGGCGGTCGTGGCGTCGTTCGCCAGCGGGTGGAAGTTCACGATCTCATGGGCGAGCAGCGCCTCGTCCAGCACCAGCGTGACCGCGCGGGCGGCGTCGTTGATCAGGGCAAACAGCGTGACCGAGCCCGGCCGCACCCCCAGCGCGGCAAAGAGCGCCTCGGCCGAGCCGAAGCTCATCCGCTCGTGCCCGATGGCGCGGTGCAGCCTGTTGAGCGCCACGCGCGTGTGCCCAAGCGCGCACACGAGCGCCAGCCGGCCCGCCCGGTCGGCGAGGAACAAATTCTTGGTATGGCCGCCCGGCATCTGCGCCTTCAGATCGGCGCCGTCCTCCACGGTGAAGACAGGCCGGTGGCTTGTGGTCGCATGCGCGATCCCCAGCCGGTCGAGGTGGGCAAACAGGTCTTCCGGCGCGGCGGGCATGGCAGGCCCATAGCGGGCGGGCGGCGATGCGCCAAGGGCAGGGCTCTGGACCCCGCCCCACGGGCCGGCAATGATCATTGAGGCCGCAGGCGTTCGATCCGGCGGCGACGGGGTGGGCGCGATGAGCGAGAAGGCCGTCTGTGAGGCCGAGGCCTGGTGGCGCGGCGCGGTGATCTATCAGATCTACCCGCGCAGCTTCCTCGACACCAATGGCGACGGGATCGGCGATCTGGCGGGCGTGACGGCGCGGCTGGATCATGTGGCCGGGCTCGGCGTCGATGCGGTCTGGCTGTCGCCCTTTTTCGTCTCGCCGATGGCCGACTTCGGCTATGACATCGCCGATTATTGCGCGGTTGACCCGGTATTCGGCACGCTGGCCGACTTTGATGCTCTGGTGGCGCGCGCCCACGCGCTGGGGCTGAAGGTCATCATCGATCAGGTCTACGCCCACACCAGCGATCAGCACCCCTGGTTTGAGGAAAGCCGCGCCAGCCGCGAGAACCCGCGCGCCGACTGGTATGTCTGGGCCGACCCCAAGCCCGACGGCAGCCCCCCCAGCAACTGGCAATCGGTGTTTGGCGGCCCAGCCTGGACCTGGGATGCGCGCCGGCTGCAATACTACATGCACAATTTCCTCAGCGCGCAGCCGCAGCTCAATCTGCACAGCCCCGCCGTGCAGGAGGCGCTTCTGGCGGTGATGCAGTTCTGGCTTGATCGCGGGGTGGATGGCTTCCGGCTCGACGCGCTGAACTTCGCCATGCACGACCCGCTCCTGCGCGACAATCCGCCCGCCCGGGATCGCGGCCCGCGCACGCGGCCGTTCGATTACCAGCAACACCTCTTCAACCAGTCCCACCCGGACCTTGTGCTGTTTCTGGAGCGCATCCGCGCCCTGGCCGACCGGCACGGCGCCATCTTCACCGTGGCCGAAGTCCCCGGCGCGGACGCCGCAGCCGAGATGAAGGCCTTCACCGCCCCGGGCCGCCTCTCCAGCGCCTATGGCTTTGATTTCCTGTATGCGAAGGCGCTGACGCCAAAGCTGGTGCGGCGCGCGCTGGAGCCCTGGATCGGGCAGGGGCTGGCGAGCTGGGCCTTCGCCAATCACGATGCCCCGCGCGTCAGCGCGCGCTGGGCCGCGCCCGAAGAGCAGGATGCCTGCGCGCGCGCAGCCC
>JBIIUJ010000106.1:0-9103 GCA_044340025.1 Caulobacterales bacterium
CGCCGCCGCCAGGGCCGCAACATCCGGAAAGCGCGCCAGGAAGCGGCCAAAATAATCCAGCACCGTGACCACCTGGGTCTGCTGCAGCATGATTTCGGACAGCCACACACGATAGGGATCGGGCCGGAGGCCGCCGGCGCGGTCCCCCGGCGCCACCCGCCAGGCCAGCACGCGCGCATTGGCGTCGTACCAGGCCAGCAGCGCAGGGCGGATCGCGGCTGGTTGTGGGCTTTGCGCCGCAGGGGCCTTGCGCAAGTCGCTCTCCCTTGGGAAGGCTAGCGCCATGGCCCCTCCCCTTCGCTCCTCGCCTTCTGGCGCAGCCGACCCGGAAGCGGAAGCCGATGCGCTGGCGTTTCTGGCCGCCAATCGCGGCCGGCCCGCGATCCAGCCGCCGCCGCGCGCCGCCGCTTATGTGCCGCAGACCGTGAGCGCAAAGGTGAAGGCTGGCGCGCCGGGCCTTTCCGCGCTGAAACGGCACTGGGAAGAGATCGTGGGGCCGGCGCTTGCCGCGCTTTGCGCGCCTGAAAAGCTCACCCCCGGCAAGACCGGCGGCACGCTGACGGTGCGGGCCGGAGGCGCAGCCGCCCTGCTGCTTCAGGCCCAGTCGAGCGAGATCGTGGCCCGCGTCAACCAGTTCGCCGGCGGCGCGACGGTGGCGCGGATCGCGATCCAGCAGCGTGCGCTCGCCCCGCCCCGCGGGCGTCCCTCGCCGCCGCTTTCGGCCGCGCAAGCGCAGGCCCTTGAAGCGGATCTCGCGCGGATCGCGACGCCGGAATTGCGCGATGCCTTGCGGCGGCTCGGCGCAGCAGTCTTGGCGGGACCACGCCGGTGAACAGCCCCTGGATGCTGACCCGCCGTGCGCTGGGCGCGCTCAGCCTTTCTGCTGCGCTGTCTTCGCCAGTCAGCGCGCGCCAGACAGGGCCGGGCCTTTCAGCCTGGGAACGCCCTGACGACTTCGCCCAGGGCGCGCGCACCGCGCGGGTGGTGCTGATCGAATACGGCTCCACGATGTGTCCCGCGTGTGCTGCGTTTCACGCCGAGGTCTTGCCGGAGATCATCCGCCGCTACGTCGAAACCGGGCGGGTGCGCTACATCTTCCGGACCTTTCCCACCGGATCGCCCGAACTGGCGCTTTATGGCGGCGTGCTGGCGCGCTGCGCGGGAGCGAGCGGTTTTTCGGGCGTCATCGAACGGCTGATGCAGCGGCAAAGCTGGATTGTGGCGCAGGCGCGCGCGGGCGCCGATCTCGCCGCTGCGGTCCAGCGGGTGGCCAGCGACGAGTATCAGGTGATGACTGCGGCCGCGATGAAAACCTGCGTGGAAGACCGCGCCGGCGTGCAGCGTGTCATCGACATCGCCCGCGAGGGTGAAAGCCGCTACCAGATCGGCGGCACGCCGAGTCTGATCGTCAATGGCGCGCTGCTTGAAGCGCCCGGCGGGCACACTGTGGGAAGCGTTTCCGCCGCGCTTGATCGCGCGCTTGGCGCCGTCGCGGCGCCTGCCCGACGGCAGCCGCCGCGGTGAGTGCGGCTGCAAGCGCGGCGCTGGTGGCGCTGGGCGGCGCAATCGGGGCCGTGCTGCGGTTCTGGCTGGGCGGGATGCTGCTGCGACTTGCAGGCCCTGGCTGGCCGTGGGGCACGCTGGCGGCCAATGTGCTCGGCGGCTTCGCCATGGGGCTACTGGTGGGATGGCTTGCAGCGCGCGCGGATGGAAACGGGGCGGTGCTGAGGCTGTTTCTGGGCGTGGGCTTGCTGGGCGGGTTCACGACTTTCTCGGCGTTTTCGCTCGATCTGTTGGGAATGCTGGAACGGCGGGACCTTGCCGGCGCCCTGTTGTATGCAGGGGTGTCTGTGCTCGCCTCGGTCGTGGCCCTTGCCGCAGGCCTTGCGCTCATGCGAAGCCCATGACGCCATGGCCGCAATTCTCACCCTTGTTGTCCGCGCCGAAGACGGCGAGAGCCGGCTCGACCGGTTTCTGCGCCGCCGCCTGCCTGGCCTGACGCAGGGGCGGATCGAAAAGCTGTTGCGCACCGGCGCGCTGCGGGTGGATGGCGCGCGGGCCAAATCGGCCGATCGGGTCGGGCCGGGCGCCGAAATCCGGGTCCCCGCCGCGCTGGTGGAAACGAATGCCGACGGGGACGGCGCAAAGCCCCGCCCGGTGGCGCCCGCCGATGCGGACTTCATGCAGGAACTCGTCATCCACGACGACGCCGACATGATCGTGTTGAACAAGCCGCCTGGCATCGCGGTGCAGGGCGGCTCGGGCGTGACCCGCCATATCGATGCGTTGCTGCCCGCGCTCGCCCATGGCGAGGATGTGCCCAAGCTCATCCACCGGCTCGACCGGGATACTTCCGGCGTCCTTATCCTGGGGCGCACGCCGGCGGCGGCCGCAGCGCTTTCAAAGTCCTTCCGCTCACGCGTCACGCGCAAGATCTACTGGGCGGTCACGCTCGGGGCGCCGAACCCGCGCGAAGGGGAAATGCGCGGTTGGCTGAAAAAGGCGGGTTCCGCCAAGGACGCCGACCGCGAGCTTGTCCGTCAGGCCCGCCATGGCGAGGAGGGCGCGCTGTTCGCCATCACCGATTATGCGGTGATCTCCCATGCAGCAAACAAGGCCGCCTGGGTGGCGCTCAAGCCCGTGACCGGACGCACCCACCAGCTGCGCTTTCACATGGCTGAATCCGGCACCGCCATCGTGGGCGACGGCAAATACACTTGCGCGCGCGAGCCGCTGCCAGAGCTGGATCCGATCCTGCACCTGCATGCCCGCGCGCTGGAAATCCCCCACCCCCGCACCGGCAAGCCGTTTCGCATCATGGCCGACCTGCCAGAGCACATGGCCCGCACCTTCGACACTCTGGGCTTTGATCTGAGCGAGGCGCGCGACCCGTTCGAGGCGTTCCCGAAGCGATAGACGGCGCCGCAAGGGCAGGCCTTGCCTGTCGGCAGACGCGGCCGTAACCCGCCCCCCATGACGCCTTTTTCCCGCCTTCTCGACAGCCTGACCCAGACGCCCGAGGGCTATGCCGCAACCCCGGGCGAAGACTGGCGCCAGGGCCGCACGCTCTATGGCGGCGCCTCGGCCGCGCTGGCGCTGGCGGCCTGCGCGCGCGCCGCACCAGACCTGCCGCCGCTGCGCTCGGCGCAGATCGCGTTCGTCGGTCCCGCCGCCGGCCCCCTGATCGCCCGGCCGGAAATCCTGCGCCAGGGGCGCAGCGCAGTCTTCATGGGATGCGACCTGATCGCAGACCAGGGCATCGCCACCCGGGCGATCTTCTGCTTCGGCGCCGCGCGCGACAGCGCCTTCGACCGGCGTGCAGAGCCCGCGCCAGCGGCGGCCCCGCCGCACGACTGCCCCGCTTTGTTTGGCGGCGGGCCGGGCCCCGCCTTCGCCCAGCACTTCGACTTGCGGCTGGCCGCCGGCGATCGCCCTCTCCAGGGCGGGGAACCGCGCTATCTTCTGTGGGGCCGCCACCGCGACGAGAACGCCCGTGCGGATGCGGCAAGCCTGCTTGCGCTGGCGGATGCGCCGCCCCCCGCCGCCATGGCGGCCTTCACGGCCCCGGCCATGATTTCCAGCATGACCTGGATGCTCGACATCCTCGATCCCGACGCGCTGACGCGGCCGGGCTGGCGGCTGTTGCAGGCGCAGGCGGAAACCCTACGCGAGGGCTATTCCGCCCAGGCGATGGCGGCGTGGGGCGAGGATGGGGCGCCGCTCCTGCTCGCGCGGCAGACCGTCGCCGTGTTCGCCTGAAGCGAGAGCGCGCGCTCGCCTGTCTGGCGCGCGACATGCACCACGCCGGCTGCAGGGCGCCTCCTGTCCCTTTTCGGGGCAAGCGCTTAATGGTGACGGCATGCGCGTTTCGGCGGAGGGCCTGGCGATGATCAAGGCGTTCGAGGGTCTCGCCCTCGAAGCCCGTCGGCTGCCTGACGGACGCCATATCATCGGCCACGGCCATGTGGAGACCGCCCGGGAGGGCGCGCGCCTGTCGCCCGAACAGGCCGAGGCGCTGCTGATCTGGGACCTGAAACCGATTGAGGACGCGCTGAAAACACGCGTGTTTTCTCCCCTGACGCAGCAGCAGTTCGATGCATTGGCCAGTTTTGCGCTCAATATCGGGCTTGCGCGGTTTCTGGAGAGCGACGTGCTGCGCGCGCTCAACGCGGGCCGTCCGATCGACGCCGCGATCGCGCTGGATGGATGGCGGCTCGCCCGGACCGAGGAAGGCCTTTTGACCGTGGATGCCCTCGTTCGCCGTCGAGCTGCAGAGAAGGCGCTATTCCTGTCTGAAGGCGCCAGCATCTCGGCCCCCGCGGCGCGGCTTCAGCCGGAGTTCGACCTACGGGCGGCTCTCGACGATCTGGCCGCTGAGATTGCTGAAAACGCCGATCATCTGGGGCTCGAGCCCCCCTTGCCGCATTCCCCTGTGGAGCGGGCCGCCGACGCCGTCGTGGCGCAGATCGAGCGGGTTGAACCAAGGCGCGCCGCCCCTGCCAGCAGCGAGGCGGCGCCGGGACCGGAGGCGACATCCCCCCGTGATGCTGCGCCCGCGCCGGACACATTCAGCGCCGGGCCAGCGCCCGCGCGCTCACCCTTCACGGAATCGATCGACATGGATTTGAGCGCGGGCTTCGCCCGAACGCGGGAGACGAGAACTGCCATGGGCGGACTGGGCTTTTACGGCGCATTGGGGGTGGTGGGCGCCGTCCTCGCCGGCGTCGGACTCTTCGATGCCTACCGGCTGCAGGACGCTGCCGCCCCGATCGAGCGGGCCGCCGTCGGCCCCTTGCTGGCGGCGGCTGGCGTCGTGATCCTGATTGGCGCGGCGTGGCATATCTTTCGAACGCTCGACGGGCGCGAGGGCCGCTAGAGCCGCCCGATCCGGCCACATCAGCGCGCAAAAAAAGGGGCGGACCAGCCGGTCCGCCCCTCTTCGCGTTCTTGCTGGAGAAGCCTGAGGCTTACTTCAGCTCGACCTTGGCGCCAGCCTTCTCAAGCTGATCCTTCAGCTTGTTGGCTTCGTCCTTGGACACGCCTTCCTTCACAGGCTTGGGCGCGCCTTCCACGAGGTCCTTGGCTTCCTTGAGGCCGAGGGCGGTGATGGCGCGGACTTCCTTGATTACCTCGATCTTCTTGTCGCCGGCGGCGACGAGCATCACGGTGAATTCGGTCTGTTCTTCCACAACGGCAGCCGGCGCAGCAGCGCCGCCGACGGCGGCGACCGCGACCGGAGCGGCGGCGGTGACGCCCCACTTGTCTTCGAGAAGCTTCGCCAGCTCGGCGGCTTCGAGGACGGTAAGCGACGAGAGATCGTCGACGATCTTTTCAAGCTTCGACATGGTTTGATGTCCTTTCAGGTTCCAGAGATCCGTTACGGGAGATGACCTTTAGGCGGCGTCCTTGTCGGCGTAGGCTTGGACGACCCGCGCGAGCTGGGCCGCCGGCGCCTGCACGACCGCGGCGATCTTCTGGGCCGGAGCCTGGATCACGCCGATGATCTTGCCGCGAAGCTCGTCCAGCGACGGGAGCGTCGCCAGCGCCTTCACGCCGTCCGCATTGAGAGCCGTCGCGCCCATCACGCCGCCGATGACCACGAGCTTGTCGTTGGTCTTGGCGTATTCCGAGGCGATCTTGGCGGCCGACACGGGGTCGGGCGCATACATGATCGCGGTCGGGCCCTTGAGCATGGCGCCGGCTTCTTCGCCGGGCTTGCCCTCAAGCGCGATCTTGGCGAGGCGGTTCTTCACCACCTTGAGCTTCGCGCCGGCGTCAGCCAGCTTGATGCGAAGCCCGGTCATTTCCGCAACGGTGAGGCCGGCGTAGTGCGCAAACACCACCGCCCCGGCTTCGTCGAAGACGCCCTTGAGCTCTTCAATCGAGGCCGCTTTTTCAGCACGATCCATTGCGGTCTCCTCACATTCAGCCCGCAGGACCATCCCCCAGGCTGCATCCGCCTCACCCGCGCCTGCCCGTTCAAGAGCAAGGCACGGCCGATGGCGGCCTTCCTGTCCGGAGCGCTTGGACCCTGCCCGGAAACCCGGTCAGCATCGCTCGTCACTCCCGTCTCACGCCGGCCCGCCCCGAAGCGCGGATTAAGCCTTGGCCAAAGCCGCAGCGCCGATGATCTTGGACAGGTCCCGGGGCAGATACGCGCCCCGGCCTCCCGCGCCGCCCGCCCACACAGGAGCGCGCGACGCGAAAACTCAAAAAACTCAGTTCGCCGGCGCGTTCAGCGCACTCGACGTATCAATACGCACGCCCGGCCCCATGGTGGAGCTGAGCGCGATGCGCTTCAGATAGGTGCCTTTGGCGCCCGACGGCTTGGCCTTGACCAGCGCGTCCACGAAGGCGCGGAGGTTTTCGGCCAGAGCCGCTTCCGTGAAGCTCGCCTTGCCGACGCCGGCGTGCACGATGCCCGCCTTCTCGACCCGGAACTCCACAGCGCCGCCCTTGGATTCGGTGACCGCCTTGGTCACGTCCATGGTGACGGTGCCGACCTTCGGGTTCGGCATAAGGCCGCGCGGGCCAAGCACCTTACCGAGCCGGCCGACCAGGGCCATCATGTCGGGGGTGGCGATCACGCGGTCGAAGTCCATCCGGCCGTTGGTGACCTCTTCCACGAGGTCTTCCGCGCCGACGACGTCTGCGCCAGCAGCGCGCGCTTCGTCAGCCTTCGCCCCGCGTGCAAACACCGCCACGCGCACCGTGCGACCGGTGCCATTGGGCAGATTGCACACGCCGCGAACCATCTGGTCGGCGTATTTGGGCTCGACGCCGAGATTGACGGCGACTTCCACCGTTTCGTCGAACTTGGCTTTCGCATTGGCCTTCACCAGCGCGATCGCTTCTTCAACGCCATAGAGCTTGTCGACGTTGACGGCCGCTTTCGCCGCGGCCAGGCGCTTTCCTGTGCGGGCCATCGGCTTACTCCGTCACTTCCAGGCCCATCGCGCGCGCCGACCCCATGATGATGGAGGTGGCCGCATCGAGATCGCGGGCGTTAAGGTCCTTCATCTTGGTCTCGGCGATCTGGCGGCATTGCGCCTTCGTCACCGTGCCCACGACGTCGCGGCCGGGCTTTTTCGAGCCGGAGGACGGCTTCTTGCCGATCTTCAGGCCCGCCGCCTTCTTCAGAAGGAAGGTCGCCGGCGGCGTCTTGATTTCGAACGTGAAGGACTTGTCCTGATAGTAGGTGATGATCACCGGGCAGGGCTGACCTTTTTCGAGTTCCTGGGTCTTCGCATTGAAGCCCTTGCAGAACTCCATGATGTTGAGGCCGCGTTGACCGAGCGCAGGTCCGATCGGGGGCGACGGGTTCGCCGCGCCAGCCGGGACCTGGAGCTTGATCTGCCCCAGTACCTTCTTCGCCATAAGGCCCTCTCCTTTGTTGCAGACGCCTCTTCAGCGGCCTGCGAGGGGTGCGTGGTGCAGCCCGGGCGATGGTCTTGCCGCCCTGCCTCCCACACATGTTGCGCGCCCCGGCCCATCCGGAGCGCACGTCCAACCAGGCTCAGACCTTCTGAACCTGATTGTATTCCAGATCGACCGGGGTCGCCCGGCCAAAGATCGACACCGAAACCTTGAGACGGGAGCGGCCTTCGTCGACCTCCTCCACCGAGCCCTCGAAGCTCTGGAACGGCCCGTCGGTGACGCGCACCTTCTCGCCGATCTCGAAGCTGATCATCGGCTTGGGGCGCTCCACGCCCTCCTCGACGGCGCCGAGGATGCGCTGGACTTCCTTTTCCGACACCGGCGTCGGCTTCTTGCCGTGATCGGCGCCGAGAAAGCCCGTCACCTTCGGCGTCTCGCGCACGAGGTGATAGGTCTCGTCATCGAGTTCCATCTTCACAAGCACATAGCCGGGGAAGAAGCGCCGCTCGCTCGTGCGCTTGCGCCCGCGCACCACCTCGACCACGTCCTCGGAGGGCACGAGCACCTGCTCGACCTTGTCAGCCATGCCCTTCTGGACAGCCTGTTCCTTGATCTGCTCGGCGACCTTCTTTTCGAAGTTCGAGTAGGCGTGAACGATATACCACTTCGCCGACATCACTGGCCCCCCGTGAGGCCGAGAACGGCGCCCACCAGCCCGCGCAACGCCCAATCGACGAGGAAGAAGAAGACAGCCGCAAACACCACCATGACAAACACCATGATGGTCGCGATCGTGACTTCCTTGCGGGTGGTCCAGGTGACCTTTCGCGCTTCAGCCCGCACTTCCTGTGCGAACTTGACGATCCCGCCCTTCTTCTTCACCGCCGCAGCGTCCGCCATCATCTCACTCTGAAGCGGTCGGAGCCCGCTTCCGCTCGTTTGTTTTTCACATGGCAGGGGCAGAGGGACTCGAACCCCCGACCCTCGGTTTTGGAGACCGATGCTCTACCAACTGAGCTATACCCCTGTCGCCAAGCGGGGATGCGCCATCGGGCGGCGAACCGCCTGATAACGCATATCCCTCTCTGCGAAGAGCGCGCGCATAGCAGATACGGCGGGCGCATGTCCAGCCGAGGGGCTGGGATTTGTCGGGCGCGCTTGCCCGCAAGGACCGCGCGCGCCACGCTGGACGCCGAGATGCCATGCCCGAGCGGGAGACCTCAATGACGCCTGACAGACGCCAGACGCTGGCAGGTCTTGCCGCCGCAGCCCTTGCCCCATCCGCCGCAGACGCCGCGGACGAGGCTGCCTTCTGGGGTGCGATCCGTGCGCTTTATGACCTGCCCCAGGGCGTGATCCAGTTGGAAAACGCCCAGTTCGGCGCGATGGCCCGGCCGGTGTTTGACGCCTATCAGCGCCAGCTGCGCCGGGTGAACACCGAGACATCCCACTATGCCCGTCGGCTGGCGGGCCGCGAGCTTGCCGCCGCACGGGCTTCTGTGGCCGCCATGTTGGGGGTGAGCGCAAAGGAAGTCGCCTTCACCCGCAACGCCACCGAGGCGATGCAGGCGCTGATCGCAAACTACAACCGGCTGCGCCCTGGCGATGCGGTGCTGCTCTGCGATCTCGACTACGACAGCATGCAGACCGCGATGCGGTGGCTGAAGTCCCGTCGTGGCGTGGACGTGATCGAGATCGCCCTGCCCGAGCCCGCCACGCACCAGGG
>JBIIUJ010000108.1:0-9013 GCA_044340025.1 Caulobacterales bacterium
GCCGAGCGCACCGTCGAGGGCCTATGGACCGCAATCGGTCACCTGATCGACCTGTTCGAGCCCAACGAGTGCCGAAACTACTTCACCAGTTGTGGGTACGATGCAGACTGAACGCAAACCGCTCTAGCTCACGCGGCGCGTGTGGCCGGCCCAATAGGGCTCGCGCAGTTCGCGGCGCAGAATCTTGCCGGATGGATTGCGCGGCAGCGCGTCGATCACATCGATCGATTTGGGTGCCTTGTAGCCGGCGATCCGCTCACGGGCGTAGGCGATGATGCTGTCGGCCTCAACAACCGCGCCCGGCTTGGGCACGATGATGGCCTTCACCGCCTCGCCCCATTTCTCGTCCGGCACGCCGATCACCGCCACGTCGGCCACCGCGGGGTGGCCGAAGATCGCGTTCTCCACCTCCGCCGGATAGACGTTCTCTCCGCCCGAGACGATCATGTCCTTCACCCGATCGTGGATGTAGAGATAGCCTTCTTCATCGAAGTAGCCGGCGTCGCCGGTGTGGAGCCAGCCATCGCGGATCGTGTCGGCCGTTGCGTCCTGGCGGTTCCAATAGGCCTTCATCAGGCAATCGGACGTCATCACGATCTCGCCCACCTCGCCTGGCGCGCAGGCTGTGCCGTCCGCGCGGCGGCATTCGATCTGAAAGCCCGGCCAGGGCTTGCCGCAGGAGCGCAGCTTGTCGCGGCCCTCGGCGTGATCTTCCGGCGGCAGATAGGTGCCCGCGCCGAGGCTTTCGGTCATGCCGTAAAGCTGGGTGAAGGAGCAGCCGAACCGCGCCTGCGCCCGGCGCAGCAGATCTTCCGCAATCGGCGAGGCGCCATAGAACACCCGCTCCAATGAGGAGTAATCCACGCTCTCCGAGCCCGGGACCTGCATCAGCATGTTGATGATCGTGGGCGCGAAGAAGGCGTGCCTGATCTTCTCGGCTGGAATGAGCCGCAGGATTTCCGCCGGGTCGATCGCTTCGAGCACGACGCCCTTCGCGCCCTGCGCGACGGACAGGATCGCGGTGTTGATGCCGGCGACATGAAACAGCGGCATCGCCACGAGCACCGCATCGCCCGGCGCATAGTCGGCCCAGTCGGCGGCCAGGCCATAGCGGAAAAAGCGCAGATAGGCCGCATCGGTGATCTGCACGCCCTTGGGCAGGCCTGTCGTGCCGGAGGTATAGAGCTGGATCACATCGTCGTCGGGATCGGCGGCGAGGCGCGGATCCTGCGCGCTGAAGTCCGCGGCCCAAGCCGCCAAAGTCGGGCTGTCGCCCAAAGGGGCATCAATCCCGATCACGAGCGGGGCGACTTGGGCGTGGGCCAGCGCCTTGGGCGCGGCGGCGGCGAAGTGCGCGCCCACAAACAGCGCCTTGGCCTTGCTGTCGTCGAGAACGAAGGCCACTTCCGGCGGGGCGAGGCGTGCATTCACGCCCACCAGCGTCGCGCGCGCCTTCACGCAGCCGAAGAAAAGAGCGATGTAGAGATCGGAATTGGCCGCATAGGCCGCCACCCGGTCTCCAGGCTCAACGCCAGCCTCAATCAGCCCATTGGCGATCTGCGAGGCGAGACGATCGAGCGCGCCAAACGTGGTCAGCCGCCCCTTGAACGTCAGCGCCACGCCATCTGGCCTCACCGCCGCCTGATGGCGGGTGATATCGGCCATGTGCCGCACAGCCTCGAAATCGAACATGAGCGCTCTCCCCGCCTTGTTTTGCCAAGGGGTATAAAGACCTGGAAGGGCTTTGTCGCGCCAGAGATAAGGAATTCGAACCTATCGCAACAACCGAACTGGAAGCAGCGCTGCCAAGCGCGCCACGAGCGCGCTATCCTTCAGCTTTATGGCCGGCTTCTCGATAAAGTTCCAGGATAAGGCTGCAATGACGACGGTGATCAGGAACGTTAGCCCCATATTCAAGTAAGGCTCTACTGCCCAGCCCATGGCGACAAGTGTTTGCTGCACGGGAAACGCATAGATATAGATGCCGTAGGAATAATCTGGCATTTTGGACATCGGAGCATTGGAACCAGCGCTCAAAAATGCGATACAGAATATGATATAAGCGAGCGCTAAAGTACGCGCCAAATCTTTCACAGGCGTGCCGTTTAGGCCCACCCAGATCATGACCAATAGAACGCATCCCCACCAAGAATAAACCATTTTATTCCGCAGCAGATAGAATCCCACACCAATCGCAAAGCATGGAAGAAGTCGACCAAGCTGTTCCAAAGTGTGCCAGAACCAACCCTGGTCCGGCAGGAGCGCAAAGACGATGGTTGCGCCATGAAGCAGCAAAACTGCCAATCCAACAGCAATCCAACCCAAGGGGCGGTACAAACCTGCTACTGCGATGAGCGCCAACAAGGCATAACAATAAATCTCAAAGCGAATAGTCCAAAGGGAGCCATTAACAGCAGGCCCGAAAGGATTTTCACCGAAAACGCCCGGAAGATCATACGTATACAATATCGGAACAAGATTTTGAGCAACATAGCGATATGTATCAAGATTGAGAGCATACTCTTCAATCGAACTACGCGTAACCGCCGGCCCCAGTACGAAAGCGCTCAAAATCAGCACCACAATGAGTGCTGGATAAATGCGCAAGAATCGGGCGGCGACGAAGTGCACCAGTGAGCGCGAACGCTCGAGACTCATGGCCACAAGAAAACCGCTGACCACGAAAAAGCCGTCGACCGCCAAACCCGAGACCGCAACCCCGAGCACAGCAAGCAGCGGGTCGCCACCGGAGACGCCGGTAAGGTCGAAGGCGTGCGTAAAGATAACCGCCGACGCCAGAATCCACCGAACGAGCGTAAAGTGGTTGCGATCGTGCGCCAGGAGGGAGTCGCTTACACGAAGCACTGAAGAGAGGTCTCCGCTCTGAAGCGACATGCGCGCCCTGCTCAGAAGCGCCGGCGCTGCCGGCAAAATGCCGCGCCTCAAGGCAAATGCAACCCTTGTGCCCTGTCACACGAGCGTCGCTAAACTGACATCGCTGCGTTGCAGCAGAGCGCTAGCGGGCGTGGGACAAAGAGGGGACCTTCGCCATGACCTATCGCACTGCAACGAGCGCGCTCGCGCTTGCCATTGCCTTTACAGCGGCGCCGGCCGTCGCCGCTGAGACCGAGCGCGCGATCATCCGCGCTGATACGATCATCGTCACCACCCAGAAGCGCGAAGAGAACATCCAGGACGTTCCGATCGCGGTGACGGCCTATACGGGCGACTTCCTCGCCGCACTGGGGATCGAGCAGTTTGACGATCTCGCCTTGTTCGTGCCGGGCCTGGAAATTCAGGAGCAGAGCCCTAACAATCCGGGCTTTGTGATCCGCGGCATCACCTCCGACGATGGGGCCGCCAACCAGGAAGCCCGCGTTTCGGTGTTTCAGGATGGCGTCTCGATCAGCCGCTCGCGCGGCGCCTATGTCGAGCTGCACGACATGGAGCGGATCGAAGCGGTGAAGGGCCCGCAATCCACGCTGTTCGGCCGCGGCGCGCTGATCGGCGCGGTGAGCCTGATCCAGCGCAAGGCGGACGTGAACGCCGGCCTTACCGGCGATGGCGCTCTGGCGCTGGGCAATCTCGACTACCGGATGATCCGTGGGGCGGCGAACCTGCCGATCCTGGACGGCACGCTCGCGGCGCGGGTTTCGGTGATCCACAAGGAACGGGACGGTTATATCGAGAACGCCCTCGGCGGGGCCGACTTCATGAGCCAGGATGTGACGGCGGCGCGCTTCTCGCTGCGGTTCGAGCCGACCGAGGCGCTGCGCTTCGACCTGATCTACAACATCCAGCAGGACACGCCCTCCGGCACGAGCTTCAAGTCTGGGGCTTATGCGCCGCCGGGCGGCAATACGTTGCCCTGGACGGCGGCGGGCCTTTCGGTGTTCGACGATCCAGTCGGCCGGCGCTTCATGGGTGGGCGCGACCTTGGGGTGGACCGGACGGTTCAGGGCCTGACGCTGCTGTCGGCCTGGGACATCAACGATGCCTGGTCGCTGAACGCCATCACCGGCTGGCGCACCTTCGATTCGGTGGAAGTGTTTGATCCCGATGGCTTCGCCCAGCAGGTTCTGCTGTTCGCCGAAGATGCCCAGGGCGATCAGTTCAGCCAGGAATTCCGCCTGAACTACGACGCCGGCGGCGCGCTTGCGGGCTTTGCCGGGGTCAGCTTCTTCCGCGAAAAGGGCAGCCAGCTGGTGCCGCTTCAATATGACGAACGCGGCACGCTGGCGCTGTTTGGGGCCTTGACGAGCGGGCGGCCTGTGACCGCGCTGTTCCCGCCGGCGCAATTCCCGAACTTTCCGCCAAACGCGCTGCTGGGTCAGATCCTGACGACGCCGACCCGGCTGCCGTTCAAACCGATCCACGTGGAGGAGTTCCAGAACTGGGGCCAGACGCTGGCCTGGGACGCGTTCGCCGACGGCACGATCCGCTTCACCCCGAAACTGGAAGCCTCCGCCGGCGTCCGGTTCACGCGCGACGACAAGACCACCTGGTATCGCGCCCGCACGGTGAACGGCCCCTCCACGATCACGGGCGGCGGGCTGTTTGCGGTTCTGACACCCAATGGCGCGCGCCTTCGCGCGGAAGACAGCTTCGACGCCGTCACCTGGCGCGCGGCATTGCGCTATCAGGTGAGCGACGCGTGGAACGTCTATGTCAACGCCGCGCGCGGGCGCCGGCCGGAGGTGGTGAACTACAACACCACGACCCGCAGCTTCCAGATCGTGCCGGCCGAGATCGCGACCTCCTACGAAGCCGGGGTCAAGGGCCTCGCCTTCGACAACCGGCTTCAGCTTGAGGCTGCGCTGTATCGCTACGAATACGAGAACTTCCAGACCAACGTCCGCGACGGGGTGCGCGTCATCCCTATCAATGCGGGCAACGCCACGACAAACGGCTTCGAGCTGTCGGCGCGGTTCGAGGCGATCGAGGATCGGGTTCAGGTCTTCGCCACCTATGGCTGGAACGAAGGCCGGTTTGACGACACCGACAGCCAGGGCCGCCGTCAGGTGTTCGCCGGCAACAGCTTCCGCCTGTCTCCCGATCACACCGCCTCAGCGGGCGCCTTCATCAGCTTCCCGCTGGCGGCGGGCGAGATCATCGTCACGCCCACCTACACCTGGCAGTCGGAAGTCTTCTTCGACAACGACAACCGGGCCGACAAGAGCCAGGATTCCTACGGTCTCGCCAACCTCCGCATCCGGTTCGAGCCGGCCGGCCAGGCCTGGGCGATCGAGGCGTTCGGCTCGAACCTCGCCGATGAGGACTACATCATCGACGCGGGCAACACCGGGGACGTGTTCGGCATCCCGACCTTCATCGCCGGCCCGCCGCGCACCTTCGGCGTGCAGGCGAGCGTGTCGTTCTGATCAGCTGGCGTCCCGGGCTCTGGCGGGATTGCCCGCCGGAGTCCGGCCGTTAGGCTCAAGTGCAAAAATCTAAAGAGGGAGAGACGCCATGAGGATGAACCGCCGGACAGCGCTGGGCGCACTGGCCGCAGGCTCGGCCGCACCATCCGTTGGAGCGGCTCATCCCGGCCATGATGCTGCGGTCTCGTTTGGCTGGGGCGTGGCCTCGGGCGATCCCCTGCCGGAAAGCGTGATCCTCTGGACCCGCGCAAAGCCCGCCAAGGACGGCCCGGTCTCGGTGGAATGGGTGGTGGCCAGCGATCCCGCCCTGCGCCGCATCGTGCGCCGCGGCCGGGTCGAGACGTCGGCGGCCCGCGACTATACGGTCAAGGTGGAAGCGTCCGGCCTGACGCCCGGCGCGACTTTTTACTACGCGTTCCGCGCCGGCGGCGTGGCCTCCCCCACCGGCAAGACCCGCACCGCGCCGGTGGGATCGCTTGATCGCTATGTCGTGGCGCAAGTGTCCTGCTCGAACCTTCCGGCGGGATATTTCAACGCCTATCGGGCGCTGGCGGAGCGCGGCGACGTCGATCTGGTCGTGCATCTGGGCGACTATATCTATGAATACGCACCCGGCGGCTACGCGACCGAGTTTGGCGCCAAGGTTGGCCGCGTGCCTGACCCGCCCAATGAAATCGTGACGCTGTCGGACTATCGCCGCCGGTTTGCGCAGTATCGCTCCGACCCCGATCTTCAGGCCGCCCATGCCGCAGCTGCGTGGGTCGTGACCTGGGACGATCACGAAACCACCAACGACAGCTGGGTCAATGGCGCGGAAAACCACGACCCCGACAAGGGCGAGGGCGACTGGCCCACCCGCGTGCGCGCCGCGCTTCAGGCCTATTACGAATGGATGCCGATCCGCGAACCGAAGCCGGGCGAGAACTTCGCCGCGATCAACCGCAGCTTCCGGTTTGGCGATCTCTTCTCGCTCACCATGCTGGAGACGCGGCTGCTCGCCCGCTCCCAGCAGCTGGACTATTCAACCGACCTGACCTTCGCGCCGTTCGACGTGACGGTCAGCCCGCCGGCCAAGATCACCGATCCCGCGCGGCTTGCCGGGATCGATCCGAAGGCGCCGCCGGCCGGCGTGCGCCTGCTGCCCGACCTTCAGTCCTTCTTCCAGACCAGGCTCGCCGATCCCGCCCGCACCATGATGGGTCCGGCGCAGGAGGCCTGGTTCGCCGAGCAGATGACGGCCTCCGTGCAGGGGGGCGTTGCGTGGCAGATGCTCGGCAATCAGGTGATGATGGCGCGCGTGACGGCCCCGAACCTCGCCGACGCCTTCAGCGCGGAACAGAAGGCGGGAATGGCGAAAATCTTCCCGCCGTTCGCGCAGTATCTCGAGCTCACCCGCTTCGGCGTGCCGTTCAACCTCGACGCCTGGGACGGCTATCCCGCCGCGCGCGAGCGGCTTTATGCGGCAGCGAAAGCCGCGGGCGCGCACCTGATCGTGCTGACGGGCGATGTGCATTCCAACTGGATGTGCCAGCTCACCACCGACGGCGGCCAGACCCGCATCGGCGCGGAGATCGTCACCACCTCGGTCACCAGCCCGGGGATCGGCGATCTGTTCCAGTCCGCCGGCCTGCCCAAGACCGCGCTGGAACAGCCGATGGTGGACGCCAATCGCGAAGTGCTCTGGCACGACGAAACTGCACGCGGATTTGTGGTCGTGACGCTCACCAAGCAGGCCGTGACCGCCGATTTCTTCGAGCTGTCGACCGTCTATTCGCGCGCGTTCGAGACGGTGAAGGCCGCTTCCTGGCGCGTCGCGGCGGCGCCGACGGCCGGCGTGGGCGAGATCACGCGGGCCTGACGGGCGCGGCGCGCGTTATTGCGCGTCATCCCGGGCGAGCGCCAGCGAGACCCGGGACCTTGGACAGGATGACCCCCTACAAGGTCCCGGATCGGGCCGCCGGCCCGTCCGGGATGACGGGTGCGCCAAGGCCTGTTAGGCCAAGCAGATGTGGAAAGCTCTTGTTCTCGCCGCGCTGATCGCCGGCCCCGCCGCCGCCCAGACGTTCGATCAGGCCGCGCGCGACCCGGCCAACTGGCGACCGCTCGAGCCTGAGAACGGCCTTGTTATCGACACGACCAAAGGCCGGATCATCGTGGAGATGGCGCCCGATCTTGCGCCCAGGCACGTGGCGCACATCAAGACGCTGGCGCGGCGCGGCCTGTATGACGATCGGGCCTTCTTTCGCGTGCTGGATCGCTTCATGGCCCAGGGCGGCGATCCGAAGGATACGGGCGAAGGCGGATCGGACCTGCCCAATGTGCCGGCGGAGTTCGATTTCCGCCGCCCGGCCGAGGATGGCTTCACCGCCTTGATCGAGCGCGGCGCCCAGCAGCAGGGCTTTATCGGCGCCCTGCCCGTGGTGAGCCAGCCGGAATTCATCCGCACGCGCGCCGCCGACGGCAAGCTCTCCGCCTGGGCGCTGCATTGCCCGGGCGTGACCTCCATGGCGCGCGACGACGACCCCAACAGCGCCAACAGCCAGTATTTCATCATGCGCGCGCCTTACCTCTCGCTCGACAGGCGCTATTCCATCTGGGGCCGGGCGGTGATCGGGGCCGATGTCGCTGTCCGCTTCGCCACCGGCGAGCCGGTGGCCCAGCCCGACCGGACCACGCGGGTGCGCGTGCTCGCCGATATTCCGGCGGCCGAACGCCCGCGCGTGCTGATCCAGCGCACCGACGGCCCCGCCTTCGCGCGCGCCGCCAGACGCCAGATGCGCCAGATGGGCGCCGCCTGGACGCTGTGCGACGTGCCGGTCCCGGCCATTCTCGCCCCGCAGTGAGACGCTGAAGGGGCGCCGCAGCGCCCCCTCGGAGCCCCCCGCCTTACCGCCGGCGGGCGCGGCGCGGCGGATCCTGCTTCTGGCCGGAGCGGGCCAGTTCGGCAAGGATCCGCTCGCCAGGATAGACCGTCCGCAGCGCCTCGGTGATTGAGGCTGTAGAGACCACGACCGTGCGGTTGATCCGGGCGTCGTAGCCGAAATCGCCGCCGAGGGAATGGATGTTGCCATCGAAGGCTGCGCCAACCACCCGACCCCGCACATCCACCACGGGCGAGCCGGAATTGCCGCCGATGATGTCGTTGGTGGTGGAGAAGTTGAACACCGTGTCCTTGTTCACCCGGCCTTCCGCCGCGCGCCAGCTGGGCGTCATCTCGAACGGGAAAGACCCGGTGGCGCGCTGATACTTGCCGCCGATGGTCGTGAAGGGCGCCACCGTGCGGCCCTGATGGGTCCAGCCCTTCACCTGACCGTAGGAGAGGCGCAGCGTGAAGGTCGCGTCGGGATAGACATTGGCGCCATCGAGCGCGAAGCGCGCCCGCGCAATCCGCTCGGCCGCCTGCGCGGTCGGGCCGGAAACGCGGGCCTGCCATTCCTGACGCACCGCGCGGGCATCGGGATCGGCGCGAAGCGCCAGCTGGATCAGCGGATCGGTGGACGCCTGGATCGTGGCGAGATCGGCCTTCCACAGCCTCAGACGCTCGGCCGGATCGGCGAGCTTCGTGCCGGAAATGGCGGCCGCAGCCAGACTTTCCGGGCTGTCCCTGCCCAGGAGGCGCTGGATGCGCGGAT
>JBIIUJ010000109.1:0-8990 GCA_044340025.1 Caulobacterales bacterium
ATCCCACCGCCCGGCATTTGCCCCGGGTAGACGCCATCACGGAGGAGATCGCCGCCATGGCAGGCGGCGCCAATGCCTCGGCCGGGGTGGGCTCTGGCGGCATGCGGACCAAGATCGACGCCGCCCGCATCGCCACTGCCGCGGGCTGCGCGGTCGCAATTACCGACGGACGCAGCGATGGCGCGCTCGCAAGGCTGCGCGCCGGCGGCAAGGCGACCTGGTTCGCTCCCGCCGCAGACCGCGAGACGGCGCGGCGCGCCTGGGTCGCGCATGCACTCAAGGCGGTCGGCGCCTATGTGGTGGACGCGGGCGCGGCCCGCGCGCTTCTGAAGGGCGGAAGCCTCCTGCCCGTTGGCGTCACAGCGGTGGAAGGCGCCTTCGAGCGCGGCGATGCGGTGGAGATCCGGGGGCCCGACGGCGCGCTGATCGCGCGCGGTGTCTCGGCCTATGACGCCGCCGACGCCCAGATCATCAAAGGCCGCCGCAGCGAGGAAACCGAAGCGCTGCTCGGCTATTCCGGCCGACCAGCGCTCGTCCACCGCGACGATCTGGTGCTGGTGGACTGACGACCCGCCGCCGGGTCGCGGCAGGCTGGATCACGCAGCGCGGCGCACCTGGGCCACGAAGCTTGTGACATCCTCGCGCAGGCGGGCGGCCAGAGCGCCGAGGGCTCGGGCGGAATCCAGGCTGTCGCGGGCTGCGCCGCCCGTCTGGCGGGCTCCGCTCTCCACCTCGCCGATCGCGGAGGCGACCCGATCTGCGCCCTCGGCGACATCACGCGCGTTGCGGCTGATCTCGGCCACGGCGGCCATCTGCTCCTCGACCGCCGCGGCGATCGCGGTGGAGATTTCGGTCAGGCTTGCGATGGCGCCGGAGACGCCCTCGATCGCGCTTACCGCTTCGCGGGTGGCCTGCTGCACATCGCCGATCTGGCTGGTGATGTCCTCGGTCGCGCGCGCGGTCTGTTCGGCGAGGCTTTTCACTTCGGAGGCCACCACCGCAAAGCCGCGCCCGGAGTCGCCCGCCCGCGCCGCCTCGATCGTGGCGTTGAGGGCGAGAAGATTGGTCTGGGCGGCGATGTCGGAGACCATGCTGACTACCTTGCTGATGCGCGCCGCCGCCTCGGAGAGGGCGCGCATCGTCTCGGTCGAGCGTGCGGCCTCGGTTTCTGCGTCGCGGGCCACCTCAGAGGATTGCGTCGCCTTCGACGTGATCTCGGAGATTGAGTCGGTCATGGCGTCCGAGGCCTCGGCAACCGCCTTGATGTTCATGTTGGTGTCGCTGGCGGTGCGCGAAACGGCGGCCGAACTGCTGGTGGCTGCTTCGGCAGATTCCGACAGCGCCTCGCCGGACGCTTCCAGCCGTCGCGCCGCCTCGGCCACCTGGCCCACCATGTCGAGCACGCTGCGCTCGAGATCGCTGGCCAATGCTTCCAGTTCCTGGCGGCGAAGCGCCGCGGCCGTGGTCTTGTCCGCCTCGGCGGCAAGCCGAAGTTCGTCGGCCGCCTTGGCGGTCGCAGCATAGGCGCCCACCGCCCGGGTGATGGTGCCAATCTCGTCGGCGGGGCATACAGGCAGCGCGACGTCATAGCGGCCTTGCGCGATCTGGCCGAGCGCTTCGACATTGGCGCGCAGCGGCTGGATGATGGAGCGCACGATCGCCGCGGCCGCCGCAGCCAGAACCAGCAGCATCATGCCGCAAACGCCCCAGAGCAGCATCAGGCGCGAGCGGGCGGTCTCCGCCGCTGCTGTCGCCAGCGTCTCACTGCTCACCTCGATCCGCTCGCGGACCGCATCATTGGCCCCTTCAAGCTCCTCGAACGCCGCCATCACGCCCGGCATTCGCGCCAGACCGGCGACCGGATCGCGCAGGGCGACGTCCACCGCCTGCTCGGTCGCTGCGATATAGGCCTCGAGCGGGGCTCCCGACTGCTTCAGAGGCGCTGCGACATCGGCCGGCAAATCGAGCGCTTCATTGTCCTGCAGCGTCTTGCGAAAGACGGCCGCCTTCTCGGCAGTGTCGGCGCGCAGCGCATCGCTATCCACGCCGGACAGAACGCCATTGGAAACCAGCAGCGCTTTCAGCACGTTGGAATAGAGCGCATCGTGCATCATGTCGCCAACGGCGAAGTTGACCGCAGCCTGGCGGATCGCCAGCGCCTGATTGGCCGATCGGTCCAGACCGCCAATGGACCAACCCGCAAAAGCGGCGACCCCGACGATGCCCATCAGCGACAATCCGACCAGTGCGGCGATCTTGCCGCGCAACGTTACGGTTCCGAGCATGCACGCGCCCTTCCTGCCTACAGGAACTTTTAGCCCCAAGGGACCCTGAGAGAGAGCAAGGCATGCACCCAAAAAGCTTAACGCAATACTTTAAGAGCATGCTTGTCATGCCTGTTTTCCACCAAGCCTTGGCGATCAACTTCATCCCAAGTTATCGACTGTCGAATACCAGTTTGCACTTGCAGCATCGCTGCCGGCGCGATGATGCTGCAATGCGGAAACAGCGGCGGCAAATACGCCGTCAACATTATCTGCTTCAGGCGGACATCCGAGTCTGACACATCTGGGATCTTTATCTGAAGACCGGATAAAAACTCCAGGTAACTGGATGTGTTCCCCCATGGCGCGGGGCCGTTAGTGGTTGATTTGCTGTCTTGTGTCACGTCGCTGGCGTTGAAAACCGCCGAGCCAACCCGCCAGAGGTCGGGGCCAGCCGGGCAAGCACAGGGGAGAACACCATGCGGGCAATCCTTCTCGGGACGATGCTGGCGACAATGGCCGCGGGCGCGCAGGCCGCCGAACCAGCAGAAACGACCAGCCCCTGGTCGGCGGGTCTCACCTGGACCGGCGAAGTCGCGGGGCCGGTCAGCGGCGGCCTGACTGATCGCGCCTCGGCGCTGGAGCATTGGGTGATGGATGTCGCATTCGATCTCGGTGCGATCGGGTGGCGCGGCGGCGGCGTGCATCTCCAGATTCAAGCCACCTCAGGCCGGTCGCCCAATGAGGACACCGGCTTCCAGGAGGGCCTGTCAAACATAGAAGCGCCCCGCGCCCGCACCCGGATCTTTGAACTCTATCTGCAGCAGGCGCTGGGCCAGAGCCTCACTGCGCGCGCGGGCTTCATGGATCTGAACGGCCAGTTCTACGTGACGGACGCATCCGGCCTGCTTACCGCACCGCCCTTCGGCCTCGGCACGGAGCTGGCCGCGACCGGCTCCAACGGACCATCTACTTTCCCGGCCACGGCGCCGGCCGTGACGCTTCAGTATGCGCAAAGGGAGAGCGGCGTGTTCGTCTCGCTGGGCGCCTTCGCCGCCGAGGCGGGCAATTGGGGCGATCCGGGCGGCCCGCTGGATGATCTCGACGAAGGCGGACTGCTGATCGCGGAAGCCGGTCGCGCCGGTGCGGCAGGCCGCTTCGGCCTTGGCGCCTGGACCTATACCGAAGAGCAGCCGGACCTGCGCCCCGCGGGCGGGCAGGCGCGCGCCTGGGGCGGCTATCTCCTTGCCGAACGGCCCGTGGGCGCCCTGGCCGGAGCGGAGACGACCCTGTTTCTGCGGGCCGGCGTCTCGGATGGCCGCACGGGCGATTTCGCCGGCTCCTGGACCGCCGGGGCGATGATGAGCGCCATCCTGCCAGAGCGGCCCGGCAGCGCGGCCTCGCTGGGCCTGCGTCAGGCGTTCCTGTCTGATCCCGCGCGCGATGCGGCGCGCGCCGCCGGCGCGCCCCTGGATGCCTCCGAGTTCGGCGTTGAAGCAGTGCTTGCCGATGCGCTGACCGACTGGCTGACGCTCAAGGGCTCGGTGCAGTATGTGCAAAACCCGGGCGCCGATCCGTCGCGCGATCCGGCTGTGGTGCTTGGCCTGCGCCTGGAGGCCGCCCTCCAGAAGCAGTGAGGCTCAGCCGCGGATCTCCACCGCATCGCCCGGCCGGGCGCGCGCCAGCATCGCCAGGAGATGGTCGCGCGCCAGCGCGACGCAGCCTTCGGTGGGGCGAAAGTCCGGCTGGGCGCAATGCCAGAAGATGGCGCTGCCCATGCCGTCTACCACTGGATCGTCGTTGTGGCCCAGCACGACCACGATGTCGTAGGCATGATCCTCCCGCCAGAGGCGCTCGGCGCTGGCGGGATAGGGCAAAGTGACAGGGCGGTTATAGGCAGGATCGCCAGCGGCGTCGCACCAGCCGTCCTCAGGCTTGATGGGCTCCACCGGCAGCGCCGTCTCGGGGCGCCCCAGCCGGTCCGGCCGATAGAGAACCCGGCGGATAGGCCAGACGCCAAGGGGGCTCGCCCCGTCGCCTTCACGTTTTTCGGCCGCAGGCTTCACCCCGCCCTTGCCCAGAGCACAGCGCGCCTGAAGCCCGGCCCCCTCCATCCACCCGTCCACTGTGGAAACAAAGACAAACAAATACGGCCCCTAACGGTCTTGCGCATTTGCACCGCGCCCATGCCCTCCCCATCCTAAGGGTATGACACGCCCCAAAACAGTCCTTCTGGTGGATGACGACCCCGATCTGCGCGCCCTGCTTCTAGAGCAGCTGGAGGCGACCGGGGAGTTTGCTCCTGTGGAAGCCGCCACCGCGGGCGACGGGGTGGCGAAGGCGATCTCCACCCGGCCGGAAATCATCATCCTCGACGTGGACCTGCCCGACATGGACGGGCGCGACGCCTGTCGCCAGATGCGCGCCGCGGGCGTTTCGGCTCCGATCGTGATGCTGACCGGCAAGGACGGCGACAGCGATGCGGTGCACGGCCTGGAGTCCGGCGCGAACGATTATGTGACCAAGCCGTTCAAGTTCGCGGTGCTGGCGGCGCGGCTGCGCGCCCACCTGCGCACGCAGGAGCAGGCCGAGGCCGCGAGCTTCATTGTGGGGCCCTATGAATTCCGGCCCGCCCAGCGCCTGCTGCTCGACGCCAAGGGCAAGAAGCTGCGCCTGACCGACAAGGAGGCCAGCATCCTGCGCTATCTCCACCGCGCCGGCGGCAAGCCCGTGGCCCGCGAGGAGCTGCTGCGCGAGGTTTGGGGCTATAACGCCGGCGTGACCACCCACACGCTCGAAACCCACGTCTATCGCCTGCGCCAGAAGATCGAGCCCGAACCCGGCCGCGCCCGCCTGCTCGTCACCGAACAGGGCGGCTACCGCCTGCAAGCCTAGGGCCCGCCGTCCAGCCCGGATGCCGGCAGACCCCTGCCACCACGGCGCCCGGCGGCTGCTTATCCAGCTACCCCTGCGTCTGGGAACGGTTGGCTTCTTCCTGGCGCACGCGCTCCAGCCGCCGGGCTTCCTGCACCACATAGACGCGGATGGCCTCCACATCGCTCTCGGCGATGAAGGGCTTGAAGCTGACCATGCCAGCCGAGGCGCGCGCGCCGTCCCAGACCACGCTGCGGAAGCTGGCGGGGTCTAGGATGGTCGGCGACAGGCGCAGGTCCGGCAGCAGACCGCCCACCACGCTTGCGCCGTGGCAGACCTGACAATGCTGGTGATAGACGGCAAGCCCCTGCGGGGCGGCGGCCGTCTGCACGCCTTCGACCTGAGCGAGATCGAGCAGGGCGCGCGCGGCGATTTCGTAGGGAGGAGCCGTGGCCTCGCCGCCCAGCCTGAACACCAGAAGTCGGCCGGGAATCGTGGCGGGCCGGTCCGGGAAGGCGAAAGGCGCAGCGATCGCGGCGCCGCCAAATCCCACCATCACGGCCACATATTGCTCGCCCCGCACGCGGTAGGTCACGGGCGGCGCGATGATGCCGTTGCCAGCCTGATGGGACCAGAGTTTGCGCCCGGAATCGGCGGCATAGGCGACAAGCTCGCCCTCCGGCGTGCCTTGAAACACCAGATCGCCCGCCGTGGCCAGAATGCCGCCATGCCAGGCGTAGGGCTGCTCCACCCGCCAACGGGCCTCCTGCTTTACGGGGTCCCAGGCGACGAGCTCGCCCTTCAGCATGGCGCGCAGAGCGAGGCGCTGGGCCTCATCGTCGGGCAGCATGGCGGTGAGGATGTTGGTGCCGGTGTTCCACGCGCCCTGAAGGAATCGGAACGGGCCTTGCTGGCTCTGGAAGGCCGCGGGGATCAGCTGGGCCGGGATATAGACGAGCCCCGTTTCGGCGTTGAACGCCATCGGATGCCAGTTGTGCGCGCCAAAGGCGCTGGGGCTTTGCAGCACCATGCTGTTGTCGGGATAGCGCGCGCCTTCGGTCTCGATCGGCCGGCCCGTCTTGAGGTCTACCCCGGTCGCCCAGGTGATCGGCACGAAATTCCTGGCCGAGATCAGCTGCCCGTTCGTGCGGTCGATCACATAGAAAAAGCCGTTCTTGGGCGCCTGCATCAGCACTTTGCGCGGGGCGCCGTCGATCGTGAGATCGGCCAGCATGATGTGCTGGGTGGCGGTGTAATCCCACGTTTCGCCGGGCGTGGTCTGATAGTGCCATTTGTAGGCGCCCGTATCGGCGTCGAGCGCGAGGATGGAGGAAAGAAACAGATTGTCGCCGCGCCCGCCGGACCGGATCTGGTGGTTCCAGGGCGAGCCGTTGCCGACGCCGACATAGAGCGTGTTGAGGTCCGGATCATAGGCGACCGAATCCCAGACGGTGCCGCCGCCGCCCGTCTCTTTCCACGCTCCGTCAAACCAGGTGGGGCCCGCCTTGTCCGCCAGAATCGCGTCCGAAGCCGCCCCGTCGGGTTTCCCGTCCCGGTTGGGCACGGTGTAGAAACGCCAGACGAGCTTGCCCGTCTCTGCGTCATAGGCCGAGACATAGCCGCGCACGCCATATTCGCCGCCGCCATTCCCGATGATCACCTTGCCGCGCACCACGCGGGGGGCCATCGTGATCGTGTAGGCTTGGGTCTGATCGACCGTGATCGTGGACCAGACCTCCTTGCCGGTGGCGGCGTCGAGCGCGATCAGCCGGCCGTCGAGCGCGCCCACGAAGATCTTGCCGTTCCAGGCCGCCACGCCGCGATTGACCACATCGCAGCAGGCTTTCTGCGCGGTCTCTCCAGGAACCTGAGGATCGTAGGACCAGATGAGATCGCCCGTTACGGCGTTGAAAGCGTGCACTTTCGACCAGGATGTCGTGGTGTAGAGCACCCCGTCGATGACGAGGGGGCTCGCCTGATGACCTCGCGTCGTGTCGAACTCGGAAAACCAGGCCAGGCCCAGCGAGGCCACGTTGCCGGCGTTGATCTGGGCGAGCGGGGAGAAGCGCTGCTCGTCGTAGGTGCGGCCGTAGGAAAGCCAATTGTCCGGATCGGCCGCGGCTTCGACCAGGCGGGCTTCATCCACCCGAGCCGGTGGGCCGGCCGCGCCGGAGCCGGCCTGTTCACACGCAGCCAGCCCTGCCGCTGCGAGGGCCAGAAGCCCCCAGCCAAGTGCCCGCATCGCCGCCTCCTCCCTGAGGGTTGTTCTGTTGGCAAAACTATAGGCAGAGGCCGCGACGCCCCACAATATGGGCCGGCCATATCCGGAGTGTGTGTCGATGTCGGTTTCCCGCAGCCTGAACGTTTCCATGATGATCGTGGCGACCGGCGCGATCGTGGCGGCGCTGATCTGGTTTCGCGATATCCTTACACCGCTGGCGCTCGCGGTCTTCCTCTGGCTGGTGATCGACGGCTTTGCAGACGCGATCCAGCGCTGGATCAAGCCGGTGCCGCGGGGGCTGGCGCTAGGGGTGGCGATCCTGGTCACGCTGGCCGCCATGGCGGGAGTGATCGCCGTGATCGCTGAGAATGCAGCGCTTTTTGCGGGGCGGACCGCGGCCTACCAATCGCGCCTTAACGCGGTGATCGCGGAGGGCCATGCGCTTTTGCGGCTGGCGGGCGATCCGCCCACCGTGGGTCAGCTCTTTGCGCGGCTGAACCCGTCGCAATTCCTGGGCGAGATCGCCTCCGCATTCCAGGCGGTGACCAGCCAGAGCCTGTTTGTGCTGGTCTACATGGCCTGTCTGTTCGCCGCGCAGGCGAGCTTTCCAGGCAAGCTCGACGTGATCTTCCCCGATCCGCAAGCGCGCGAGCGGGCCCGCTCCGTCGTGGGCGAGGTGCGGCGCTCGATGGAGCAATATCTTTGGGTACAGACCGCCACGGGCGTCATGATCGCAGCGGCGAGCTGGCTCGTGTTTCTGGCGGTAGGGCTCGATAATGCGCTTTTCTGGGCGCTGATGGCGTTTCTGTTCAGCTATGTGCCGGTGCTGGGCGGGGCGGCGGGGTCTATCCTGCCCGCGCTGTTTGCGCTGGTGCAGTTTCCCTCGCTCGGTCCGGCGCTGATCGTGCTGGCGGCGACCCAGGCGATCCAGTTCGTGGTCGGCAATTTCGTTCAGCCCCGGATGACGGGCGACAGCCTGAATATTTCGATCCTTGTGGTGTTTCTGTCCCTGGCGCTCTGGGGTTCAATCTGGGGGATCCCGGGCATGTTCCTCGCCGTCCCGCTGACCGTGATGGGCATGATCTTGCTGGCTCAGTTTCCGTCGACGCGCTGGGCGGCGGTGTTGATGTCGGCGAACGGCCGACCGACAGGAAACGATTAAGGACGATTCCGCGGCTCTCGGGCCGAACGGGGCCTTGCCCCGCGCCCGGCTTTCGCGTTCCGTGAGGGTCAGGCGTGCGGAGCCGCTGTCGCGCCCTGTTGTGAGGGAGGCCCTTGATGAGCGTCGAACGGTATCTGGAAGATGTCCGGAAGTATGATTCCGCCGCCGAGGAATCCGTGGTGGCCGGGATTGTGCGCTATCTGGGCATTGCGCTGCGCTCGCGCGACGCCTCTCTCGTGTCCGGGTCAGACCCGGCCGAGCTGGAGCGGGTGCGCGAAAAACTCCTCAAGAAGAAGTTCGCGCTGTCAGATCCGGACGCAACGCTCGATGCGGCCATCAAGAGGGTGATGGAGACAATGAAGGCCGACCGCTCCAAGGAGCGCGTGACGGTCTACTACCTCCTCGCCGCGCATTTCGGAAAAAAAGACCTGTTTGTGAAGAAGGCTTAGCCGGCCCGCCGCCCGCTCTT
>JBIIUJ010000110.1:0-8936 GCA_044340025.1 Caulobacterales bacterium
TCCCGTTCACGAGCGGCACCTTGGCGGCCGGCCGCTAAGAAAGGGTGAAGCGGCGGAAACCATCAGCGCGGGGCTGCGCCTTGCTGCGGCTGGGATTGGGGGAAGAACACCCCCCGCACGCGCTCCGGCCGGCCGCGGTCGGCCGAGATGACCGAGCGGCGGGTGGATTGCTCGATCGTCAGCGTGTCGCCGCGCAGCACGTCCTGCCCCCGCGTCAGCACCACATTGCCATACAGCGTGATCGTGTCGGTCGCGCCGTCATAGACGGCCCGGTCGCCGCGCGCGCGTTCCAGCGGCGTGACGTAAAACACCTCGCCGTCAGCGAAGATCTTGTCGATCTCCTGATTGCCGCCGGTCGTGGCCGCCGCTCTGTCAGATCGATACACCACCCGCAGCCGGGCGGTGCGCAGCGTCGACTGGCCCTGCACCACCACCACGTTGCGCGAGAAGATCGCGGTGTTCTCGCTCGGCAGGATTTCGCCCTCGTCGGCCTCGATCTGGATCGGGCCGCCGCCACGCGTGATCTGGGCGCCGGCGGGCGTGGCCGCGGCGGCAAGCGCAAGCAGCGCTGCGGCAATCTTCGCCTTCATGGGGCCGTTTCCTCTGCAGCGCCGCCTTCGGGCCGGATCACCGCCCGCACCCGTCCGGTGAACACGACGCGGCGACCGCCCTCCAGCACCTGATACGCATCGCCGCGCACGAAGCCAAGCGGCCACTGTCCTTCGATCGGCGTCTGGCCGCTGGCGGTGTTGGCGGCGGCATCCACCACGGCCCGATCCGTGAGAAAGCGGGTCTCCTGATCGGGGTTGTCCAGCAAGACTTCGCCCTCGAGGATCAGTTCGCGCTGCATCGGATCATAGCGCCCAGTGCGGCCGGAAACGGCCGTGCCGCCTTCGGTGGAATAGCGCGGACGCTCCAGATCGATGGCCACGGCGGCGTTGCTGGCGCGGCTGGCGTTGGCGGCTTCCACCACGAACCGGGCGCCTGCATCATCGCGGCCGGTCAGCCGGGGACTGGTCATCTGGATACGCGCATCCTCGCCTGGCTCGGGCGCGCGCGCCGGCGGGTTCAGGCTGCTGACCACGATGAAATACAACAGGACGCCCGCCGCCGCCGCCGCCGCCGCCAGAAACCCAAGCCGCATCCGCGCCACGCTTGGCGCGCGGGCCAGAGCCGCCTGGGCGCTGAGGCGAGCCGTCGCGGTCATGTATGCGCGAAGATATCCACGTCGGGCCAGCCAGCGAGGTCAAGGTCAGCCCGCACGCCCAGGAAATCGCAACAGGCCCGATGCAGCGCCAACCGCCCTTCGCGGGCCAGCATGACGGTCAGCCTGTCGCGCAGCGCATGCAGATGCAGCACGTCGGAGGCGGCGTAATCGAGCTGTTGCTGGGTGAGGGCAGGCGCGCCCCAGTCGGAGCTTTGCTGCTGCTTCGACATCTCCAACCCCAGCACCTCGCGCGAGAGGTCCTTCAGGCCATGACGGTCGGTGTAGGTGCGGGTGAGCTTCGAGGCGATCTTGGTGCAAAACACCGGCGCGAGATCGATGCCGAGATGCTTTTTCACCATGGCCACGTCGAACCGTGCGAAATGCAGGATCTTCTCCACGCCCGGGTCGGCCAGAACAGCCTTCAGGTTCGGGCAGTCATAGGCTGGCCGATCCAGCTGCACGACATGGGCATGGCCGTCGCCAGCCGAAAGCTGGACCACGCACAAGGGATCCCGGACGAGCGAAAGCCCCAGCGTTTCGGTATCGACCGCCGCGCCAAGAGGGAAGGAAAGCCCTGCTGGCAGGTCGCCTTTGTGAAAATGCACCGTCATGACGCGCCGTTTTCACCACGCCGTCCCGCTTCGCGAAAGAGGCGTTTGCGGGCGCGGCCGCAGTCGTGATGGCGCGACGGGCCCCTCCTTGCGCAGCGCTGTCTGCTTCCCTGCCCGCAAGAACCGCCCTAGCGTGGGCGCCGGGGGGAAGGCAGCGTGATCGCAGCGGCAAGACGCTATGGCCTCGGCGCCGCCTCAGGGGTTGGGCTGGCGGTCCTCGCCTATGCGGGCACCCAGGCGCTCGGCGCGCCGACCCTGCTGATCGCGCTCATTCTGGGCATGGCCGCCGCCCCCCTGCTGACGCGGCCCGCGCTGCGGCCGGGGACAGATCTTCTGGCAAAGCCGCTGTTGCGTCTGGGCGTCGCCCTGATGGGGTTTCGCATCACGATCGCCGATCTGCAGGCGCTGGGCTGGGAGCCGGCGCTGGTGGCGGCAAGCGCCTCCGGCCTGACGCTGGTGCTGGGCTATGGGCTGGCGCGCGCGTTGGGGCTGGCGCGCAGCACAGCCTTCCTTACCGCAGGCGCAGTGGCCATCTGCGGGGCGAGCGCAGCCCTGGCCATCGCCACCGTGCTTGCCCGCCGGCCAGGGGCCACCGTGGAGCGCGACGTGGTGGCCACCGTGGCCGCCATCACTTTGATCGGCACCGGGGCGGCCGTGCTCTATCCCGCGCTCTGCCATCAGTTTGGGCTCGGACCTATTCCTTCTGCGGTCTTTCTGGGCGCTTCCATCCATGAGGTGGCCCAGGTGGTGGCGGCCGCCGACGTCTATGGCGAAGCGGCCGGTCCGGCGGCGGCGACTGTAAAGATGATCCGGGTGGCGATGATGCCTGTCGTGATCTTCGGGCTCGTCATGCTTCTGGCCTGGCGCGACCGCAAGGACGGGGCGCAGGCCGCAGAAGCGACCGTGCCGGTTTTCCTGCTCGGCTTTGTCGCGGCCATCGTGGTGGCCAATGTCGGCTGGATCACGCCGGCCGGCCTTGCCGCGCTCAGCCAGGCGTCCGGCTGGTGCCTGGTGGTGTCAATGGTGGCGCTGGGCGCCCAATCGTCGATCAAGGGGGTTCTGGCGCTCGGTCCGCGCGCGGTGGGCGCTCTGGCGGGCCAGACGGTTCTGATCGCGGGTCTGGCGGCGGCGGGCGTCTGGATGATGACGGCGCTGCGTTAGGCGCGCGCGGCTTTATCGCAGCAGGACGTACACCGCAGCGCCCAGCGCCAGCCAGAAACCGCCACAGACCACGGTCACGAACGCAATCGTGCGCCGCATCGACCAGCGGTCGCTGTCTTGGGCGGCCGCCTCCTCGCTGGTGAATGCAGCGTTGAGCGTCTCGTGCAGGCCATGAACGGGAGAGGGCGCGGCGGGCTGATCGACCGCTGCAAGCCGCAGCATCGGAGCGCGCGATTCGCGTTCCGGTTCCGGCAGACCCAGGCGGGCCTGTGCGTGCGATGCGGCCATGGTTTTGCCTCAGTGACGGCGCCTTGCTAACAAAATAGGGCTTTCTGCGCCGTTAAACGGACCGTTCGGATTGCAACGATCCCCCATCCCCGATGCACAAGACCCTTTCGGCTCACAGCGCCGCAGCCTATGCCGGAGACGGCCGCGCAGGGCGCTTGGCCGGGCGAGGCGATCTTGGGCGCAGTAGCGGTTTCTGGCGCGGCGGGGTTTGTGGGAGCGCACGTGTGCCGGGCGCTGCTGGCGCGCGGAGAAACAGTGCGGGGGGTGGACAGCCTCAACGCCTATTACGACCCGGCGCTGAAGCGGGCGCGGCTGGACTGGATCGCCCAGAGCCCCGGGGCGGACCGGTTCAGCTTTCAGCACGCCGATCTGGCCGATCCCGCCACAGCGCGCGCCTGGGTGGAGGGCGCAGACCGGGTCGTGCATCTGGCGGCGCAGGCAGGCGTGCGCCATGCGCTGGAAGCGCCGTTCGACTATCTGCACGCCAATCTGGCCGGGCATCTGAGCGTGCTCGAGGCCTGCCGCGGCCTTGGCGATCAGCTCCGGCATCTTGTCTATGCCTCGTCGAGCTCGGTCTATGGCGAGCGCGCGGCGGGGCCGTTCCGGGAAGATGACGCCTGCGACGCTCCCGCCTCGCTCTATGCGGCCACCAAACGCGCCGATGAGCTGATGAGCGCCTCCTACGCCAGCCTGTTTGGTCTGCCGCAGTCCGGGCTGCGGTTCTTCACCGTCTATGGCCCCTGGGGGCGGCCGGACATGGCCTACTGGATTTTCACCAAGGCCCTGTTCGAGGGGCGCCCCCTGCCCGTGTTCGGCGGCGGCCAGGCCAGGCGCGATTTCACCTATGTGGACGATATCGTCTCCGGCGTCCTTGCTGTGCTGGACGCCCCGCCCGCGCGCGGCGAGAGCCGGGTCCTGAACATCGGCAATCGCACGCCGGAGCCGCTCTCCCGGCTCATCGCGATCCTGGAAGAGGCCACGGGCCGCACCGCGTCCTACGAGGCCCTGCCCGCCCAGCCGGGGGACGTTTCTGTCACCTGCGCCGACATCAGCCGGATCGAGACGCTGACCGGATGGCGCCCGACGACCGATCTGTCACACGGGCTTCCACGGTTCGTGGCTTGGTATCGCACGTTCTTTGCGATTTAACGGGCGGAAGAGAGCCGGCGTCTCGTTACGGGAAGTCAGCGGCCTGAAGATGTTTGGGGTGCCGTAATGCGTGTTGCAATGATTGGGTCCGGCTATGTCGGTCTGGTGTCTGGGGCCTGCTTTGCCGACTTCGGCCATCACGTGACCTGCATCGATACAGACGCCGGCAAGATCGAGCGCCTTCGCCGCGGGGAGATCCCGATCTACGAGCCCGGTCTGGATGCGCTGGTGGCGTCCAACATGAAGGCCGGCAGGCTGGATTTTTCCACCGATCTCACCGAGGCCGTTGCGGAGGCCGAAGCGGTGTTCATCGCCGTCGGCACGCCCACCCGCCGCGGCGACGGCCATGCCGATCTGACCTACGTCTATCAGGCGGCCCGCGATATCGCGCAGAAGATCAAGGGCTTCACTGTCGTGGTGAACAAATCCACCGTGCCGGTGGGCACGGGCGACGAGGTGGAAGCCATTATCCGGGAAGTCCGTCCGGATGCGGATTTCGCCGTCGCTTCCAATCCGGAATTCCTGCGCGAGGGCGCCGCGATCGAGGACTTCAAGCGCCCTGACCGGGTGGTGGTGGGCACCGACAGCGAGCGCGCCCGCCAGGTGATGCGCGAGCTCTATCGCCCGCTGTTCCTCAACGAAACGCCGATCCTCTTCACCGAGCGGCGCACCTCGGAGCTGATCAAATACGCCGCCAATGCGTTTCTCGCGCTCAAGATCACCTTCATCAACGAGATCGCCGATCTGTGCGAGAAGGTGGACGCCAACGTGCAGGAGGTCGCGCGCGGCATCGGGCTCGACAAGCGGATCGGCGGCAAGTTCCTGAACGCCGGTCCCGGCTATGGCGGCTCCTGCTTTCCGAAGGACACGCTGGCCCTGGTCAAGACCGCGCAAGACCATCAGGCGCCGGTCACGCTGATCGAGCAGGTCGTGGCGGTGAACGACGCGCGCAAGAAGGCGATGGCGCAAAAGGTGATCGAAGCCTGCGGCGGATCGGTGGCGGGCAAGACGGTCGCTGTCCTCGGCCTGACGTTCAAGCCGAACACCGACGATATGCGCGATGCGCCAAGCCTGGCGATCATTCCAGCCCTTCAGGCGGCGGGCGCCAAGATCGTCGCCTTCGATCCCGAAGGCGCGCATGAGGCCGAAAAGCTTCTGAAAGACGTCACTTTCGTCGAGGGGCCTTATGGCGCGGCCAATGGCGCCGACGCTTTGGTGATCCTGACCGAATGGGACCAGTTCCGCGCGCTCGACCTGGGGCGGATCAAGGCGGCCATGCACGATCCGGGCGTGCTCGTCGACCTGCGCAACATCTACACGCCCGACGAGGCCCGCGCGAAGGGCTTCATCTACGCGAGCGTCGGCAGGCTTTAGGGCGCGTTCAGCGCTTGCCCGTCGTGATCTGATCGCAGAATCACAGCGTGCTGTCGCTTTGGCGGGGGGCGCGACTTGAGCCTGACGATCTGGGCGGTTTCGGACGGGAGGGCCGGCATCGAGCGACAGGCGCTGTCTCTGGGCCATGCGCTGGCGGAACTCCGGCCTGATGCGCTGGTGCGGCCGGTGCGGCTCACGCCTTCCGGCCTTCAGCTCAACCTCCCGCCGCAAGCCTGGGTCGCGCCGAAAGCTGCATTGCCGCGCGAGCAGCGCGCCATATTCGACGAGCCGCCCCCCAACATCTGGATCGGCTGCGGAAGGCGCAGCCTGCCCTATTCCATGGCGATGCGGAAATGGAGCGGCGGCGCCACTTATGTGGTGCAGGTGCAGGATCCGCGCGCCGATCTTGCCGCCTTCGATCTCGTGATCCCGCCCGAGCATGACGCGGTGCGCGGCGACAATGTCTTTTCCATCCTGGGGGCGCCTGTGCATTTCCCCGCCGAAGCGCTGGCGGCCGCGCGCGCGCGCTTCGTCTATCTGGCCGCGGAGCCGCGCCCGCGCGCGGCGGTGGTGATCGGCGGGCCGTCGAAATCTCACAAGCTTTCGCCCGCCCGAGAGATCGAGATCGAAACCAGGCTCGCCATGCTGACCAAGCGGCATGCGCGCCTGTGGATCACCGCCTCACGCCGCACGCCCGCCAGCATGGTGGCCCGGCTGCGGGCGTTCGCGCAGGAGCAGGGCCAGCGTTTCTGGGCGCCGGACGATCCGGGGCCAAACCCCTATCTCGGCTTCCTCCAGCTCGCCGACGTTGTTCTGGTGACGGAAGATTCCACCAACATGATCGGCGACGCGGCGTTTCTGGGCAAACCGATCCTGGTGCTGCCGATGGATGGCGGCTCGGCGAAGTTTCGCCGCCTGCATGAGGGATTTGCAGCAGCAGGCGCCTCGCGCCCCTATCAGGACAAGATCGAGATCTGGACCTATCCGCCGATCCGCGAGGCCGAGCGCGCGGCGCGCGAAATACTCTCCCGCTACGAACAGAGGCAGGCGGCAGGCTCGCTTTAGGCCGGGGCCGTCCTTATGTTTCGGCTCCGAAAAGGATCCCGAATCGCCATGTCCGAACCCCGTCATGCCCCTGTCATCATCATCGGCTCCGGCCCCGCGGGCTATACCGCCGCCATCTACGCCGCCCGAGCGATGCGCCAGCCGCTATTGATCGAGGGGCCCCAGCCCGGCGGGCAGCTGACCATCACCACGGATGTGGAGAATTATCCGGGCTTCGCCGATGTCATTCAGGGTCCATGGCTCATGGAGCAGATGAAGGCCCAGGCCGCCCATATGGGGACCGAGATCATCGCGGACTGGATCATGGACGTCGATCTCACCAGGCGCCCCTTCACGCTGACGGGCGACAGCGGCCAGACCTACACCGCCGATGCGCTCATCATCGCCACCGGCGCGCAGGCGAAGTGGCTGGGCTTGCCCGAAGAGCAGGGGCTCTGCGGCTTTGGCGTTTCGGCCTGCGCCACCTGCGACGGCTTCTTCTACCGTGGCAAGGAGGTCGTGGTGGTGGGCGGCGGCAATACGGCGGTGGAGGAAGCGCTGTTTCTCACCAACTTCGCCTCGAAGGTCACGCTGGTGCATCGCCGCGACAGCCTGCGCGCGGAAAAGGTGCTGCAGCAGCGCCTGCTCGCCCACCCGAAGATCGCCGTGATCTGGGATAGCGCGGTGGAGGAAATCCTCGCCGAAGGGAGCCCTCGCGGCGTCACCGGCGCCCGGCTGAAGAACCTCAAGACCGGCGCGCTCTCCACCGTGCGCTGCGACGGCTTCTTCGTGGCCATCGGCCACAAGCCGGCTACGGATCTGTTCGCCGGCAAGGTGGCGATGCAGGACAACGGCTACATCATCGTGGAGCCAGGCTCCACGCGCACCAATGTGCCGGGCGTGTTTGCAGCGGGCGATGTGGCGGATGAGACCTATCGCCAGGCCGTGACGGCGGCGGGGCTCGGCTGCATGGCGGCGCTGGAAGCCGAGCGCTTCCTTGCCGCCGCCGAGCACGACGCCCCGGCGCACGCCGCAGCCTAGCGGCGGCTCAGCCGCCGCTGACCAGCCGCATGAACTTCTGCGTCTGCTCGCCGCCGGCGAAATAGGCCGCCTGGCCTGTCGGGTCTTCGATCTTCGCCCAGTTGGCGGCCACTTCTTCGGCTGAAAGTCCGCCTGCGCCCAGATAGACGCCCTCGGTTTCATAGATGCGGGCCACCGCAAACACGCCGGCGCCGGCGGTGAGCACCACCCCGGTGGGGGCGTCCTCGCTGACGAGATAGATCACGCCCGGCGTGACGAACTCCGGCTTGAGCATCTCCAGCATCTGGGGCGGCATCAGCGCTTCGGTCATGCGGGTGGCGGCGACCGGCGAGATGGCGTTGACGCGGATATTGTTTTTCTGACCTTCCAGCTTCAGCGTGTTCATGAAGCCCACAAGCGAGAGCTTCGCTGCGCCGTAATTGGTCTGGCCGAAATTGCCATAGAGGCCGGTGGAGGACGTCGTCACCACGATCCGGCCGTAGTTCTGGGCCTTCATGATCTCCCAGGCGGCCTTCACCGGCTTCACCGTGCCCATCAGGTGCACGGCCATCACCGCGTCGAAGTCGGCCATCTCGATCTTGGAAAAGCTCTTGTCGCGCAGGATGCCGGCGTTGGCGATCAGGATGTCGATGCGGCCGAAGGCGTCCATGGTCTGCTGGATCAGGCCGGCCACGCCCACATCATCCGCCACCGAGGCGCCGTTGGCGATGGCTTGCCCGCCCATGGCCGTGATTTCGGCGACCACGGCTTCGGCAGCCGCCGAATTGCCGCCGGACCCATCCATCGCGCCGCCGAGATCATTGATGACGACCTTCGCGCCGCGGCGGGCCAGCTCCAAGGCGTGCTGACGGCCCAGACCGCCGCCGGCGCCGGTGACGATTGCGACTTTCCCGTCAAAGCGGAGGTCCGCCATGGCTGTTGCTCCCTGAGCTTTCGATGCTGCGTTTGTTGGCCGCGCTCATGGCGCCCGGGGCGCGCGACGGTCAAGGGCGCCGGGGCGGAAGGCGCAGTCAGCGCGCAGGCGTGAGGGACAGGGCCTGGATCTGGGGCGGCTGGGTCGG
>JBIIUJ010000111.1:0-8873 GCA_044340025.1 Caulobacterales bacterium
GGGCAGGGCTGGTTGAGTCCAACGCCGAAGCCAAACGTCAGGCGAAAGCCGGCGCGCTGAAGATCGACGACGCCGGCGTGGCCGACGCCACCGCCCGGCTAGACCTGTCGGCCCGGCCGAACGGGGAGGCCAAGCTCTCGCTCGGCAGGAAGCGGCACGTGCTGGTGCGGGCGGTCTGAGGCCGCCTGCGCCTAGCCGCGCAGGCTCGCGCCCTGCTTGGCGGCAGCCGCGATGATACGGCGGGAGAGATCCTCGATCTCGGCATCGGTCAGCGTCTTGTCCCGGGGCTGGATCGTGGCCTGCAGCGCGATCGAGACCTGGCCGTCGGGCACGCCCTTGCCGGCATAGACGTCAAACACCGAGACACCGGCGATCAGCGCCTTGTCGGCGTTGGCGATAGCGCGGGCAAGCTCGCCCGCCGGGCGATCCGCCGGCAGCAGGAAGGCGAAGTCACGCGTCAGCGGCTGGAGCGCGCTCAGCGCCAGACGCCCCTTTGCCTTGCCGGCCTTCGCCTTGGCTTGAGGCAGTGTATCCAGCGTGATTTCAAAGCCATAGACCGGCCCCGCCACGCCCATCGCCTTCAGCACGCGCGGGTGCAGGGCGCCAAACTCCGCCAGGATCGTCTTCGGTCCCAGCCGCAGCGTGCCGGACTGGCCCGGATGCCACCAGCCGCGCGCGCCCTGCGTCGTCTGAAGGCTGGCCACAGGCGCGCCGAGCGCCTCCAGGATGGCAAGCACGTCTGCCTTTACAGTGAAGACGTCCGGCGCAGCGGTCCCCGCCCAGTGCCGGGCCTCCCCGCGCACGACGCCGGCGGCGGCCGTCGCCTGATCGGCGGGCGTATCCCCGGCATAGATCGGGCCCACCTCGAACAGCGCAGTCTCTGCAAAGCCGCGGTCGGCGTTGCGCTGGCCAGCCAGCAGCAGATGGATCAGCGCGCTGGGGCGCATGCAGTCGAGATCGCTCGCGATCGGATTGGCAAGCACCAACGCGTCTGCCCCGCCGCCGAACAGGGCGGCCAGCCGGCGCTCGCAGAAGCTCCAGGTGACAGCCTCCTGATAGCCAAGCCCGGCGATGGCGCGCCGCGCAATGCGCGCACGGTTCTGGGCCGGCGTCAGCACGCCAGCCTTCCAGCCTGAAACCTCGGGCAGTTTCTCCTGCGGCAGCCGATCGAAGCCCGCGATCCGGGCCACATCCTCCACAAGGTCGGCCGGACCCTCCACATCGCGCCGCCAACTGGGCACGGCCACGATGCGCACGCCTTCGCCCGCCGGTTGCGGATCAAACCCCAACGCCTTGAGAATAGTGTCTATTTCGGCCTCGGGAAGATCAAGCCCCGTGAGCCTGGAAACCTCCGAAAGCCGGAACGTCACGGGCGGACGGCCCGCGGGCGCAGCGCCGGCGACGGCGATCTCGCTCGCCTCCCCGCCGCAGATCTCCAGGATCAGCCGGGTCGCCAGCTCCAGCCCGTCCAGCACAAAGCCGGGGTCCACCCCGCGCTCGAAGCGATATTTGGCGTCGGAATTGATGCCCGTCGCCCGGCCGGTCTGGAACGTGCGCAGGGGATCAAACCAGGCGCTCTCGATGAAGACATAGGTGGTGGCCTCGGTGCAGCCCGACGCCTCGCCGCCCATCACCCCGGCAAGGCCCAGAACGCCGGCGTCATCGGCGATCACGCACATCTCCGGCCCGACCGCATAGGTCTTGCCGTCGAGCGCGGCGAAACTCTCCCCCGCCTGGGCGAGCCGCGCGCTGATCGTGCCGGAAATCCGGTCTGCATCAAAGACATGCAGCGGGCGGGCGCGATCAAAACAGAGCAGGTTGGTCACATCCACCAGCGCATTGATCGGGCGCAGGCCGATGCTTTTCAGCCGCTGCTGCAGCCAATCCGGGCTGGGGCCGTTCTTCACCCCGGCAATGAGGCGGCCAGCAAACATCGGGCAGGCGTCGGCCGCCGCGATGCGGATCGGGATCGGGCAGGCAAAGCCGCCCGGAACCGGGGCGACCGAAAGGTCCTTCAGCGTTCCCAGACCAGCCGCCGCAAGCTCGCGCGCGATGCCGGCCACGCCCAGCCAGTCCGGCCGGTTGGGCGTGACCTCGAAGTCGATCACAGCATCGCCAAGGCCGAGCGCTTCCGCCGCCGGGGCGCCGACGGGCAACGAATCGGGGAGCTCCAGGATGCCGTTCGAGTCCGAATTCAGTTCCAATTCAGCGCCGGAACAGAGCATGCCATTGGACACCACGCCGCGCACGGCGCGCGGCTCCAGCGTGATGCCGCTGCCGGGGATGAAGGTTCCAAGCGGGGCGTAAATGGTGGTGAGGCCGGGCCGGGCGTTTGGCGCTCCGCACACGATCTCCTTGCGACCGTCCTTCGTGTCGACCTGACAGACGCGCAGGCGGTCAGCGTTGGGGTGCTGAACCGCCTCCACGATCTTCGCCACCGAGAAGCCGGCGAGCTTTTCGGCATGGTTGTCGACATGCTCCACTTCGAGGCCCGCCATCGTCATGGCGTCCAGGATCTGGGGCAATGTCGCATCGGTCTGGAGGTGGTCCTTCAGCCAGGAGAGCGTGAATTTCATCGGGTCCACTCGTGATCGTCGGGCCGCGCGTGGGCGGCGATATAGGCAGGGGCCTCGGCGCGCTCGGCCCGCACATGGGCAGGCGCGGCGGCGGCGAAGTCGGGGTCGATCAGGTCAACCATGCGGAAGGTCTCCGCCCAGATCAGGCGATCCGGGCGAAAGCCTCCGGGCTGGACCTCTTCAAACCACTTGCGATGGGCGGCCCGCCAGAAGGCAAGCGACCCATCGCCCTCGCCCTCCTCGGCCGCGAAGGCGGCGTCGATATCGGCGAGCCTGCGCTTCTCGTAGGTCAGCGTCTCGATCACGCAGACCGGGCGGCGCGCGCCGTCCACCACCACATGGCGCTCGCCGGGCGCGCTTTCGGGCGGCTCGTCGCCCGAGCCCACAGTCGCGCGCTTCACACCGGCGACCACCAGCGCGGCGAGACGATTGGCCATCTCCGGCCCCGATCCGAAGAAGAAATGATTCAGCCCGTCCCATGGCTCGGCCGGCCGGTTGATCACAGCACACAGTTTGTTGCCCGTGGGATCGCGCAGATAGGCGGCGTAATACTCGGGATGGTAGTCACGAAGGCCCGGCGGCCCCTCGCACGCCGCTCCCGCCTTCAGCGCGGCGGCATGGAAGGCGCGCACCGCAAAGCGCGAGGGGGCCGCGAGCGCGATCGTCACGCCATTGCCTGCGCTTGCGGGCTGGCCATCAAGCGGCCGGCAGACCCAGAAGCCCTGCCCGCGCAGCACGTCCTTGCCCGGCGGACCATAAGCAAGCCAGCCCTCCGCAAGGTCGCAATAGGCCCGCTGAAGCCCCAGCTCCGGCAGGCAGGCGTCATAGAAGGCCTGCGCCTCGGTAAGGTCGCGCGCGCCGACGGTGGCGTGGTTGAAGAGGGTCATTGGAGCGGCTGCACGGCTTTTGCTCCCCCGCGCTGCGGGGGAGCTGTCAGCGCAGCTGACTGAGGGGGCGTTTCACCGCCCCGCCCGGTCGAGAGCGACCAAACTCCCCCTCCACCACGCTGCGCGCGGTCCCCCTCCCCCGCAGCGCGGGGGAGGAAAGACGATCTCGAAGCATCCGCACTCACGACAGCCCCGTCGCCAGATTGGGCTGGATCAGCGGATCGAAGCCGTAATGGGCAAGCCAGCGCGTGTCGGCGGCGAAAAAGTCCCGCAGGTCCGGCGCGCCATATTTCAGCATCGCCAGCCGGTCGATCCCCATGCCGAAGGCAAAGCCCTGCCATTCCTCGGGGTCGAGGCCGCAAGCCGTGAGCACATTGGGATGAACCATGCCGCAGCCAAGGATCTCCAGCCAATCCTCGCCCTGCCCGATCCTGATCTCGCCGCCGGAGCGGTCGCAGCGGATGTCCATCTCGGCGCTCGGCTCGGTGAAAGGGAAATGGTGCGGGCGAAAGCGCGCCTGAACCTCGTCCACCTCGAAAAACAGGCGCAGCGCCTCCACGAGGCAGCCCTTGAGGTGGCCCATATGCACGCCCTTGTCGATCACCAGCCCCTCGATCTGATGAAACATCGGCGTGTGGGTCTGGTCTGAGTCACAGCGATAGGTCCGCCCGGGGATCGCCACCCGGATCGGCGGCTTCTGGCTCATCATGGTGCGGATCTGCACCGGGCTCGTGTGGGTGCGCAGCAGCATGCGCGAGCCATCCTCCTTCGGGCCGAAGAAGAAGGTGTCGTGCATGTCGCGCGCGGGGTGCTTGGGCGGGAAGTTCAGCGCGGTGAAATTGTGAAAATCGTCCTCGATGTCCGGGCCTTCGGCGAGCGCGAAGCCCATGGAGGCGAAGATGGCGAGGAGTTCCTCCGTCACCTGGCTGACGGGGTGGATCCGTCCGCGCCGGGCCGGCCGGGGCGGGAGGGTCACGTCCACCCGCTCGGCATGCAGGCGCGCCTCGAGCGCGGCCTCCTCCAGCGCGGCCTTCTTTTCGGTGATCGCAGCGGCAAGCCTGTCGCGCAGACCATTGAGCTTCGGCCCGGCGATCTGGCGCTCCTCGGGGCTCATGGCGCCGAGCGTCTTGAGCTGCTCGCTGACCACGCCCTTCTTGCCAAGCGCGGCCACGCGTAGCGTCTCCAGCGCCGCTTCGTCAGAAGCGACGCCGAGTTGCGCCATCAGATCGGATTCAAGCTGGTCGAGGTTGGTCATAGCGGGCGGGTCTATGCCCGCTTGATTGACCGATGGAAAGGGAGAGCCTTCGTGCAAACTCACCAGCGCGCGGGCTTTCGGAAGGCGCCTTTCTCGTCGGCCATGAGCGTCGGAAACTGGGACGCCGCCAGCGCCCAGGGTCGGATTTGCTTGAGGAAGCTCGCCAGCGGCCGCAATGATGCGCTTGTGGTCTTGTGCGGATTCAGCAAGCCGACAGTCTTCCCGAATCGCTCTTTCACAAGGCGCACCGGCGTGGCGAGATCGCTATCGTTGCTGATGAGAACGGCGACATCGAACTGATCGTCGAATGCATCCATCAGCAATTGGGTTGCGAGGTTGACGTCTGACCCCTTCTCCTCGGTCTTCACGACGCGCCGGGCGGTATAGACGCCCCGTGCCCAATCCGCAGCGTCTGGCATGGTGACGTCGTGAGACAGGAAGTGCCCCAAGTGTATCTGGACCTGAGGATTGGTCCGAAGCGCCCGAAGGTAGGTTTGCTGACGCGTCGTCTGGCCCGGATCGCCGGGCCGCGCAGCAACCATCGCTGTAAAGTAATGTATAGACACAATCTTGTTTTCTGGGCGTAGAAGCCGCAGACATAAAGCGGTCAAGTCAAGCCAGCGAAAGGCGGTTCCTTTCAGGCACCCATAGTAGAGATTGAAGCCATCGACGTACACGCACGTGCGCATGGAAAACTCGACAAAAAGCAACGGCGGCCCCGAGGGAGCCGCCGTGCACCTTGGCCCCGAAGCGCCAAGGGGGATATTTCTCGATCATAGGGCCGGGCCGTCGGGTGTCAATCAGAGCGGGACTCTGCCCGCGCCTCGACCTTCACCCGTCAAGCTCAGGCCAACGCTGCGCGCGCCTTCTCCACCAGGGCGCCAAAGGCCTGGGGCTCGAACATCGCGAGATCGGCCATGACCTTGCGGTCCACCTCGATGCCGGCCTTGGAGAGGCCGTCGATGAAGCGGGAATAGGTCATCTCGTGCTCGCGCACGGCGGCGTTGATCCGCTGAATCCAGAGAGCGCGGAAGGTGCGCTTCTTGGCCTTGCGGTCGCGATAGGCGTATTGCCCCGCGCGCCAGACGGCGGCGGTGGCGGTGCGGATCGTGTTCTTGCGGCGGCCATAATAGCCCTTCGCCTGATCCAGGATCTTCTTGCGGCGGGCGCGGGTCTCTTTCCCGGCTTTAACGCGTGCCATGGGTCAGTCTCCTCAGGCCAGGCCGTAGGGGATCCAGAGCTTCACCCGGTCGCCGTCTGCCTTCGCAAGGACGGTGGTGCCGCGGTTCTGCCGGATATACTTGCCATTGTGGCTGATGAGGCGGTGGCGCTTGCCCGCCACGCCGGCCATGACCTTGCCGGTGGCGGTGACCTTGAAGCGCTTCTTGACCCCGCTCTTGGTCTTCAGTTTCGGCATTTCCATCTCCTGTCGGCAGCCGCAAGGGCCGCCCATCGTGCGCGCTCGCCGCGGCATGCCGTGTCGCCGGGCCAGCAAAGAGCGGGGCTGATAGCGCGAGCGCTTCAGCGATTCAAGGGTTTGACTGCGGGTTCCGGGCGCCATCCCCGCCAATGCAGGGACCCAGCCGACCGGAAATGTCGCGACAGAGCCCTGGGCCTCGCCTGCGCGAGGGTGACTGAAACAGGCTCAGGCGCGCGGCGACATCACCATCGTCATCTGCTTGCCTTCCAGCCGCGGCTCCATCTCCACCTTGGCGATCTCTTCAAAATCGCGCTTGACGCGGTGAAGCAGCTCGATCCCCAGGTGCTGGTGGGCCATTTCGCGACCACGGAAGCGCAGGGTGATCTTCACCTTGTCGCCTTCCTCGAAGAAGCGGTGCATGGCGCGTGTCTTCACCTCATAATCGTGGATGTCGATCATGGGGCGGAACTTCACTTCCTTGATTTCGACGATCTTCTGACGCTTGCGGGCTTCGTTCTTTTTCTTTTGTTCTTCGTATTTGAACTTGCCGTAGTCCATCACCTTGCAGACGGGCGGCACAGCCTGCGGGGCCACCTCCACAAGATCCAGGCCTGCCTCCACCGCTGCTTCCAGGGCCGCCGAGAGGGGCATTTCGCCCTGTTTCTCGCCGTCGGCGTCAATCAGCAGCACACGGGCCGCGCGGATTTCATCGTTGATGCGGGGCCCATCCTTAACCGGGGGCGCTGCCATGGGGCGTCGTATCGTCGTCTCTCCGAAGTCTGGCGCGGGTTGGGTCCCGCTGAAACGCAAGGCAGCCCGGCCGCGAAGCGGTCAGGCGCATCCCCTATATGAAGGATGCCGGGCCGGGCTTCAAGAAGCCTTAAGCGGCGCCCAGAGGCGCGCGGCTGCCTCCAGCACTGGGTCGACCTCCAGGTCGGCCAGGCGCGCGGCCTGAAGCGGGCGCACATGGGCGCCGCGCGGGGCGAAGCGGGCCGGATCGGAAAAGCCCGCAAACAGCATGACGCTTGGCGCACCGGCTGCGGCGGCGATATGCATTGGCCCGGTGTCGTTGCCGATGGCGAGGGCGGCGCGCTCGGCCAGCGCGATCAGGGCGAAGAGATCGGTCCGGCCGGTGAGATCGAGCGCCGCGCTCACCTCGGCGCGGATCGCAGCGGCAAGCCCGCTCTCGGCCGGACCGCCGATCACGGCCGGACGCAGGCCCCTCGCAGCGAGCACGGCCGCGACCGCAGCAAAATGCGCCACCGGCCATTTCTTCGCCCCGCCATGGGCCGCAGAGGCGCCCGGAACCAGCAGCGCATAGGGTTCGGCGAGGCCGAAGTGAGCAGGCTGGATCTCCGGCGGATCGCCGAGGCGGGCGCGAACCCAGGAAAGGTCGGGCGCGATCGCCTCCCCCTCCCCGAGCGCGCCGGTCTGGCGCAGCTGGGCGGCGAAGCGATCCATGGTGTGGACCGCCCAGCGCTTCGGGTCGGGCGTGCGATGGCTCGCCCCCCGCGCCGGGCCGGACCAGAGCGGCGGACGCGGCCCAAGCGCGGCATGCAGCAGCGACGTCCGCGCCACGCCCTGAAGGTCGTAGACGAGATCGAACCGCCCGGCCCGGACCTGAGCGATCAGGCTCAGCCACGCCGCCGGCCCGCGCGGGCGCCCGCCGGTCCAGACCGTATCGACAAAGGGACAGAGCCGCGCCAGTTCAGCGAAGGGCGGCGTGGTCAGCCAGGTGATTTCGGCCTTCGGGTGTGCGGCGCGGATCGCCTTCAGGGGCGCCAGCGCCTGGATCACGTCGCCCAGCGCGGAGAGCTTGACCACGAGGATGCGGCGCGCCTCCAGCGGGGTCATGACCGCGGCTCCAGCAACCGGCGATAGACGCCGAGCGTGGCTTGCTGCAGTGCAGCAGTCGAGAAATGCTGCGCAACATGGGCCCTTCCGCGGGCGCCGATCTCCAAGCGTTGTGCCTTGCTTAGCGCCAGGCCTTGCGACATCGCACAAGCAAGAGCGCCCGCATCCCCCGGCGCGGTCAGCCAGCCGGTTTCGCCGGGCAGAACCGTCTCGCGCGCGCCGCCGTGGTCGGCCGCGATCACGGGCCGGGCCATGGCTTGGGCCTCGATCGCGGTCCGCCCGAAGGCTTCGGGCTCCAGCGACGGGCAGACCACGAGATCGGCGAGCGCCAGCGCGGCGGGCATGTCCGCGCAATGCCCGGCAAACGTGACGGGCAAACCTTCAGCGGCGACACGGGCGCGCAAGGCGGCCTCAAAGGCTGGCTTGGCCGCCCCGCCGCCCACCAGCACATAGCGCGCCGAGGCGGCCACGAAGGGGATGGCGTCGAGCAGAAGCCCCTGCCCTTTCCAGCCGGTCAGCCGCCCCGGCAGCATCACCACCGGGCGGGGATCGTCTGCATCCAGCGCCCACGCGGTAGCGAGCGCGCCCGCCCGCTCCGGCCCCACGGCGGCTGGATCGAACCGGGCGAGATCCACCCCGCGCGGGATGATGACGACGCGGGCCGGGTCGGTTCCGTGCGCGGCGATCAGATGGGCGGCGGTGAAGTGCGAATTGGCGATGACCAGATCGCCGCGCGCCATCACGCCATTGTACCCGCGCTTGAGGGGCGAGCGGGCGTTGTAGACGCCGTGATAGGTGGTCACGAAAGGCAGGCCCAGGCGGCGAGCGGCGGCCAGCGCGCTCCAGGCCGGCGCGCGCGAGCGGGCGTGGATGAGGTCCAC
>JBIIUJ010000112.1:0-8735 GCA_044340025.1 Caulobacterales bacterium
GATTATATCGAGATGTTCTATAACCCCACCCGGAAGCATGCTCGAAACGGGATGCTGTCACCCGTCGAGTTCGAACGACAGCACAAAACGCAATCCGAGGGCGTCTAGAAAACTCGGGGCGATTCAATCCATAGCCTGTTCGATGCGGGCTATGTGACGGTGACGCCTGATCTGCGCTTCGAGGTGAGCCGCCGCATCAAGGAGGAGTTCGACAACGGGCGGCACTATTACGAGCTTCACGGCAAGCCGATCTGCGCGCCCGAAGACATGATGCGCCGCCCCGATCCCGAGGCGCTGCGCTGGCACAATGAGCACGCGTTTCGGGGGTGATGGATGATAAAGCTTTCCGACATCTGGCCGATTTTGTCGCCCGAAAGCTACAAGCTGCACTTCGCCCGCTGGAACCAGCAGAACCAACCGCTCGAAGTCTGGGCGCGCGACAAGCGCGAATGGCAAGGCTGGCAAGAGTATCGCCCGGCGCGGGATGACTTCAACCGGCCGTTCATCTTCGCGCTGATCCAATTCTATCACGAGCCCGACACCTGGCTGTTCGGCGGCGTGTTTCGCGTGCTGGCCCGCCATCCAAACCGCTACGAGGTGGAACTCAGCACGGAAGGCGAGGGCTTTCTCGGGCGCTTGAAGCTGCGATCCGCCTATCGCGAGCGGGCGACACGCGTGAAGCTGGAGAACCACTATCCCGGCTTCAAGGTTCAGGAAATCCTGCGGGAACCCTATTCCGGCCGCTCGTTTCCGGGCTTCGAGGATATCGACCTGTCCTTCGAGGAGCTGGAGACGCTGGTGCGCAACGCTCGCCCGGACTGGCAGGCCGCGCTGTCGAGCGTGAAAGGCGTCTATCTGATTTCCGATATCGCCACCGGCAAGCGCTACATCGGTTCCGCCTATGGCGATCAGGGAGTCTGGTCGAGGTGGTGCGCCTATGCCGCCAGCGGCCATGGCGGAAACGTGGAGCTTCGCGCCCTCGTGAGCGATCCAACGCTGGACTATTGCCGCAAGGCGTTCCGCTTCGCGCTCTTGGAAGCACGGCCAGCGCCGACACCCGACGAGGTGATCCTGGCGCGCGAAGCCTACTGGAAGCGCATCCTGTTCACGCGCGGCGAGCAGGGCTTGAACCGGAATTGAGGATGTAACCGCCTTTGGTCCAGAGGCGCTCACTCGAAACTGGGCTCGCTAGGAGAAGCGCCAAGGCTTGGCCTGATCTCCAAGGGGGCATCATCCCAGGTTTGAGCAAGCTGCAGTCTTCGGAGCGCTTTCGGCCTCGACGCTTAGGTTGCTCGGCCGCAAGGCCGACGTCATTGCCCGCGAGGAGGACAGCAGCGCGGCAGCGCGGCGTGCAAGGCCTGAGCACGGGCGCGTCAGGCTTGACAGGGCACAGCGCCGCCATGGACGCTGTATCCATGCCCCGCCGCCGCAAAACCGGGCCTGCGCGCGCTAGGAAAGCCGCCCTGGCCCATTTGGTCGCCATGCCGGGGGGAACCCAGCGATGGCGTTATCTTCCCAGCCCACGCCTTCGCTTAGCCGGCGAGCGCTCCGTCGTTCTCGTCCATGCGGACGGCAGTCCCTTCAGCCTGACGGAGGCCTGCGCCTACCGCGATCAGCGCCTTGCGGCTGTGGCTGCAGGCCCCGCCGCCGCGCCGGGCTCCGCCGCTGGCGAGCGCCGCACGCTGGAGGCTCTGGAAACGCGCTGGCGGCGTAGCGCCGCCTATGCCGCGCTCAAGCCCAAGACGCAGCGTTTCTATGCCTCCATGATCAAGCCCTGGCTCGCCTATGCCGGCCCCGATCTCGTTGCCGGCCTGACACGCGACGAGCTGCGCGAGGAACACGCCCGCCAGGCCGCAAGCCGCAGCCTCAACGCCGCGGGCGCGTCGCTGCGCGCGCTACAGGCGCTCCTGTCCTACGCCGTCGATCTCGACTGGATCGCCGCCAATCCCGCCGCCAAGCTGGGCCTGGTCACTGCCGCCGTGCGCGTGCGCGCCGCCAGCCCCGACGAGCTCGCCCGCCTCATCGCCGCCGCCGACCGGCTGGACATGGCCTGGATGGGCGACGCCATCGTCGCTGGCGTCTGGACGGTGCAGCGCCTGGGCGATCTCCTGGCCTGCGATCTCGGCCGCCAGCTGCTGCCCGCCACGATCGAGGAGCCGGGGGCACCGCATGGCTGGCTCGATTTCACAGGCGTGCACGCCCAGGCCAAGACCGGCCGCGACGTGCTCGTCCCGATCCTTCCGCCGCTGGCCGAGCGGCTGGCCGGCCGCCAGGCCGGGCCGCTGATCCGCCCGCCGCAGCAGGGGCGGCCGCTCACGATCAAGAGCTTCAACACCGCCTGGCTCAAGGTGCGGCGCGCCGCCGGCGTCGAGGACCTGCAGTTCCGCGACCTGCGCGATACCGGCATCACCCGCCTCTACGAGGCCGGCGCAGACCCCAGCCGCATCGCCACCTGGTCGGGCCACACCGACCAGACCGTGCACCAGATGATGCGCCACTATCGCTCCAACAGCCGCGCCGTCGCCGGCGAAGTCGGCGTCCAGCTGGCCGCCTGGGCCGAGCGCAAAGGCGTGCGCTGGTAGGAACATCAGCCGAACGCCAGGGAACAAAGTCACACGTGTGACGTCACATCGTTCGTCACACGTTCCCGCCACACCAGAGCTAAGTGTTTGATTTCCTGGTGGGTGATACAGGGCTCGAACCTGTGACCCGCTGATTAAGAGTCAGCTGCTCTACCAACTGAGCTAATCACCCGGCCAGGAAGGCGGCGGAAAATACTCGGAAAGGCGGCTGGCGCAAGGCGCCGCGCTGCCTCAGCTCGCCAGAACCGCCCGCCAAACCTTCAGCGCCTGCACCGTCTCGCGCACGTCGTGCACGCGCACGATGGCTGCGCCCTGGCTGGCGGCCCAGAGCGCCGCGGCGATCGAGCCGCCCAGCCGCTCGCCTTCCCCCGCCGGCGCATCCAGCGCCGCGATGAAGCGCTTGCGCGAGGCGCCAAACAGGATCGGCCGGCCAAGCGCGCGCAGCGTGGCGAGATCGCGCATCAGGCTGAGATTATGCTCCAGCGTCTTGCCGAACCCCACGCCGGGATCGACCAGCAGCCGATCTGTCGTCACGCCCGCCGCCACCGCCGCGCCGATGCGGGCGGAGAGAAAGCCCCGCACCTCGCGCGCCACATCGTCATATTGGGGATCGATCTGCATGGTGGCGGGCAGACCGCGCGCATGCATCAAAGCGACCGGCAGGGTCAGCGCGGCGGCTGTGGCGAGACTGTCTGGCGCAAAGGTCAGGGCCGAGACGTCGTTCCAGAGATCCACGTCATGGGCGGCGGCGGCGCGGATCACGGCGGGCTTGCGGGTATCGATCGACAAAGCCGCGTCGGTTGCGGCGCGCAGCGCGGCCAGCGCGGGCAGAAGGCGGGCGCGCTCGTCCTCCTCCGGCGTTTCGGCGGCGCCCGGCCGTGTGCTTTCCGCGCCGAGGTCCAGAATGTCGGCGCCGTCGGCCAGAAGCTGGAGGCCATGATCGCGCGCGGCCTCCGGCTGCGCGAAGCGGCCGCCGTCGGAGAAGCTGTCCGGCGTGACATTCACCACGCCCATGACGAGCGGCCAGGGGCGGGTCTTCAGGAGGGGGAACAGGCGGCTCAATAGGGGATCTTCCGGCCGATGGCGGCCTGGCTGCCGCGCGGGCCGAAGCCGCCATGGGCGAGCATCCGGTCATACATGACGAGCGCGCCCGCCAGGCCGACATTGAGGGAGAATTTCGTGGGGATCTTCACCACCTGCTGACAGCGCGCCACCATCTCCGAGCTGAGCGATCCGCGCTCGCGCCCCAGAACATAGGCCGCCGAAAGCGGATGATGGAACCGGGGCAGGTCGATGGCGTCGTCGGTGATCTCCACGCCAACCAGAACACAGCCGCGCGGGAGCGCCATCTCCGCGATCGTGTCCCACTGGTAATGGGCGACATGGTCGGCGCTGCGGCTGGTGTCGGCGCGATAGACGTCGCGGAGTTTGGCGGCGGCCCCCACGGTGAAGGTGAAGCTGGCGCCAAACGCGTGCGCGGTGCGCATCAACGCGCCGAGGTTCATCGGCTTGCTCATCCCCTCCGCGCCGATGCCGAAATAGCCGCGCGGATTGCCGGAGCCGGTGCGCAGGCTCATCGGAAGGTCTTGACCTCGAACCGGCCCGAAGCTGTGGCAAGGCCGCGCTTCATCCCTTCCGAGACGAAAGGCGCGGCGACATTGCCGGCGCTGTCGATGGCGATGAGCCCGCCGTCGCCGCCCTGCACTTCCATGTCGGCAAGCGCGCCCGCAGCAGCAGCGGCAAGCGACTGGCCGCCATAGCGCATGCGGGCGGACACATCCGCCGCCACCGCCGCGCGCATGAAATACTCCCCCTGCCCGGTGCAGGAGACAGCCACCCGCTCGTCGGCCCAGCAACCGGCCCCGATCAGCGGGCTGTCGCCCACCCGGCCGGGCATCTTGCCCAGGAGGCCGCCGGTGGAGGTGGCCGCCGCCAGCCGACCGGCCTTGTCCTTCACCACCGCGCCGACCGTGCCGTGGGCGAGTTCGCCTGGCGCAGCGATCCGGCTGACGGCGGGGGTGTAATAGGCGGCCGGGTCGGTCACGCGCTCGAGACCTTCGCTGAGGCAGAAGGCGCGCGCGCCGTCGCCGACCAGCAGAACATGCGGGGTCGCCTCCATCACGCGGCGGGCCGCGCGAACAGGCGAGACGAAACCGCAAAGGGCGGCCACTGCGCCAGCCTTGCGGGCCGCGCCGTCCATGATGCTGGCGTCGAGTTCGTGCGCCCCTGCGGCGTTTGGCGAGGCGCCCTTGCCCGCCACATGCAGGCCAGAGGCTTCGAGCGCGGCCACCATCTCGGTGGCGACGTCGAGCGCGCTGGCGCCGCCCTCCAGCAGAGCGGCGCCCTGTTCGAGCAGGCCGCGCATATGGGCCTCTTCCCGGTCGTAGCTGGCCGAGCGGACCGGGCCTGCGCCGCCATGAAGGGCCAGCGCCCAGGCTTCACGTTTGATCTCCGCCATTGCTGCGGCCTCCCTTGCTCTGGTTCCGGTCTAGCCGAGGCGCGCGCGCGGCGGGAGGCCCCGCCTCAGGCGCAGCCGCACACAGGGCAGGCGGGATCCTTGGCCAGCCGCAGGATGCGGGCCTCCGCCGCCAGACCGTCGTGGTGCAGCACCCGGCCCATCAGCGGCGCGCCGGCGCCCGTGATCAGCTTGATCGCCTCAAGAGCCATGAGCGTGCCGATCACGCCCGCCGCGGCGCCCACCACGCCCACCGTGGCGCAATGCTCCTCCGCGTGCGGCGGCTGGGGCGCAAGACAGCGGTAGCAGGGCGCCGCCGCATCCCGGCCGTTTGCAAACACGCTGACCCAGCCGTCCCAGCCGATGACGGCGCCGGCGACGAGCGGGATCGCCAGCCGGTGGCAGGCGGCATTGGCCAGATCGCGCGCGGCGAAACTGTCTGTGCCGTCGAGCACCACGTCCGCCCCGGTCAAAAGCCGGTCGGCGCTTTCCACCGTTAGCGCTTCGGCGACCGGGGCGACGGTGATCTCCGGGTTGAGCGCTTCGAGGGCGCGGGCTGCGCGCTCCACTTTCAGCGCATCGATATCGGATGTCTGATAGAGAATCTGGCGCTGGAGATTGGACAAGCTTGCCCGGTCGGGATCGATCAGGCGCAGCCGGCCCACCCCGGCGGCGGCCAGATAGAGCGCGGCCGGCGCGCCCAGCCCGCCCAGCCCCACGATCGCCACCGTGGCGGCGCCAAGGCGCTGTTGACCCGGTCCGCCGATTTCCTTCAGCATCAGATGGCGCGCATAGCGCTGCACGCCTGCGCCGGACATCGCCATGACCTCCCCCTTCTCCGGCGTGTATCGGCCGATCCTTGAGCGCATCGAGCACGGCGCGGACAATGTGTTCCTGACGGGGCGGGCGGGCTCGGGCAAGACCACCTTCCTGCGCGACCTGATGACGAGCACGCCGCGCAAGGCCATCGTTCTGGCGCCCACGGGGCTTGCCGCCATCACCGCCGGGGGCCAGACGATCCACAGTTTCTTCCGCCTGCCGCCGCGCCTGGTGGAGGAAAGCGAGCTGCGCCGGCTGAAGACCGCCAAGCTGATCCAGGCGCTGGAGCTTCTGGTGATCGACGAGGCGAGCATGGTGCGCGCCGATGCGCTGCACATGGTCGATCTGTCGCTGCGGATGCACCGCAAGACGCAGCGGCCGTTCGGCGGGGTGCAGACCGTGCTGATCGGCGATCCCTATCAGCTTCCCCCCATCGCCAGCGGAGAGGAGGCCGCCATTCTGCAGCGGCGCTTCGGCGGCCAGTTCTTCTTCCACGCCCCGGCATTCCGCGACGGCGACTTCAGCTTCATCGAGCTTCAGCGCATCTTCCGCCAGACCGACGAGACGCTGGTGGGTCTGCTCAATCGGGTGCGCGAAGGCATGCTGACGCCGGGAGACGCTGCGCTGCTGGCCAGCCGGGTGACGCCGCGCGCCACGTTCGACCCCGATGAATCAGCCATCACTCTGACGCCCACCAATGAAGCCGCCCGCACCATCAACGAGGCCGCGCTCGCCGCCTTGCCCAGCCCGGTGAAGGCCTATGAGGCGCGGGTGGAGGGCGAGTTTGACGAGCGCATGTTTCCCGTGGAGCGCATGCTGGCGCTGAAAGAGGGCGCGCGCGTGATCTTCACCCGCAACGACCCGGACGGGCGCTGGGTGAACGGCACGCTTGGCCGCGTGACGGGGCTTGATCGCTTTTCGGTGGAGGTAGAGGTGCGCGGCGAGCGCCACGACGTGACCGCCGCCCAATGGGACCGGCATCGCTACGATTACGATGCCGACACAGACGCCGTCACGCGCGAGACCATCGGCTCGTTCAAGCAGATGCCGCTGCGGCTGGCCTGGGCGCTGACCATCCACAAGGCGCAGGGCCTGACCTTTGATCGGGTGTATCTGGAGCTTGGCCGGCGCATGTTCGCCCATGGCCAGGCCTATGTGGCGCTCTCGCGCTGCCGCACCCTCGAAGGGCTCGGCCTGTCGCGGCCGCTGGAGCGGCGCGATCTGGTGATCGATCCGGCCGCCTTCGCCTGGGGCGTGCTCTATGGCGAGGAACAGGGCGAGGGCTGGCGCGCCGGGCGGCTGGCCACAGGCTGGTGAGCGCTCAGCTGGTGTAGAGCGACCAGAGCGGGTTGCCCTTGCCCAGCTTGGCGACAAACGCCTCATGCCGGGCAAGCTCCTCCCCCGTGGCGCGCGGCGCCAGCGGGGCCGGTCGGGGGGCGATGGGCGCATAGGTGATGACGCTGTCCTCGCCGCCCGCCCCGTGGCTGTCGGCGAAGGCGAGCTTGCGCTCCCGCCCGCCGTTCAGCTGGAGATAGACTTCCGCCAGAAGCAGGCTGTCGATCAGCGCGCCGTGCTTTTCGCGCGTCTCCAGGCTGATCTCGAACCGGCGGCACAGGGCATCAAGCGAGTTTGGCGCGCCGGGATAGCGCTTGCGCGCGATGGCCAGCGTATCGACCCAGCGCTCGGCGGGGATGGGCGCCTTGCCCGCGCGGCGCAGCTCGGCGGTGACGAACTTGCGGTCGAACTCCGCATTGTGCGCCACCACGCGGTCCTCGCCCACGAAAGCGAGAAAGGCGTCCACCACCTCGGGCTGATAGAAGAAGGGCTTGTCCGACAGGAAGGCGGTGGAGAGCCCGTGCACCTTGAAGGCGCCCTCCGGCACCTCCCGCTCCGGATTGACATAGGCGTGGAATTTCCGGCCGGTGGGGATGAAGTCCACGATCTCGATGCAGCCGATCTCGACCAGCCGGTCGCCCTCCTCGGGGCTCATCCCAGTCGTTTCGGTATCAAGAACGATCTCACGCATCGCCAGGATCCCACCCGTGCGCCCGTGCGGCGGCCAGGACAGAACGCACCTGTTCGCGCGCGGCCTCAAGGCCTTGGCCGGTATCGATCACATAATCCGCCCGACGGCGCTTTTCCGCATCCGGCGTCTGCTTGGCGAGGATTGCTTCGAACTTCTCCGGGCTCATGCCCGGCCGGTCCAGCACGCGGGCGCGCTGCAGCTCCAGCGGCGCACTGACCACCACCACCGCGTCCACAAATCGGTCGCCGCCCGTTTCGAAAAGCAGCGGAATATCCAGCACCACAATGGGCGCACCGGCCGCTTCGGCCTTGGCCAGGAAGTCGATCTGCGCCTGCCGGACCAGGGGATGGACGATCGCCTCCAGCCGGGCCATCGCCTCGGGCCGCCCGACCACAGCCTCCGACAGCCGGGCGCGATCGACCGCGCCCGCGACGACCACGCCGGGAAAGGCTGCGCCAAGCGGGCCGACCGCGGCGCCGCCAGGGGCATAAAGCGCATGGACGGCGGCGTCGGCGTCATAGACGGGAAGGCCCTCAGCCGCGAACAGCCCGGCCGTGGTGCTCTTGCCCATGCCGATGGAACCGGTGAGCCCGAGCCGGATCATGACCCGGCGCCGATGGCGGCAAGCGCCCGGGCGCGACCCGTCGCGACATCAGGGCGGACGCCAAACCAGATCTCGAACGCCAACGCCGCCTGCCAGACCAGCATGCCGAGCCCATCCACCGCCGTGCGGCGTTGCGCGCGCGCGCTGGCCAGAAGCGCCGTCTCCAGCGGGGCGTAAACCGTATCAAACAGGACGGAATTGGGGTCTGTCTGCATGAGATCGAGCGTCAGCGGGTTTTCGCCCTTCAGG
>JBIIUJ010000113.1:0-8733 GCA_044340025.1 Caulobacterales bacterium
CCATGTGTTCGAGCATCTGTGCTATCCGCTGGGCGCGCTCGCCACGCTGCGGCGGTGGCTGGCCGATGACGGCTTTCTGTTTCTGGAGGTCCCCGACCTCGCAGCCTCGCGCAAGCAGCGCGCCACCATGTTTCATCGCGCCCATATCTGGAACTTCGGGTCGGAGACGCTGATCGCGCTCTGCGCCCAGGCGGGCTTTGCCCCCCGGCCGGGGGAAGACCTGAGCCAGACTTCGCTGGTGTTTGTGAAGGCGCCGCCGGCCGCCGCCAAGCGGGCGCCGGACGTGGCCGCGCGATATCTCGCCCGGCTCCAGACAGAGCAATCACCGCTCGGCTATCTGCTGTCTGGGGCGCCATTCACGCGGCGCTGGTCGCGGCTGAAGCGCAATCTGGAGGAGCGGCGCGCCTTGCGGGCGTTTCCCGACGAGCGGGCGATGGCCGATGCGGTGATCGCCAGCGCTGGCGTGCGGCCGCGGCCAGACGCCACGGCCTCCGCCGCCTGAGCCTTGAACCAGGGCGCCGGCGCTGGCAGGAGGCCGGCATGCCCGCCGCGCCGCCCGCCGTCACCGCTTTCGACGTGGATGGCACCCTCACCTGGACCGACAGCTATCTGCTGTTTCTGCGCATGTTTGCGGGGCGACGCGCGTTTGTGGGCCGGATGGCGGCGCTTGCGCCGGCCGGCGCGCTGGAAAAGCTCGGTCTGGTCAGCCGCGACAGGCTCAAATCCGCCTCCGCTCGCGCGTTCTTCGCAGGCGTCGATGCACGGGCCTTCGAGGCGGCGGCGGAGCGCTTCGGGCGCGAGGTGATTGTGGCGCACCTGCTGCGGGCGGATGGCCGGGCGGCGGTCGAGGCGGCGAAGGCGCAAGGCCCCGTCGTGCTCGTGTCTGCCTCGCTGGAGGATTATCTCTTTCCCGTGGCCGCCGCGCTCGGTGCGGACGCTGTGCTCGCCACCCGGCTGGAGCGCGGTGCGGACGGGCGGCTCACAGGCGCGCTTGCGGGCCGCAACTGCCGCGCGGAAGAAAAGGTCGCCCGGCTGCATGCGGCCTATGGGCCGCAGCTGCGGTTAATTGCGGCCTATGGCGACACCAGCGGCGATCACGCCATGCTGGAGGCGGCGCAGACCAGCGCCTATCGCGCGTTCACGGATCGCCCGGCGGATGCGCTGGAGCGGCTTGCCGGGCTCTATCTGGGCGATGGGCTCAGCGCTGGTGGATGAGCGGCAGACCGGGAACGGGGCTGCGCACCTTCAGCACATAATCCGCCCGGATCGACCCGATGTAGAGATCGCGCAGATCCGGCCCGCCCCACGCCACATTGGTGGGATGGTTCAGGATGGTTCCTTCGGGATCGTGCGCCACGGTGAAGACCGCGCGCTCCGGGGTGATCGCCACGATCTTGTTGGCGGCCGGCAGCGTGACCCAGAGGTTGCCCTCGGCGTCCATGCCGCAGCCGTCGGTATAGCCCAGATTGTGCATCACCTCCGCCGGCGGCGGATCGGCGGGATCGTAGGGGCCGGTCAGAAGCGGACCCAGCGGCGGGCCATAGGGCTCCGGCTCGCCCAGAATGCGGCCGTTCGGCCCGTCGTAGATCGGAAAGGCCAGAACGCCGGCGACGCTGGTCTCGCAGCAGTAGAGCGTGGACTCGTCGGCCGAAAGCGCAAGCCCGTTTGGGAAGCGCAGCGCCACGGCCGCCACATCCACCCGCCCATCCGGGCGCAGGACATAGACAAAGCCGTCCTCGCGCCCGTCCAGCGCTTCCGGCCAGGTGGGGGCGGCGGTGGAATTGGCGCACCAGATGTTGCCGGCGGAATCGAGGATCGGATAGTTCGAGGCCGTGAGCCTTTGGCCGGCGACGGTCTCGACCAGCGCTTCGCGCGCGCCAGTGGCGGGATCGAACCGTTCCAGCGGGCCCGGCTCGCCATCATAAATGCCGAAATTGGCGATCAGGATCCGCCCCTCGCGGTCAGCGTTGATGCCGTTGGGCGCGCCACGGCGCGGGCCAAGGCGTCCAAAGCCGCCATCGGGCCGGATCTCGGCGACAGCGCAGCGATGATCGGAGGCGAAGACGCGGCCGTCCTTGAGCACGACCACATCCTCGGGCCGGTCGATGCCGCGGGCGATCTTCTCGAACGCGGAGAGCGGGATGGGGGCGAGCGGCATGGTCTGTCCTCACTTGGGGGGACTTCCACTGGTGGCTCAGCCGGGCGGCGGGCGCAATTGAAAAAGGGACGTGCGGCGGCCGCACGCCCCCATTTCATCAGTCAACGGACAGCTTAGTTGGGCAGCAGAACCCGGTCGATCACATGGATCACGCCATTGCTGGCGCGCACGTCGGCGGTGATGACGCGGGCGTTGTTCACCCGCACGCCGTCGCGGCCATCGACCGCCAGGATCTGGCCCTGCACCGTCACCGGGGCCAGCGTCTTGCCAGCCAGCGCGCCAGAGGTCACCGCGCCCGGCAGGACGTGATAGGTGAGGATCTTCTGAAGCTCGGCCTTGTTCTCCGGACGCAGGAGGCGCTCGACCGTGCCGGCCGGCAGCGCGGCGAAGGCGGCGTCGGTCGGGGCGAAGACGGTGAGCGGGCCGCGGCCCTTCAGCGTCTCGACAAGGCCCGCCGCCTGCGCGGCGGCCAGCAGCGTGCCGAAGGAGCCGGCGGCTGCGGCCGTCTCCACGATGTCGGCGCGGGCGGCCGGCGCCGAGCCATGATGGCTGATCGGGGTGAAGACGGCTGGGGCGGCCACAGCAGGGGCGGCAACGGCGAGAACGGCGAGGGCGAGTAGGCTACGGATCATGAGTGCTCCCTCCAAATGTGAGCGCGACGTCTACGCTGCCCCACGGCCCGCGGATTAATTCATGTCGCAATTTTCATATTAAATTCGCAAGCCCGAAGATCCCGCCGGCCAGCGGTCATGGCATGCCCCCCTCTTGCGACCGGGCGCCGCATGACGGCAGGATTTGCGGCAGGATTTTCGAAGGACACGCCATGGTCGCCGCAGCAGACGCCGCCCCTCCGCCCGCCACCGCCGCCGGGGAGCTCGCGCGCGGCTGGCCCATTCTTCTGTCGGCCCTGGTCGGCTTTGGGCTCGGGCTTTCCGCGCTGACCTTCTACACCAACCAGGTGTTCGTCGATCCGCTGATGGCGGAGTTCGGCTGGAAGGCGAGCCAGATCCAGGCCGGCATCGTGGCGATGCCGATCGCCACGGTTCTGATGGCTCCCGTGATCGGCAAGCTCTGCGACACGATCGGGTCGCGCCCGGTCGTGCTGGTGTCGATTGCGCTCTATGCGGCCGCAGTGGCGAGCTTCTCGCTGCTGACCCCGTCGCTGATCGGCTATTACGCGCACTGGGTGGCGATGAGCGTTCTCGGGGCCGGCACGCTCGCGATCACCTGGACCAAGGCGATCAACGGCTGGTTTGACCGCGCCCGCGGCATCGCCCTTGGCATCGCGCTGGCAGGCTCGGGGCTCACCGGCTTCTTCGCCCCCCAGCTTGCGGTCTGGGCGATCGGGGAACATGGCTGGCGCACGGCCTATCTGGTGCTGGCGTGCCTGCCCGCGCTCATCGCCCTGCCCACCGCCTTCCTGCTGTTTCGCGATCCGCCCAAAGCAGGCGCTGCGCCAGGGGGGGCGGCCGCAACCGAGCTGCCTGGCCTGACAGGCAAGGAAGCCCTGCGGACCGCACGGTTCTGGATCATGTGGATCGCCTTCTTCATGATCTCCATCGGGGTGGGCGCGCTGATCCCCAACATGTTCCGCATTCTGGTCTCGGACGGGTTCACCCCGGTGCAGGCGGGCCAGGTGGCGGGGCTGATCGGGCTTTCCGTCATCGCCGGGCGTGTGGTGGCTGGCTTCCTGCTGGATCGGGTCTGGGCGCCGCTGGTGGCTTTCGTGTTCCTCACCGTGCCGGCGATCTCGTGCCTGCTGCTCGCCAACCCGCAAGTGGGGCTCCAGTATCTGGCGATCGCGGCGGTTCTGGTGGGGCTCGCCGCCGGCGCGGAATTCGACCTGATCGCCTATATGGTCAGCCGCTATTTCGGCATGAAGGCCTATGGCCAGATCTATGCCTGGCAGTTCATCGGCTTCGGTCTCGGCTCCGGCTTCGTGGCCCCGGTTCCGGAGCTCGTGAAGGAAGCGATGGGGTCTTATGATCCGGCGCTCTACGTGATCGCTGCGCTGTTCGTGATCGGCGGCACGCTGCTTCTGGCCATGGGGCGTTATCCAAAGGAATATGCCCGGGCCAGCGGGCATTGAGCCGGCGGATCGTCGTCACGGGGGCCGCCTCCGGCATTGGGGCGGCCACGGCTGCGGCCTTTGTGGCGGCCGGCGATCATGTGATCGGGCTGGACAGGGCCGGGATGGCCGGCCTTGGCGAAGCGGTGGCGCTCGACCTTGCCGATGCGGGCGCGGTGGAGCGTTGGGCCGCGACCATCAGCCAGCCGATCGACGTGCTGGTGAACGCAGCCGGCGTGCCGGGCACACAGACGCCGCAGACGGTGCTGGCGGTCAATCTGCTGGCGCCGCGCCGGCTGACGGAGCTTTTGCTGTCGCGGCTGAACCCCGGCGGGGCGGTGGTGCATGTCAGTTCCGGCGCAGGCTGGGCCTGGCGCCACGAGATGGAGACGCTCCTGCCGCTGCTGGCCCTGCCGGACGACGCGCTGCTCGCGGCGGCCGGCGCGCGCGCGCCGGAGGGTCGGCGGGCCTATGAGTTGTCGAAGGCGCTTCTGTCGCTCCACGCGGTGGCGACCGCGCCGCGTGCGCAGCGGATGGGCCTGCGGGTGAACGCCGTGGCGCCGGGCGGGGTGGAGACGCCGATGCTGCCCGCCTTCCGCGAGAGCATGGGCGCCGACGTGCTCGATTGGGCCGCCGCTGCGGTGGGCCGCCACGCCAGTCCGGCCGAGATCGCCGACGCCATCCTGTTCCTCGCCTCCCCCGCCGCGCGCTGGATCAATGGGGTGGAGCTTGTGGCCGATGGCGGGCTTGTGGCCGGCATGCTGACGGGCGCCTGGCCCGCCCCCTCCCGCTAGCGCTAGGGCGCGGCGCGACCGGGCGAGGACCGAGGAAGACGCAGAGCGCCAGCTGGGGGCGTGTCCGTCGAGACGCGGAGCCGGACCATCTGCCACTGCGCCTCGCCCACCGCGAAGTAGACAGCAGCGCCCACCGTCGGGGTCATGGCTGGAAGGCTGATCGCGCGATCAAGCACGACCCAGAGCGTCTGGCTCGCGGCGTGAAAGCAGACTTCCCGCACCACTTCGCCCAGCGCCTGCATGATCGCCTCGCCCGCCTGGCGGATGAGCGCCGCCCGCGCGAGCCAGCCGTGCGCATCAAGAAGCACTGCCTCGTCGCGGGTGCTTGCCAGAAAGGCGCTCCAGTGCTCACGGCGCGGGGTCTCGGTCTGGTGATGCACGCGCAGGACGAGCCTGGCGCTGATCGCGCGCTCGCGGCGGGCGCGCTCGATGGCGGCAAGATCGATGGCGGCCATGTTCTGCGCTTGAACGTGCAGCGTCACCTCATCGCGCAGGCGTCCATAGCTGGCGGCGAGGATCGGCCCGCGCGCAGCCAGGAGCATCTCGCCAAGCGCAGCCAACGTCTCCATTCCGGATCTGTTCCCTCTACCGGCGCAAGCCGCCCGCAGCCTTTAGAGCAGATTTGTGACGGGCGTTTGGCCCCCCCGGCCTATTCCGCAGGTTGGGCGCTCGGCGCTTCCAGCAACGGCGCGCGATAGACCAGCGCCATCACCGCAAACGCAGCGGCATTCAGCGCGACCGGGATGGCGGCGAAGGCCACCGCGATGCCGGTCAGCGCCTGCGGGCTCTGGGCGGCCTGCGCCCCGGCCTGAAAGCCGAACGCCGACAGGATCGCCCCGGCGAGCAGCGTGCCGCCCAGGGCAAAGGCCACCTTGTCGTTGATCACCCAGAGCGCGGAATAGAGCCCGCCCTTGGCTTCGCCTGTGCGGCGGCGATCATCCTCCACGCTGTCGGCCAGCATGGCGAATGCAGACTGATAGCAGCCCGAATTGCCTAGACCCATCAGGACGCCGCAGGCGATCGCCGCCGGCAGGCTGGCCTGCGGAACCTGGGTGAAGAGCGCCAGCGCGGCGGCATACATCGCCGTCCCCGCAAGGAAGGTGACGCGCTTGCCGAACCGGGCCGAGACCATCACCCACACCGGCTGGGCGCCCATCGCGCAGATCGAGATGCACAGCCCCACGATCCCCACAGCCGCCAGCGGCTCGGGGAAGGCGAGGTTGAAGGTCATCAGATACATCCAGGTGGCGTAAGCCATGCCTGCGGCCGCCAGCTGGAGGAAGAAGGCCGCATACAGGGCCACGAACGGCCGGTTGGCGAGGATCGTGGACCAGGCCCCCGTCAGGCTGGGCGCGGCCTCCGCATCGCCGGCCGCCTGCCTTGGCGAGCCGAAAAACGACGCGACGAGCGAGGCCGCCGCCACCGCCGCAAGCACCGTCGCCATCGCCTGATAGCCCTGCGCCTGCGCCAGCAGCGGCGCGAGCGAGGAGGCAAGCACCAGCCCCACGGCGGAAAACGCGATGCGCCAGGCCATGACGGTGGAGGTCTGGGCCGGGTCGCGCGTCATCTCCGCCCCGATGGTGAGATGCGGCACCGAGAAGATGGCGAACACCGCCATGTAGAAGCTCAGGATCAGCGTGACATGGCCCGCCTTCGCCTCTGGGCTGACGGCGTCCGGCGGGGTGAACAGCAGCACCAGCGCCAGAGGCGCCAGCACAGCTCCCACAAGCAGGAACAGCCGCCGGCTGACCTTCGCCCGGATGCGATCAGACAGCGCCCCGATGCCCAGATCGAACACCACCCCAAGGACCAGCTTGGGCAGAAAGATCGCAGCCCCCGCCAGCGCCGGCGGGATCGCCAGTTGCTGGGTCATATAGAACAGAAGCAGCAGGGACGGCACGTCGCGGAAAATCTGCACCGCCACCTGGCCAACGCCCCATGCCGGTGCGGCAAGGGGGGGAAGCTTCTGATGCGCCATGGTCTGGTCTCCGCTCGGGCCTGCGACAGCATGACACTGCCGCAGCCGAAAGCCACGCCAATCTGCGTGCGCGCCATGACCGCCCCGCGGTTTCGGGCGCGTCCAGAGGGGGCGGGGAGAGTGGCGCTCGTCTTCCTGCGGTCGCCGCGCTAGATCGGTCAGCCATGGCCGCTGACCTCACCCACATCGACACCTGGGTCTTCGACCTCGACAACACGCTCTATCCGCCCGAGTGCGATCTCTTCGCCCTGATCGATGACCGCATGACCCGCTTCGTGATGGCCGAGCTGTCGCTCGGCTGGGACGCGGCGCGCGCGCTGCAGAAGAAATACTACCACGAGCACGGCACCACGCTCGCCGGCCTGATGGCCCATCACGGCATGGCGCCGGGCCGCTTCCTCGATGAGGTGCACGACATCGCGCTCGACCGGATCGGGCCGGATCCCGCGCTCGCCGCTGCGCTCTCTCGGCTGCCGGGTCGGCGGCTGGTCTATACCAACGGCTCCACCCGCCATGCCGAGCGCGTGACCGCCGCGCTGGGGATCGATCATCTGTTCGACGAGATTTTCGACATCGAAGCCGCCGCTTTCGTGCCGAAGCCAGACCCTTCGGCCTTCGCCGCCATGATCGCGGCCCATGGCGTTCCGCCCCGCTCGGGCGCGTTCTTTGAAGACCTCGCCAAGAATCTCGCGCCCGCCGCCGCGCTTGGGCTCACGACAATTCTGATCGGCCCGCATGCTCATGACGCGACAGAGGATTTCGTCCACCACCGCGCGCTGGCGCTGACGCCGTTTCTGGAAACCGCGCGCGTGAGCGCCTAGCGCTCCATCAGGCGCGGCATCAGCTCCACCATGTTGCAGGGCTTGTGGCGGCTATCGAGCTGATAGGCGATCACCTTGTCCCAGCCGTCCTTCACCGCGCCGTTCGAGCCCGGCAGGCAGAAGACGAAAACGCCCGACATGATCCCCGCGCAGGCGCGCGATTGCAGGGTGGAGAGCCCCACCGTCTGATAGCTGACGAGGTGGAACACCACCGAAAAGCCGTCGATCGTCTTGTCAAACAGCGGCGAGAGGGCTTCGGGCGTCACGTCGCGCCCGGTGATGCCGGTGCCGCCGGTGGTGATGATGACGTCGGCTGCGCCGTCCGCGATCCAGGAGCGGACCCGCGCGCGGATCGCCTCCACCTCGTCCTTCACCCAGTCGCGCGCGGCGAGCACATGGCCGGCCCCGGTCACGCGGTCGGCGAGCACCTTGCCGGAGGTGTCGCTTTCCTCGTCGCGCGTATCCGAAACGGTGAGCACCGCCACCCGAACGGGCGTGAAGGCGAGATCTTCAACGATGCGGCCGCCAACGGGAAGGCTCATGACAGGGGCTCCGAAGCAGGGATCAGCGCAGCGTCCAGCGCGAGGGCGGCGGCGCGGCAGCGGGGAAGTCCTTCAGGCGCAGCTTGGTCTTGTGGCTCTCCACCGGCGCGCCATCAGGGCCGACGCCGCGGAAATAGCCGCGCTGCCAGCCCTCTTCCACATATTTGGGATCGTGCTTGTTCAGCCCTTCATTGAAGCTGTTGCGGCCGGCCTGCCAGTCCAGATAGGCCTGCCAGATCGCGGGCTCGGTCTGCTGGAGCTCGCGCATCTCGGGCTCCACCGCTTCCAGCGCCGAGAGGCTGGTGGGAAAGATCGTGCAGATCGGCTCGCCCTTCTCAAACCGGATCGGCGTGAAGGCGCGGGTGAATTTCC
>JBIIUJ010000135.1:0-6460 GCA_044340025.1 Caulobacterales bacterium
ACGACGCCGCCAGCGTCCACAATGGCCTGACCGCCATGCTTGCCGTCCGAGCCCATGCCGGTCAGCACGAGGCCCAGCGTGCGGCCGCCATAGGCCGCCGCGGCAGACCGGAAAAGCGGGTCCACCGCCGGACGGCAGAAGTTCTCGGGCGGATTCTGGTCGAGCGCCACTGACGGGATGGCGCCCTTGCGCACGATCGTCATGTGAAAATCGCCCGGCGCGATCAGAAAATGGCCGGGGCGCAGCAGGTCGCCGTCCTTTGCTTCGCTCACCGGCGCCCCGGTCTGACGCGAAAGGTGCTGGGCCAGAGCGGCGGTGAAGGTCGGCGGCATGTGCTGGGTGATGAGCACAGGCACATGAATGCGGCCGGCCAGCGCGCCGATCACTTCGCGCAGAGCCTGCGGCCCCCCGGTGGAAGAACCGATCACCAGCACTTCGGCGGGCGCCGTGCGCGCGGCAGGACGCAACCGAACCGGAGGCGCCGCCGCGGGGCTCTGGGCGGTCGCGCCCAGCGCAGACCGCAAGCGGCGGGCGCCCAGAGCCTTCACCTTGGCGAGCAATTCGTCGCGATAGACCTGGGCGCCGGCGATGCGGCCCGCGTCCGGCTTGGGCAGATAGTCGGCGGCCCCCAGCGAGAGCGCCTTGATCGTCACCTCCGCGCCCTTCTGGGTGAGGGTGGAGGCCATGATGACGCGCGCCTGGGGGGCGGCGGTGAGAATCCCCGGCAGCGCGGCGAGCCCATCCATCACCGGCATTTCGATGTCGAGGATGACGATGTCGGGCCGAAGCTCGCCGGCCTTGCGGACGCCCTCCTGGCCATTCATCACCGAACCGACCACTTCCACGCCGGGATCTTCAGAGAGCCAGCGGGTGACCAGGCCGCGGATCACGGCGGAATCGTCCACGATCAGAACGCGGATCTTGCCGGAGGGCGCGGCCGTCCTGGCTGTGGCGGGGAGGGGTTGGGAGGGGATCAAGACCGGGCGCCGAACGTCAGATCAAGCCGACTTCGGCGAACTTCGATTGCACGATGTCGCCGTCGAACGGCTTCATGATGTATTCGTTCGCGCCCTCCCCGATCGCCTCGGCGATCTTGGAGAGGTCGGTTTCGGTTGTGCAGAACACTACGGTGGGTTTGTCGCCGTTCGGCTCGCGACGCAGAGCGCGCAGGAACTCGATCCCGCTCATCACCGGCATGTTCCAGTCGAGCAGGATGGCGTCGGGCATGCGCGCGCGAACGGCCGACAGCGCTTCCGAACCGTCTGCGGCTTCATCCACGGCGAAGTTCAGGTCTTCCACGATGCGGCGCGCCACCTTGCGGATCACGCGGCTGTCGTCCACCACCAGACAGGTTTTCATCTAGGCCGCCTTTCCTGCGGTTGCCCTGGTGGAGATGTCGAGCATGCGATCGACATCGAGCACCATCAACAGTTTGCCCGGAAGACGGTAAACGCCCCGCGAAACAGCGCGCCATTTTGCGTCCAGATTGACCGGGTTCTGCTCGAAAGCGTCGTCGGCGAGCTGAAGCACCTCTCCGATCCTGTCGATCACCAGACCAAAGGCCTCTCCGCCGCGTTCCACGCCAAGCGCCATGGCCCCCTTCAGCCCCTCTGGGCGCGACGGCAGGCCCAGGCGGGCCCGGCTATCGATGGCGGTCACGATCCGGCCGCGCAGGTTCAACACGCCGGCGATCTCGGGGGCGGCGAGCGGCACAGGCGTGACCGCCTGGAGCGCGAAGACATCATGAATGTCGGTCACAGCCACGCCGAAAAGCTGATCGGCGATATGGACGGTGACAAACTCCTTCACGCCGACGGCGAGCGCGGCGGAGGTGTTGGCAGGCGTGGTCATGCGGCTTCTCCCAGGCGCGTGGCGTCCTCAAGGGCGGCGACCAGACCCATCCGGTCGGACTTGCGCACGGTGGCGTGGAAATCAGGGGCCAGAACCTCCGGGGATCCCGTCAGCGCGATGCGCGGCGTGATGGAGAGGCGCTCGTCGCCCGCCAGCATGCGCGCGCCGGCCGCGTCGCGGTCGATATCGGCGAGCACTACGTCAAACGGTGCAGCGCGCGCCGCCAGTTTCATCGCGGAATCGGCGTTCTCGGCGGTCTCGACCACATAACCCGCAGCCGCCACGAGCGGTGCGAGCAAATTGCGGAAGAAGGCGTCGCCCTCCACCAGAAGAACCCGCCGCGCTGGCTGCGCATCAGACTTCGGGGCGTCCCAGGCCGGGATCGCCTTGGAGAGATAGTGGCCGACGTCGATGATCTCGGTCGCCGCGCCGCGCAGCACCGCCACGCCAACCTGACCGGGCGTGTCAGCGCGCACCTCCAGCTCCAGCCTTTCGTCGACGATGTCGATGATCTCATCGACGGCGATGCCCACAGCCTGGCCCTTTTGGGTGAAGACGAGAATGGGCTGCGGCCCGCTCTCGCGCACGGCGCCATAAGGATCGGCCGAGATGATCGGCATCAGCTTGCCGCGATACTGCACGAGGGTCTGGCCGTTCGCGCGCTCGAAGTTTGCTGCATCCAGCTCTTCCAGGCGCGTCACAAGCGCCAACGGCGCGGCCTTGGGCTCGGCGGCGCCAGCCCGGAAGATGATCATGCCTGTGCGCTCGTCGCGGGAGGCCAGACGCGCCTGCGCGGCGTCTTCGGCTTCGGTCTCTTCCACATCGCCGACGGCGGCGGCGACCCCGGAAGGATCGACGATCATGATGACCGAACCGTCGCCGAGAATGGTGTTGCCGGAGAACATCCGCAAATCGCGCAGGACCGAAGCCATCGGCTTGACCACGATTTCCTCGGTGTCGAACACCTCATCGACCACAAGGCCGAAGCGTCGTCCGCCCACCTGCATCACCACCACGAACTGCGCCTTGCCCTCAGCAGCGGCCTCCAGCGGAGGCAGCCCGAGGAGCGCGGACAGGTCCACGAGCGGCAGCAGCCGGTCGCGCAGACGCATCACGCGGGTGGCGTTCAGGGTCTCGACAGCGTTTTCGCCCGCCTTGCCGGCGCGCACGAGCTCCACCACCGCCAGCTGAGGCACGGCGAACCGCATCGATCGGGCTCCCACCACCAGCGCCGAGACGATCGCCAGCGTGAGCGGGATCTTGATGAAGAAGGTCGTGCCCTTGCCGGCGCTCGACTGCAGATCGATCGTGCCGCCGATGACTTCGATGTTGGTCTTCACCACATCCATTCCGACCCCTCGGCCGGACATGTTGGTCACCTGAGCCGCGGTGGAGAAGCCGGGCGCGAAAATGAAGCGCTGGATCTGGGTTTCGGAAAGGCCGGCGGCGGCCTCGGCCGTGACCACGCCCTTCTCGATCGCCTTCTCGCGGATGCGTTGGGTGTTGAGGCCGGCGCCGTCGTCGCCGATCTCGATGATGATGTGGCCGCCTTCGTGATAGGCGGACAGCTTGATCGTGCCGGTATCGGCCTTGCCGCGCGCACGGCGCACATCGGGCGTTTCCAACCCATGATCACAGGAATTGCGGATCATGTGGGTGAGCGGATCCTTGATCAGCTCCAGCACCTGGCGATCCAGCTCGACGCCTTCACCCTCCAGCACGAGATCGATCTTCTTGCCGAGGTCGCGGGCTGCATCGCGCACGATGCGCGGCAGCTTCTTCCAGGCGTTGCCGATCGGCTGCATCCGCGTCTTCATCACGCCTTCCTGCAGCTCGGCGGTGATCGCCGAGAGCCGCTGAAGCGGGCGCTTGAACTCGCTATCATTGGTGTTGCGGATCATCTGGAGCAGCTGATTGCGGGTCAGCACCAGCTCCGAGACCATCGTCATCAGGTTTTCCAGCACATCGACCCCAACCCGGATCGACTGGTCGGCCACGCGGGCGGCCTTGGCGGCGTCATCCTCGGCGTCGTCGGATCTGGCGGCCGGCGTCGCAAGCGGGCTCGCCGGCGCTGTCGCCACCGGGGCCGGCGCGGGCGCGGGCGCGGGCGCGGGCTCGGCAGCCGCTTCGGCATCCGGCGTCGCCGAAAGGAAGGCGGCTTCCAGCTCCGCGAGCGAAACCTCGCCGGGGCGCAAATGACGGCCGAGGTCCGGGTCCCAGCGCAGACCGCTTTCATCGACTGGCGCAGAAGCCTGCGCAACGGGAGCCGAAACCGGCGCCGCCGCGGCGGCGGGCTCTGGGGCAGCCGCAGGGGCGGGTTCGGGGGCTGCTGGCGACGCCGCAGTCAGACGGCCTTCTGCAGCCTCCTCCAGTTTGTGGATCAGCTCGGAATCATCGCCTTCCGGCTCGGACCCGGTACCGATCTGTTCGATGCCGGCAAGGATTTCCTTGATCCGGTCGATCGATTCCAGAACGAGCTGGACAGAGTCCGGCGTGGCGGCGAGGGAACCGTCGCGATATTTTCCCAGAAGGGTTTCGCCGGCATGGGCCACGAACTGAAGCCGCGGCAAGCCCAGGAACCCGCATGTGCCCTTGATCGTGTGGACCAGGCGGAAAATGTTGTTGAGGGTGTCCTTGTCGCCGGGATCGGCTTCGAAACGCACAAGCTCGACATCGATGGTTTCGAGAAACTCGGCGGTTTCGGTCAGGAACTCGGAAAGCAGATCGTCCATCACGCAGCCTAAGGTAGCGGTCGCCTGTGAAGGCAAGTCGCATACCTTTGACGCAGCCGCGGTTAAGAGCCGCTAAAGCGCAGGCGCCAAAATTGGCGCCCGGATCACGAAGTCCACGCGGCCCTCGCTCTCGCGCGCCACCAGTTCGGCTCGGGCGGATGTTGCGGCAAGGTGGAGGAGGTAGGGCTGGATCATCCGGGCCGGGGTCTCGCCCTCCGGCGGTCGTCCAGAGAGCGCGGCCCGCACGATCTCCTTGACGTTGACCCGTTCGGCTTCGGCGCGGGCGACGAGCTCGATTCCGTCGGCGGTGCGTTCGCCAAGCATGGTCACCGTCCCGCCGCGCGGCAGGCTGTCGATCGCCACCAGGAGCAGGTTGGGAAGCATCCGCCCGATCACGCCGGGGCCATGGTCGAGGCCAAGCTGCCAAACCAGGGTGATCTTGCGATTCTGACCAAGATAGGTTTCGCAGAGCCGCCGCAGCACGGCGTAATCGATGTCGCTTTCGGTCATCGCCGCCGAGCCCAGCGCCATGCGATAGAATTCGAGCTTTGCGGCGAGACTGGTGGCGCTGGAGCGGATCAGCCCGATCGCGTTTTCCCGCATCTCGGTTGAGGGGTCGTCATCGAAAACGCCGAGCGCGGTCGTTAAAGCCGCAACCGGCGAGACCAGATCGTGGCACAGCTTGGAAGCAAGAAGGGCGGCAAGCGCTTGGGACTCAGGCATCGTCCCTCCCTACCTGATTCCCCCGTCCGGCGAGCGGGCGCTTAAAGCTCGGGCTTTCCGCCAACCCAGGCGCGCGCGACGGCGCCTTCGCGCAGCAACACAAGATCGGCCGCCGCGCCAGGCGCAATCACGCCGCGCAGCCCTTGCTGGCCGATGGCCGCCGCAGGCGCCGCCGCAGCGAGTGGGATCGCCTGCTCGATGGTCAGGCCCAGCGCCTCGGCAGCCACCGTTACGGCCGACAACATGTCGAGATTGGCGCCGGCGAGCACGCCCTCGGGCGTGACGCAGCTGAGGCCATCCACCATCACGGTCTGGCCGAACAGCTGGAAAGGAACAGGATCAACGAGGCCAACGCTGGGCATCGCGTCGCTGACCAGCACGAACCGCTCCGGCCCGAGCAGGCGATAGGCCAACCGCAGCGCGGCGGGATGGACATGGCGGCCATCCGCAATGAGGGAGGCCCAGGCCGATCGGCTGTCGAGCGCGGCGCCCACCATGCCCGGCGCGCGCGAGCCGATCTGGCTCATGGCGTTGAAGAGATGGGTGAAGCCATCGGCCCCGTCGGCGAGCGCGGCGGTGGCGGCTTCGTAAGGGGAATCCGAGTGGCCAAGCGCCACCACAGCGCCCGAAGCCTTCAGCGCGGCGATGGCGTCGGCGTCTGCGGCTTCAGGCGCAAGCGTGATCAGCGTCACGCCGCCGCGCAGGGCCGTCAGCCGGGGCGCAAGATCGGCGGTGAGCCGCCGGAACTTGGCCGCGTCATGCACGCCCTTGCGCGCCGGGGCGAGGAACGGCCCCTCCAGATGCACGCCAAGCACGCCGGGAACGCCGGCTCGGATCGCCGCCTCCACGGCAGCGATGGCGGCGTCCACCTTTTCGAGATCGTCGCTGATCAGCGTCGGCAGAAGGCCGGTCGTACCAAACCGGCGATGGGCGGTTGCGATCGTCTCGATGGCGGCCACGCTCGGGTCGTCGTTGAAAAGGGCGCCGCCGCCGCCATTGACCTGCAGGTCGATAAAGCCCGGCGCCAGGAGACCCGGTCCTGTGGGTTCTCCGCGCCGGCCAGGCTCGACCGCAACGATCCGCCCAGCCTCCAGCGTCAGCGAAACGTCGGCGAGGACGCCCTGAGGGGTCAGCGCGCGCTCGGCCCAGAGCAT
>JBIIUJ010000114.1:0-8670 GCA_044340025.1 Caulobacterales bacterium
TCCGCACCGCGCGCGCCGAGACCGTGACACGCGCGACCGGCGCCTTCGAAGCCGCCGCCGGCGACATGCTGCGCGCGGTCGCGGCCGCAGCGGCCGAGCTGGAGGCCACCGCGCAATGCATGACGGTGGCGGCCGACCGCACCAATGACATGGCTGGCGGGCTTGCTGCGGCGGCGGAAGAATCCACCGTCAACGCCCGCACCGCAGCCTCCGCAGCCGAGGAGCTCGCCGGGGCGGTCCATGACATCGAGACTCGCGCCAGCGACAGCCGCGCCGTGGCGCAGGATGCGGGCCGGCTGGCCGCGGAGGCGCAAAGCGCTGTCACAACGCTCGCCAGCGCCGGCACGCGGATCGGGGAGGTTGTGACTCTGATCAAGGGGATCGCCGACCAGACCAATCTGCTCGCGCTCAACGCCACGATCGAGGCGGCGCGCGCGGGCGAGGCGGGTCGCGGCTTTGCGATCGTCGCCCAGGAAGTGAAGGCCCTCGCCGGTCAGACCGCCACCGCCACCCAGGACATCGCCAGCCAGATCGACGCGATCCGCGCGGCGGTCGACGGCGCGGTGGCCGCCATGAACGGGGTGGAGCAGGTGATCGGCCAGGTCAACGCCAACGCCGCCGCCATCAGCCAGGCTGTCGCCACACAGGCGAGCGTGACCGGCGAGATCGCGCGCAACGTCGGGGAGGTCGCCACCGCATCGCGCAGCGTCGCCGCCGATGCGGGCACTGTCACGCTCACCGCCAGCGAGACCGGCTCGGCCGCCAGCCAGGTGCTGGCCGCCAGCCAGGATCTCGCCCGTCAGGCCGCGACGCTGGAAAGCGAAGTGGGCCGGTTCCTCCACGAAGTGCGCGCCGCCTGAGGCGGTTGGGACCGGGGGGCTTTTCAAGCCCCCCGGCGCGCCCCATGTTCCCGCTCGCGCCATTCAAGGGCCGGGAGCATGCCCCGCGTGGGATCAGCCAAACGCAGCCGCGCCCAAGCCTCGGTCGCCGCCGACGATCTCGAGCGCGCCTGCGCCGCGATAGGCGACGCCGACGCGCCCCGACCGGAGGCCTGGGCGGCGCTGCTCGGCGACAAGAAACTCATCTTCTCGCCATCAGGCCGGAGCTTCATCGCCGTGGGCGTGGCCGGCAGCGACTGGATCGCGCTGGGTGCGCCGGTCGGGGTGAGAGCCGAACGGCCCGCCCTGATCGCCATCGCGCAAGCCGCCGCGCGTGCGGCCGGGGCGCGCCTGTCGTTTTATGGCGTGGGCCCGGATTTCGAAGCAGACGCGCGCGCGGCCGGCCTTGTGCTGCGCAAGACCGGCGAACGGGCGCTTGTGGACCTCGCGGCCTTTTCGCTCGACGGCAAGAGCCGCCAGGTTTTGCGGACCCACCGCAACCGGCACATCAAGCTGGGGGCGAGCGTGCGCGTGGAGCCGCCAGGGACAGCTGTGCCCTTGTTCGAAGCGTTGCGGCCCATCTCGGACTACTGGCTGGCCCGGCATGGCGGAATCGAAAAGGGGTTTGGCCTGGGCCGGTTCGAGCGGGCCTATCTCAATCGGTTGCCGCTGGCGCTGGTGGCGATCGCGGATCGGATCGTGGCGTTTGCAAGCCTCTGGCCTACAGCCGACCGCAGCCGGGTCTGCGTCGACCTGATGCGCTACACCGAGGACGCGCCCAACGGCGTGATGGACTACCTCTTTGCAGAACTGATGCTCTGGGCGAAGGCGGAGGGTTATCGCCAGTTCGATCTCAACACCGCTCCGCTCGCCGGCGTGACCTTCGACCCGAGCGCACCCCTGGCGACGGCTGCAGCGCGCCTGATTTATGAACGGGGGGAAGCGCTCTACAATTTCCAGGGCGTGCGCCGCTTCAAGGCCAAGTTCGATCCGGCCTGGGAGGACGTGTTTCTCGCCTTGCGGCCGGGCGCCTCCATGGTCGGGGTCATGGGGCGGGCGGCAAGCCTTACCACCGGGGGTTTGCGCCGGCTTGCGGCCCGGCGGATCGCCGCTTCGGTGTAACATGCTGGCGAGGCAGCATTGAATTAACGTGTTCCCCCTCGACGGTGGGGCGATCAGACCCCATGTTCCTGTAAGGCTCAGGCCCAGCGCAGGAGACGCTTTCCATGGCCAGATATCGCGCCCTCGCCGGGCTTGCCGCAGCAGCGATGCTTGCCGCCTGCGCGACCGCCACGCCCTATCAGCCCGCCGCGCCGGGTGTGCGCGCCGCCCAGGGCTTTTCCGAGCAGCGGCTCGAAGCCGACCGGTTTCGCGTCAGCGTGCAGGGCAACTCCATCACCGATCGCGAGACAGTGGAGAACCAGCTGCTGTTTCGGGCCGCGGAACTGACGCTTCAGAACGGCTTTGATCATTTCGTCGTTGTTTCGCGCACCAGCGACGATGACCGCAAGCTGGTGCCGATCGGCGGAACGCCGTTCCGGTCCAGCCTGTTGTTCTGGGATTACTGGCGACCGGGCGTCGGCTGGACCACGATCGGGTGGCGCGGCTACGATCCGTTCTTCGACGATCCCACCTATTTCGAGCGGACGCGCTATCGCGTATCCGCCGAGATCGTGCTCCGGCGCGGACCCAAGCCGGAAGACGACCCCGCCGCGTTCAGCGCGCGCGAGGTGCAGGACAATCTGCGCGCCAGGATCGTCCGGCCCGAGGCGGGCTAAGCGGCGAACACCCGGGCGAAGATCGTGTCGACGTGCTTGAGGTGCGCGGCGTCTTCAAACAACGGCTCAAGCGCTGCGCGCGGCAACAGCGCGCTCACCTCGGCGTCGGCGGCAAGCTGGTCGATCAGAGCGGTCGCGGGCCGTGGCGCTGGCATCCGCCAGACTGCCATCGCGTTGCGCTGCACCAGCCGATAGGCGTCCTCCCGGCTCGCGCCGGCCTGGGTGAGGGCGAGCAACACGCGCTGGGAATTATGCAGCCCGCCCAGCAGCTCCAGATTGGCGCGCATGCGGTCTGGATAGATCACCAGCTTCTCGATCACGCCGGCCAGCCGGTGCAGCGCGAAATCGAGGTGGATCGTCGCGTCCGGCCCGATGCCGCGTTCCACGCTGGAGTGCGAGATGTCGCGCTCGTGCCAGAGCGCCACATTCTCCAGCGCCGGCGTGGCGGCGGAGCGCACCAGCCGCGCCAGGCCGGTCAGGTTCTCGGTCAGGACGGGGTTGCGCTTGTGCGGCATGGCGGAGGAGCCCTTCTGCCCCTCGGAGAAGAATTCTTCCGCTTCCAGAACTTCCGTGCGCTGAAGATGCCGGATTTCCGTGGCCAGCCGTTCGATGGAGCTGGCGGCGACCGCCAGCGCGCAGAAGAAGGCGGCATGGCGATCGCGCGCGATCACCTGTGTGGAAACCGGTTCCACCGCGAGGCCGAGCTTGGCGGCCACATGGGCCTCCACCGCCGGATCGACATGCGCAAACGTTCCCACTGCGCCCGAAATCGCACAGACGGCGATTTCTGCGCGGGCCGCGACGAGGCGGGCGCGTGCGCGCTGGAATTCGGCATGGAAGCCCGCAAGCGTGATGCCGAACGTGGTCGGCTCGGCATGGATGCCGTGGCTGCGGCCGATCTTGATCGTATGCTTGTGCTCGTGCGCGCGGGTCGCCAGCGCGGCCAGCACCCGGTCCACTCCGTCGATCAGCAGGTCGCTCGCGCGGGCGAGCTGAACCGAAAGGCACGTGTCAAGGACGTCCGAGCTGGTCATCCCCTGGTGCACGAAGCGGGCGTCGGGCCCCACGATCTCGGCGAGGTGGGTGAGGAAGGCGATCACATCGTGCTTCACCTCGGCCTCTATGGCGTCGATGCGCGCCACATCGAAGATCGCGTCCTTCGCCCTGGCCCAGATCGTCTCGGCTGCCGCCTTGGGGATCACGCCGAGCGCGGCCATCGCGTCCGCGGCGTGGGCCTCGATTTCGAACCAGATGCGGAAGCGCGTTTGCGGTTCCCAGAGCGCGGTCATGGCGGGGCGGGCGTAACGGGGGATCATGGCCGCCGCGGTAGGACGCAGACGGCCCCCTGTCCAGATGCTAGCACCGGCCGATGCTGCATCAGGTCTATACCCCGCTTCTCCGTCTTTGGTGGCATGTCAGCCGTGGCCACACGCTGGGCGTTCGGGGGCTCGCGACAGACCCGCAGGGTCGTGTGCTGCTGGTGCGCCATACCTACAGACCCGGCTGGTTCCTGCCCGGCGGCGGGGTGGAGCGCGGCGAGACCGCCGAGGCCGCCTGCCGGCGCGAAATGGAAGAGGAGGCCGGGCTTTCGCCGACCGCGCTTTCGCTGGTGTCGATCCACACCAATTTCTCGCTGTTCGCGAGCGATCACGTCCTGTTCTACCGGATCGACGCCTGGCGGCCTTGTGCGCCCGATAGCGCGCATGAGATCGCCGAACGTGGCTTTTTTGCCCTTGATGCGCTGCCGGAGGGTGTGACAGCAGCCACCCGGCGCCGGTTGGCCGAGGCGCTGGAGGGTCAGCCGGGCTCTTCGCACTGGTAAGTCGTGCGCTGCGCCATCGCGTCGCGTTCGGCTGATTGTGGCCGCCGCGACGCGTGATAGCGTGCCCGCAATGGAAGACCGCCCGCAGAGGCAGGCTCCAGTGTCAGGGAGGCGACGGCATGAGCGAGATGACGGGCGAAGTGCGTCCAGCTGCGAGCATGCCGGCTGCCAGTCCTGCCGGTCTGAGCGAGGCGCAGGTGCGCACAGCGCTGATCCTGCTCCTCGTCATCTTCACCCTGAACTTCCTCGATCGCCAGATCGTCACCATTCTCGCCGAGCCGATCAGCCAGGAGCTGAACCTCAACGACGCCCAGATCGGCCTGATGACCGGGCTCGCTTTCGCCCTGTTCTATACGATCCTTGGCATCCCGATCGCCCGCTGGGCCGACAATCCGGCGTCAAACCGGGTAGGCATCATCGCTGGGGCCGTTGTGTTGTGGTCGGGCATGACGGCGCTATGCGGGCTGGCGACGAGCTATTGGCAGATGCTGCTGGCGCGCGTGGGGGTCGGCGTGGGGGAGGCGGGCTGCACGCCGCCCGCCCACAGCCTGATCGCCGACTATGTGGCGCCCGAACGACGCGCCCGCGCGATGGCCTTCTATGGCATCGGCATCCCGCTCGGCGGGCTGCTCGGGCTTGTGATCGGCGGTCTGGTGGCGGACGCTTACGGCTGGCGCATCGCCTTCTTCGTGGCGGGCGTTCCCGGCATTGCGATCGGGATCATCACCTGGTTTGCTCTGAAGGAGCCGCGTCGCGATCCGGCGCTGCAGGCGCGGCTGGCGGCTGCCGTCCCAGTCGCCCCCGCCTTGCCGCTCGGGCAGGCGATCGCCGTGCTCGCGCGCTCGAAAGCCTATGTGAATATCGTGCTGGCGGCCACGGTCGCGGCCTGGGTCGGCTATGGCCTTGGCGTCTGGACCATCATCTACTTCATCCGGGTACACGGCCTGACGCCGGGCGAAGTGGGCGTCTGGCTCGGCATCACCAGCGGGGTCGGCGGCATTCTGGGCACCTGGCTCGGCGGTCAGCTCGCCGACCGGTTCGGCAAAGCCCGGGCAGGCAACGCCATGCTCGTGCCCGCCATCGGGATGGCGATCGCCTCGCCGCTGTTTCTCGTCGGCTGGGCGCAGCACAGCTGGGTTCTGGCGCTGGTGTTGATCTGGGTTCCCGGCGTGCTCAATTCGATGTGGTATGGCCCGATGTTCGCCTCGATCCAGACGCTGGTCGCGCCCCAGACGCGCGCGATGGCGGCCGCACTCTGCCTGTTTGCGCTCAATCTGGTCGGCCTGGGCCTTGGTCCCACGCTGCTCGGCGTGCTCAGCCACGCGCTCACCCCAGAGCTCGGCCGCGCGGAGGCCGTGCGCGCAACCATCATGATCGCGTCTGTCGTTGGTCTGGCTGCAGCATTCTTTATGTGGCGGGCATCGGTCCATATGAACCGGACCGCCGCCGCCGCAGCAGAGGCCGCCGCCCGATGACGGTTGTTCATGGCGCTTATGATCCGCGTTTCAGCGCCGTGCGCGAGACGTTTGAAGCCAATTTCGCCGACGGGGGCGAAGCCGGCGCCGCCGTGAGCATCGTGCTCCACGGCGAGACCGTGGTCGATCTTTATGCCGGCGTCCGCGACGCCGCCCGGCAGACACCGCTCGGCCCGGATGATCTGTTCAACGTCTGGTCCACCACCAAGGGGCTCGCGGCGCTGTGCGTTGCGATCGCGGCTGATCGCGGCCTGATCGACTATTCAGCCCCCGTAGGCCGCTATTGGCCGGCGTTTGGCGCCCACGGAAAGGATCGGCTGACGGTGGGCCAGCTCCTATCGCATCAGTCTGGCGTCAGCGGGGTCGATCAGCCGCTGGAGGACTTCTTCGATCATGATCGCACGGTCGCCCGGCTTGCCGCGAGCGCGCCCTTGTTCCCGCCCGGATCGGCCAGCGCCTACAACGCCAACGTCATGGGCCATTACGCCAGCGAACTTCTGCGCCGCACCGACGGGCGCAGCGTGGGGCGCTTCTTCGCCGAGGAGGTGGCTGGCCCGCTTGGCCTCGACGGCGCCTTCATCGGCCTGCCGGAGGCGGAGGATCACCGCGCCGCGGAGATGATCGGCTGGGCGCCTGACGGTCGTGTCCCCGCCGATCCAGTGCTCGCCCAGGCGTTTGGCAGCCCGCCGCCCGATCCCCGCTGCGCCAACAGGCGCGACTGGCGGGCGGCGGAGCACGCCAGCTGCAACGGTCAGGCGAATGCGCGCAGCCTCGCGCGCGTCTATGGCGCGCTTGCCTGCGGCGGCGCGATCGACGGCGTGCGCCTGCTTTCGCAGCAGGGGCTGGCCCGCGCCACGGCGGTGCAGTGTGAAGGCAAGGACAAGGTGCTGGGCCTTTATGTGCGCTGGGCGGCAGGCTGGCTTTTGTCCAATCGCGGTCTTTACGGCCCCAATCCGGCCGCGTTCGGCCACTCCGGCTGGGGCGGCTCGTTCGCCTTCGCCGATCCGGAGGCGGGGCTTGGCTTTGCCTACGCCATGAACCTGATGAGCCCCGCGCTGGCCGGCGATCCGCGCGGAGTGCGGTTGATGCAGGCCGCCTACGCCTGCCTCTGACAGGCCGATCTCAGCGCAGGAAGGGAAAGCGCGGCTTCTCGCGGGCCGGGTCTGCGGCGTCGGCGTCTTCGGGTTCTGGCGCGCCGGGGTCATCGGGTCGGCGCTCGAAGTCGGCGTCGGTGGCGACAAACGGGGTTTCGGCGGGCGCATCAGGGGTTGCGACGGCGATCGGCAGCTCCGGCGCGGCCAGCCGCTCGGCGTCGAAGCGCTCGTGGCGCGGATGGATAAGCGTGCCGCTCTCGCCATAGCTTTCCACCAGCCGCGCCCAGTCGGCGTCGTCATAGGCGAAGGCCTCGCCCTGCGGATCAAGGTCGCTCCAGTCTGGTTCGCGCGCCGCGCTCCAGGCCTTGGCCATCCAGTCGCGCGCGCCCAGCGTATCGCCCTGCGCGCGGGCCGCCGCCGCCAGAAGCGTACAGAGCCGGCTGGTCAGCCGCTCCTGAGCGAGCGGAGAGAGGATGTCGGCCGCCGCCGCCCCGTCGCCCAGCGCCAGGGCTTGCTCGGCGCGCAGGATACGGCTTTCGCGGTGGGTAGGGTTCATCTGGGCAAGCCCGTCGAGCCAGCGCGCGCGCGCGGCCGGCGTCTCCTCGGCCTTCAGATCGCGATAGGCGAGCGCGAGCGCGGGGTGGGGCGCCTGTTCCCACGCGCTTTCCAGCGTGGAAGCCGCCGCCCACGCCTTGTTGGCCTTGGCCAGAAGGCGCGCAGCGAGCGCCGCGCCAGGCGCGAAGCCCGGGGCAAGCTTGGCGGCGCGCTGGGAGAAATCCAGCGCAGCGGCAAGGTCGCCCGTGCGCTCGGCGGTCGCCGCCGCCGCAGACAGCACGACGGCGCGCCGGCGCTGGGCCACCTTCTGGCCGACGAGGCCGCGCTTCTCGGCCGTATCGAGCGCGAGGGCGGCGCCGCTCCAGTCGGAAGCGGCCACCTTGCGCTCGAACAGGAATTGCGCCGGCCAGGTCGCACCCTTGGAGCTTTCGAGCGCGGCCTCGGCATGCGCCAGCGCGGTGGCTTCCGCCCCGCGCGACAGGGCAGCCTCAGCCAGCCCCCGGCGCGCCGCCGCGCTGAAGCCTGGCACATCCATCACCTCGCCGAAGGCGCGCTCCGCAGCGGGCAGATCGCCGGACGCAGCGGCGGTGCGTGCGCTGAGAAGCTTGGACAATTTCACCTCGGGGGCGAGGCCGGCGGCCTTCTGGGCCTGCTTGCGCGCTTCGACCAGATCGCCGGCCTCCAGCGCTGCAAAACCCAGCGCCAGCGCGTCCACGCCCTTCTTCAGCGCCGCTTCCTGGTTGCGCTTGCGGATCCGCGCCGGCAGCGTCCAAAGATACGTCACGAACTGCCAGATCAGGCCGAGCAGGATCGTCAGCACCAGCAGGCCCAACGCAGCCACGACGATCGAGGTTTCGAACTCCGACCCCGGCTCGCGATAGATCACCACGCCCTGACGCGCGGCCAGCCAGATGACGCCTGAGGCAACCGCCAGCAGCGCGATCAGAATGAGGATCCAACGCACGACCTTCATGGGGTGACTGCTCCGGTCGGGGCGGCGGGCGCCGCTGGGCTTGTGGGTGTGATCGCGGCCGCCGGCGGCGGGGCAGGGGCGCGTTGCGGCGTGGT
>JBIIUJ010000015.1:0-29682 GCA_044340025.1 Caulobacterales bacterium
CACGGCCTCGTTGTCGGGCTTCACCCCGGGCGAGCGCGCGAAGGCGAAGGTGCAGGGCAGGCCCAGATCGTCTTCGAGGAAGTGGCGCAGGCCGCGCGCATAGGTTTCGGTCGCCACGATCGCAAAGCTGGCGGTGGCGAAGAAATCCTGCGTCACCGAACGCCACAGATCCCACAAGGGCTTGATCGTGGTGTGCTTTTCGCGCTCGATGAAGGGCTCGGCGTCGAGCCCTGTGAGCTCGGCCAGCTTGCGCAGGAAAGCGATGGTGGAGGAAAGCCCGATCGGCGCCTGCAGATAGGGCCGCTCCAGGGTCTCGCAGAGGCCGCGGCCAAACTCGCGATAGAGGCAGATGTTCACCTCGGCGTCGGCGAGCTTCTTCACGTCGGCGAGATGGCTTCCCAGCGGGAAGACCATGTTGACTTCGCAGCCCAGCCCCTCAACGAGGCGGCGGATCTCGGCGAGATCGGAGGGCATGTTGAACACGCCATAGATCGGCCCGATCAGATTGACCTTGGGCTTGGCGCCGGGCGCGCGCGGCTTTGGAGCGGGCACCTTCTTGGGCCCGAATTGCGTCCAGAGCCAGGTGAGGGCCCGGTCTGCGCTCTGCCACTGATCCTCATCGATCGTGCGCGGCAGGAAACGGGCGATGTTTGTGCCTTCCGGCGTCACGCCCCCGCCGATCATCTCCGAGATCGAACCGGTGACGACCACGGCCGGGAGGTCCGGATCGAGCGTCTTCCACGCCCGCTTCATCGCGCCTTCGGTGCCGGTCTTGCCAAGTTCTTCTTCGCCAAGCCCGGTGACGACAATCGGCAGCTCATGCGGCGGCAGACCGTCTGTGTAGTGCAACACGGAGGTGACCGGCAGGTTCTCGCAGCCCACCGGGCCGTCAATGATGACCTGCAGGCCCTTGATGGCGGTGAAGGCGTAGACCGCGCCCCAATAGCCGCCGGCCCGATCGTGATCGAGGATCAACATCTAGGTCCCCATCGCTTCTTCGGACTTGCGCAGAGCCGCCATCTGCTTGGCGTAGCGGGCCTTGAACTCGGGCCGATCCTCGGGCGTTTCTTCCCAGACGCCGGCGCTGGGGCCATGACCGACGCCTTCGAAGAAGGCTTTCATCGTGTCGAACCGCGCCTTGTTGGCGAGGGCGGCATTGATCACCTGCGCCAGCGACCCGGCGCCGGCCGGCCCCATCAGCGGCCGCGCCGAGATGAGATTGGTGAAATAGAGCGAGGGGATCGCGCGCTCTTTGGCGTGCTGGACCACGGGCGTCGTGCCGATGGCGAGATCAGGCGCGAATGCGTCGACCGCCTGGATGTCCTGCTCCAGGCTCGCGCGATACTGGATGTGGCAGCCTTTGGCGGCGAGCCATTCCCGGTCCGGCTCGCTCCAGGGCGTGCGCGGCAAGGCGGTGCCGACATAGGGCACCTCCGCTCCGCTCTCGATCAGCAGACGTGCGACGAGCAGCTCGGAGCCCTCATAGCCCGTGACCGTGATGCGGCCCTTGATGGGCTTGGCGGCGAGTGCGCCGCGGATGGCCGGCAGGATCCGGGCCTTCGCGGCGTCGATGCGGGCGTCGGTCACGCCAGCGGCTTTGCCGATCGCTTCCAGCCAGGCGGCCGTGCCGTCGAGACCCACTGGCGCCGAGCCCACGACCTTGCGGCCCGCCGCCTCGAACTCGCGCACGCTCGCGGTGTAGAAGGGGTGGATGGCCGCCACGGCGGCGCAATCGAGGGCGGCGTAAAGCTCGCGCCATTCGCGCGTGGGCACGACGGGTCCGGCGGAGAGGCCGAGCGGCTCCAGCATCATGCCGATGCCGACAGGATCGGCCGGGAACATCTCGCCCAGCAGCGTCACGGTCGGCAGGGCCTTGCGCTCGCGCGGGGCGGCGACGGGGCCGGCTTCGGCTTCGCTGCGGGCATATTTCAGCATCGCGCCGGCCAGCACGTCCTTGGCCTCGGCGTGGGTGGGCACGCCAAAACCCGGCACGTCGATGCCGATGATGCGCACCCCGTTGATTTCCTTGGGTAGAAGCTGCAGCGGCACGCCCGATGCGGTGGGCACGCACAGGTTGGTGATCACCACTGTGTCGTAGAGGGCGGGGTCGGCGAGCTTGTAGACCGCGTCGCGGATGTCCTCGAACAGCTTGCCGGTGACGAGCGTCTCGGAATTGAACGGCACATAGCCCACGGTGCGGCGCGCGCCGTAGAAATGGCTTGTGAACGTAAGGCCATAGACGCAGCAGGCCGAGCCGGAAAGCACGGTCGCGGTGCGACGCATCCGCAGGCCGACGCGCAGCGAACCGAAGGCCGGGCACATGCTCTGGGGCTGATCGTGCGGGCCTTGGGGATAATCCCTGGCGTATTGCTCGAGGATGGCGCTCTTGCCCGCGGCGGTGGCGGCGGCGCGCAGGGTGGCGGCGCCCGCGTGACAGCCAGCCTGCTCCGCTATCCCGGATGGGCCGGAGGCCCGATCCGGGACCTCTTGCGGGCGCGCCTGCCCGAGGTCCCGGCTCTCGCGATGCTCGGCCGGGATGACAGGCGCGTCTGAGGGAATGAAACGGTCATCCATCGTGCTCAGACCGTGTCGTAGACGACTTCGAGGGAGGGCTTGGGCGCGTAGCTCGCGCCGCGCAGATCGGCCTGGGTCGCGGGCGTCAGCTGGAAGCCGGCGCCGGTGGTTTCAGGGCTGAACAGGCCGAGCAGGCCGTCGCTGGAGAGCGGCGTCGGCCGGTGCGGCGGGCTCTCCGCCACATTGGTCGCCAACAGCTCGAACAGCGGGCCCCAGCGTTCGCCCGGGCGGCCGACGATCTGATAGTTCGCGCTCTTGCGGCGCAGGTCTTCGTCGGCCGGAATGGCGGCGAGCACCGGAATGCCCACGGTTTCGGCGAAACGCGCCGCCTCGCCCGTGCCGTCATCCTTGTTGATGACCATGCCGGCCACGCCGACATTGCCGCCGAGCTTGCGGAAATACTCCACCGCCGAACAGACGTTATTGGCGACATAGAGGCTTTGCAGGTCGTTGGAGCCGACCACGATCACCTTCTGGCACATGTCGCGTGCGATCGGCAGGCCGAAGCCGCCGCAGACCACGTCGCCCAGGAAGTCGAGCAGGACGTAGTCGAAGTCCCAATCGTGGAAGCCGAGCTTTTCCAGCGTCTCGAAGCCGTGGATGATGCCCCGGCCGCCGCAACCGCGTCCGACCTCCGGGCCGCCAAGCTCCATGGCGTAGACGCCGTCGCGGACAAAGCAGACGTCCTCGATCTTGATCTCTTCGCCGGCGAGCTTCTTTTTCGAGCTTGTTTCGATGATGGTCGGGCAGGCTTTGCCGCCAAACAGCAGGCTTGTGGTGTCGCTCTTCGGATCGCAGCCGATCAGCAGCACGCGCTTGCCCTGCTGGGCCATCATGTAGCTGAGGTTGGAGAGCGTGAAGCTCTTGCCGATGCCGCCTTTGCCATAGATGGCGATGATCTGGGTCTTCTTTGTGGGCTCGGCCGTCGGCACAGGATCGGGCTCGATCGCTGCTTCCTCACGCAACTGTTTTGCCGAGAGAAGAGTGATCTTGCTCATGCGCTTCCTCTCCAATCCACGACCATTTTCAGGCAGTCCGCGTCCTCAAACGCGGTGCGATAGGCCGCTTCCGCCCCGCCCACGTGGGTGTGGTGGGTGACCAGTCCGCCAAACGACAGGGCGCCCGCCTCGATCAGCGCAGCGGTGGCGGCGATGTCGTCGGGCTTCCATTCGGCCGCGACCCGCAGGCGCGCCTCGCGCATGAAGGCCTGGGGGAAGGCGAAAGAGACCGGCTTGTCGTAGAAGCCCGCAAGCACGACTTCCCCGCCGCGCGCGAGCCGGCCGATCAGGGTGTCGAGCAGATCAGCCGCGCCCGAAACATCATAGATCGCGCGATAATCGCGGCGGTCGTCGTCGGCAGGGTCGATCACGTCATAGCCCTGCGCGCCGGCGCGGCGCATCGGGTTGGTCTCCCAGACCACGGGGGCGGGGCCGCCACGGGCGATCGCGATGCGGGCAAGCAGCCGGCCGAGCACGCCATGGCCGACGATGAGATCCGGGCCGGCGCCGTCCCCGCCCGCGATCGCATGGAACGCGGTGGCGGCGAGCGCAAACAGCACTCCGTCTTCGGCGAGGTTGTCGGGCAGCGCGATGGCGCGCTCGCTCGACAGGAAGATGCGATGGGCCGCGCCGCCGAACAGGCCCTTGGCGTCGGCATAGCAGGTGGCGCCCGGCACGAAGACCGCCTCGCCCACCCGATGGAGGGCATTGCGGCCGGCATCGACCACGCGACCGACGGATTCATAGCCCGGCACTAGCGGATAGCTCAGCCCCGGGAAGGGCGGCATCCGGCCGGTCCAGAGCAGGCGCTCGGTGCCCGTGCTCACGCCGGACCAGGCGACATCGACCATGACGTCGTTATCGCCGAGCTCGGTGAGCCCAACCCTGCGCACGGCGAGCTTCTGCGGCCCCTCCATGACGACAGCGTAGGTTTGCATTCGGCTTCCTCCCGGGCCGGGCTCTCCGCCCGTGTGTTGTCAGGTTAAATTGACATTGCAGAGTGTCAATCTGGTGCGACGCCTCTGTCGCACGTCAGAGCGCCGCTTCCACTGTCGCGACCAAGAGGCGGGCATTGAGCGGCGTGCGGGTGCGCGCGAGGCGGCAGCGGGCGAAGCCCGCCGCACGCGCCATGGCGCTGAGTTCGGCGGGGGTGCGGGGCCGTCCTTGCCCCATGGCGAACAGATAGAGGCCGAAAAATGCTTCGCCTGAGGCCTCCGCCCCCGGCGTGGCCGCCATTGGCTCGCCGATCAGAAGCGTTCCGCCTTGCGGCAGCGCCGTCCGACAGGCGGACAGAAGCCGCATGACAGCGGCGTCGTCGTGGTCGTGGGCCACGCGCATCAGGCTGATCACGTCGGCGCCGCGCGGGAGCGGATCGGCCAGAAAGTCGCCCCCGAAGGCCTGCGCCCTCTCTGCAAGGCCGGCTACGGCGAAGCGCGCCGTGGCGCGCTGCGCCACCGCCGGCAGGTCAAACAGCATCAGGCGCAGGTCTGGCGCGCGCTTCGCGGCGGCGCAAAGGAAGCCCCCTTCCCCGCCGCCCACGTCCAGAAGCGTGCGATGGCGCGAGAGGTCGTAGGCGTCGAGCACCTCGCCGGAGACAAACTCCTGGCTTGCCGCCATGAGCGCGGAATAGTCGGCCACCGCTGCGGCTTCGAGACCGGAAGGGTCGCTGGCGCGCACATAGCCCCAGAAGTCGGCCAGCGCTCCGCCGCCGCCCCGGCGCAACAGCGCCACCGGATCGGCAAGGTCGGCATAAAGCAGCCGGTGATGCGCCATCATGGCGGCTACGCCCGGCGTCGCGCGCATCGCTGCGCCAAGCGGGCCAAGCGCGTATCGGTCCGGGGGCAGCGCCTCGAGCAGGCGCAGGCTGGCGGCGGCCTTGAGCAATCGTGTCGCCCCTGCGGCCGGCAGGCCGGCGCGGCGCGCAATCTCGGTCTGCGCGAGCGGCCCGTCCGCCAGGAGGCCGAAAAGGTCGAGCGAGACGCAGGCCGACAGCGTCTGGGAGTAGGCGAAGCCCGCGAGGATATCGAACAGGGCGCGCGCCTCGCGCCGGGCGATCCCTCGGGTCAGGGGAAAATCTGCGGCGAAGCGATGGAAGGCTGGCGAGCCGAGCAGACGATTGCGCCAGCCGATCAGGCGCGCGCCCCCGGTGGGGGGGGGGGGGGGGGGCGGGGGTTGGGGGTTGGGGCGCGCGCCCTCCGGCGCCCGGCGGGGGCCGGGCTCGTCCCCCCAGGGGCGATCACCCGCATCGCGCAGCGTCAGGGTCGCAGCCACGCCGCCGTCCCTTCCGGTCAGGCGGCGCGCACAAGGCTCTTGGGTGCCAGCCGGCGCGCCTGGAGCCGCACAAGGTCCGACAGGGCCTCCCGCCCGGCGCAGGGCGGGATGGAGGCGGCGGCCTGTTCCACAAGGCCTTCCAGCCGGGCGAGCGCGCCATGCAGCCCCAGCCGCGCGACGGCGTTGGGGCGCTGCCGGGCCGCATCCTGATGCAGCGGCTTGCCGCACCCCTCATCGCCCACCGCATCGAGCAGATCGTCGGCCACCTGATAGGCTTCGCCGAGCAGCGCGCCGAGCGCCCGCCACGGACCGGGGTCCGCGCCAGCCGCCATCGCCCCGCCCATGGTGGCGGCCACGAAAAGCGCGCCGGTCTTGGCGCAATGATAGGTTTCAAGCGGCGCGTCCGGCTCGCTCTCCCAGGCCTGGCCCGCCACGAGGCCTGAGGGGGCGCCGGCCGCGCGCGCGATGGCGGAAAGCAGGCCCGGCAGCCTGGCGGGCGCGGCCGCGGCCCCGCGCGCCAGCGTCTCGAACGCCTGCACGATCAGCCCATCGCCAGCGAGCACCGCAATCGCCTCGCCATGAAGCGCATGGACAGAGGGCCGCCCCCGGCGCTCGGCCGCGTCGTCGAAGCAGGGCAGGTCGTCATGGACGAGCGAGGCGCAGTGCAGAAGTTCCACCGCCGCCGCTGTGGCCTCGATCAGAGGCGCGGCGTCCCCGCCGCAGGCGAACCCTACCGAGAGGCAGAGCCGTGGCCGCACGCGCGCGCCGCCTGGAAAAACCGCATGGCGCATCGCGGCCGCGAGCGTCGGCGGGCTTCCCGCCTCCATCCGCGCAATCGCGGCTTCCAGCGCTGTTTCGATGCGGCCCGCCAGATCCATGCGCGGTCTCCCTGCCTCGCTGCCATCAAGTGTCCAGATCACTTGTCACTTGAAGTGTCTCGCAGGTTGATCACATGCTGTGGGCGAGTCAACGAGACGGGGAGGCGCGTCCGCGCCATGGCGGATGCCACGACGGGCGAAAGAGCAGTGGTGATTGGCGCCGGGGTGGGCGGCTTGAGCGCCGCTGCGCTTCTGGCTGCGCGCGGATTCGCTGTCACGCTTGTGGAGAAAGAAGCCGCGCCCGGCGGCAAGATGCGCCTGATCGAGGCCGGCGGCGCGCAGATCGATGCAGGCCCCACCGTCTTCACCATGAAGCCGGTGTTCGAAGCGCTGTTCGAGGCCTGCGGCGCGCATTTGTCTGACTATGTGACGCTTCAGCCGTGTTCGGTCCTCGCGCGCCATGCATGGGCCGACGGCGCGCGGCTGGACCTGTTTGCCGACGGAGGCGCGAGCGAGGCCGCGATCGAGGCCTTCGCTGGCGGCGAAGAAGCCAAAGGTTTCAGAGCCTTCGCGGCAGAAGCCGCAGCGCTGCATGATGTGCTCAAGACCACAATGCTGGAGGCCCAGCGCCCCAGCTTTCTCTCCCTGCCCGCCCGGATCGGCTGGGACCGTCCCGACCGGCTGCTGGCGCTGCGCCCGTTCGAGACGCTGTGGCAGGCGCTGGGCCGGCATTTCCGCGATCCGCGGCTGCGCCAGCTGTTTGGCCGCTACGCCACCTATTGCGGCTGCTCGCCGTTTCAGGCGCCTGCAACGCTGATGCTGATCGCGCATGTGGAGCTGGACGGCGTCTGGCTGGTGGAGGGCGGCATGCACGCGCTGGCCCAGGGGCTGGCGCGGCTTGCCGAAGCCAAGGGCGCGCGCCTGCGCTATGGTGCCGCGGCAGGCGAGATTCTGGTGCGCGGCGGCCGGGCGGCAGGCGTCCGTCTGGCGGATGGGAAGGAGATCGCAGCCGATCTCGTGATCGCCAACTCCGACGCCCACGCTCTCGCGAGCGGCCTTCTGGGCGCGGGCGCGCGCGCCGCCGCCCGCCCGACGCCTCAGGCGGCCCGGTCGCTTTCGGCTGTCACCTGGGCGGGTTCGCTGGAAGCGAAGGGCTTTCCTCTCGCCCGGCACACCGTGTTCTTTTCCGACGCCTACAAGGCGGAGTTCGACGCCATCTTCCGGGCCGGGCGCCTGCCGCAGACCCCCACGCTCTATGTCTGCGCGCAGGACCGCGATGATTCCGGCGCCGGGCCAGACGGGCCGGAGCGGCTGCTTGTGCTGGCCAACGCCCCCGCGATCGGGGCCGACCTTTCCGATCAGGAGATCGATGCATGTCAGGCGCGCGCGCTTTCCCATCTGCGGGCCTGCGGCCTGAGGCTCAGCCTCGATCCGGCCCGGACGGTGCGCACGGGCCCAGCCCAGTGGGAGGCGCTGTTTCCCGGAACACGGGGGGCGATCTATGGCCGGTCGATCCACGGACCGTTTGCGCCGTTTCAGCGGATGGGGGCGCGCAGCCGCCTGCCGGGCCTCTATCTCACCGGGGGGAGCGTGCATCCGGGAGCGGGGGTCCCGATGGCGGCGCTTTCGGGCCGGCTCGCAGCAGAAGCCATCCTGGCGGACCGGCCTTCGACGCCCCGGTTCCGCCCGGCGGCTATCGCTGGTGGTATGTCGACGCGATCAGCGACGACGGGCTCTACGGCCTGACGCTGATCGCCTTCGTCGGCTCGGTGTTCTCGCCTTACTATTTCTGGGCGGGGCGCAGCCGGCCGGAGGATCACGTCTGCATCAATGTCGCGCTGTATGGGCCGGGCGTGGGGCGCTGGGCGATGACCGAGCGCGGCGCCGGCAGCCTGAAGCGGGGCCCGGATGTCTTTCAGGTCGGCGCCTCGGGGCTCGCCTGGGACGGGCAGACCCTTGCCGTCGAGATCGAGGAGACCTGCGCGCCTTTGCCCTTCCCGCTGCGTGGGCGCATCCGCCTTACACCGGAAAGCTGGCCGCAAACCGCCATCGCGCTCGACCCGGCAGGCCGCCACCATTGGCGCCCGATCGCGCCCTACGCGCGGGTGGATCTGAGCTTTTCCGCGCCTTCCATCGCCTGGTCTGGCCCCGCCTATTGGGACGCAAACTGGGCCGACGAGCCGATCGAGGCGGGTTTCGCCTCCTGGACCTGGTCGCGCGTGCACGAAGGGGCCGACACGATCGTGCTCTACGACACCGAGCTGGCCGATAGGCGCGAGGAGGGCTTTGCGCTCCGGTTTGCAGGAGACGGCGCGCTGGAGGCTCTGGCCCCGCCGCCAAAGGCGCGTCTGCCCCGTGGCTTCTGGGGCGTGGCCCGCGAGACCCGGGCGGATGCGGGCTCTGCGCCCGCCATCACCGCAGTCTGGGAGGATGCGCCCTTCTATACCCGCTCCGCGCTCGCCACCCGGCTCTATGGCCGCGACGGGATCGGGGTGCATGAAAGCCTCGACTGCGCGCGGCTAAAGCACCCGATCGTGCGCGCCATGCTGCCCGTGCGGATGCCGCGGCGGCGGTGAGCGCGTGCTTGTCATCCCAGCCGAGCAAAGCGAGAGCCGGGACCTCCCGGGGCTGCAAGCGTGACAAGATCCCGGATCGGGGCTCCGCCCCGTCCGGGATGACGAACTCCCCGTCATCCCGGCCGAGCAAAGCGAGAGCCGGGACCTCACGAGGCTGCAGGCGTGACAAGATCCCGGATCAGCCCTGCGGGCCGTCCGGGATGACGAGCTCCCCCTCGCCGCCGCCGTCGCCTGCGATATAGTCCCGCGAAACGACACAGGGGAGCGACGCTGTGGATTTTGCCATTCCTGCCGACATTTCGGCCTATCTCGCAGAGCTGGACGCCTTCATCGAGGCAGAGATCAAGCCGCTCCAGGCCGCCGACGATAATGAGCGCTTCTTCGACCACCGCCGCGAATGGGCGCGCACCGATTTCGAGAATGGCGGCCTCCCGCGCAAGGAGTGGGAGGATCTGCTGCGCGAAGCGCGACGGCGCGCCGATGCGGCCGGGCACTTCCGCTTTGCCTTGCCCAAGGAGTTCGGCGGCAAGGACGGCTCCAACCTCGCCATGGCGATCATCCGCGAGCATCTGGCGAAAAAGGGCCTGGGCCTGCACAACGATCTGCAGAACGAACACTCGATCGTGGGCAATCTGCCGGGCGCGCTGATGCTGCGCGATTTCGGGACGGAAAAGCAGAAAGCCGAGCTGCTGCCCAAGGCGCTGCGCGGGGAGTTCATCGCCACCTTTGGCCTGACTGAGCCCAACCACGGCTCCGACGCCACCCATATGGAGACCCGCGCGGCGCGCGAGACCCGTGACGGCGTCGACGGCTGGCGCATCAATGGGGAGAAGATGTGGACCACCGGCATGCATGTGGCCACCCACTGCATGCTGTTTGCCCGCACCAGCGGTCAGGACGGGGATGCCCGCGGCATCACCTGCTTCTTCGTGCCCGCCGACGATCCCGGCGTGAAGATCGAGGAATACCTCTGGACCTTCAACATGCCGACCGATCACCCGCGGGTGAGCTTCACAAACATCTGGGTTCCCGATGAGGCGATCTTTGGTCCGCCCGAGGGCGGATTGATGCTGGCCCAGCACTTCGTGCACGAAAACCGCATCCGCCAGGCCGCCTCCTCGCTCGGCGCGGCGGTGTTCTGCATCGAGGAGAGCGTGAAATACGCCCGCATGCGCAAACCGTTTGGCGAGGCGCTGGCGAAGAACCAGGCGATCCAGTGGCCGCTGGTGGAACTGGCCACCCAGGCCGAGATGCTGCGCCTGCTGATCCAGAAAACCGCCTGGGAAATGGACCAGATGACCAAGCCGGAGGTGGAAAAGCGCCTCTCCGACAAGGTCTCAATGTGCAATTACTGGGCGAACCGGCTGTGCTGCGAGGCCGCCGACCGCGCGATGCAGGTGCATGGCGGCATCGGCTATTCGCGCCACAAGCCGTTTGAGCTATCGCATCACGGAGGGCTCGGAGGAGATCCAGATGCGCAAGGTGGCGGGCTGGCTGTTTGGCTATATGGGGCCGCGCAAGAAGCAGTTCGCCGACCTGGACGCAGGAGAAATGCGCGCGGCGCAATAACCTTCTTTCCCCCGCTTCCGGCGCCGACGGGGGGACGGAGCGCGCGCGCCCTTCCCCGCCTGCCCTTGCGCGGCTAGAACGACGCCAGTCCTCTGGGGGGAGATCAAGACATGGCGCCGCGTATCGGGCTCTATCCAGGCACGTTCGACCCCATCACCAACGGCCATCTCGATATCATCGGCCGGGCGGTGAAGCTCGTGGACAAGCTGGTGATCGGGGTGGCGATCAACCGCGACAAGGGCCCGCTGTTCAGCCTGGAAGAGCGTGTGGCGATGGTGGAAAGCGAAAGCGCCATCTTCTCCGCCCTCGCAGAAATCGAGGTGGTGCCGTTCGAAAACCTGCTGATGCACTTTGCTGAAGAGGTCGGCGCAAACGTGATCGTGCGCGGCCTGCGCGCGGTCTCGGACTTCGAATACGAGTTCCAGATGGTCGGGATGAACCAGAAGCTCAACCCCGATATCGAGACCGTTTTCCTCATGGCCGATCCGCACCATCAGGCCGTCGCCAGCCGGCTGGTGAAGGAGATCGCCCGCCTCAACGGCGACATTTCGAGCTTTGTCACCGCCGACGTCGAGCGCGCGCTCAAGGCCAAGCTGCGGCGCTGAGGCCCGCCCGGCCATGCAGGGCCGGGCAGGCTCAGTCTGGGGCGTCAGCCCGCGCGCGCGGTTTCTTCCAGCTCTTCGCGAATGGTGACGCGCGCGAGGAAGAACAGGATCACGGCAAGGATCCCCACAGCAGATGTGATCAGGATCGCCCAGCGCAGGCCTTCGGCCGGCCCCATGCTCGCCGCCATCGCATCCGAGATCGCGCCGAGGATCAAAGGCCCGAAGCCGAGGCCGATCATGTTCACGACAAACAGCATGATCGCCACCGCCGTTGCGCGCAGCTTTGGCCCCGCCAGCCCCTGCACGGCGGCATAGACCGGGCCATACCACAGCGAATTGAGCAGCGTGGGGATCGCCAGCAGCAGCAGGCAGACCAGCGCGCTCTCGACAAACATCGCCGCCACGAAGAAGGGCGCGCCCGCCAGCATCGCAAACGCCGGCACGCTCATATAGGCGCGGGTGTCCTTCCTGGCCGCCCGGTCGGCGATCTGGCCGCCGATATAGGTGCCGATGACCCCGGAAATCCCGATCATCAGGCCGAGCGAAATCCCGATCTGGCCGATCGGCATCTCGTGCACCCGGGCGAAATAGGAGCCGAGGAAGGCCGCCTGGCCATAGCCCAGGAACGAGATCATGGCGGCGGCCAGCACGGCGTACCAATAGGCCTTCTTGGCGGAGAGCATCTTCAGCGCCTCGCCAAACGAGATGGTCGGCGCATCTGCGGCGGGCTTGGGGATCAGGCCCAGCCGGCGCGGTTCCTTGAGCGTGGTCCAGGTGATGAGCGCGAGCAGCACGCCTGGAATCCCCACCGCCAGAAACGCCGCGCGCCAGCCGAAATGCTCGGCGATGATCCCGCCCAGCGCCATGCCGCCAAGCGAGCCAAGCGGCACGCCCATGGAATAGAGCGCAAGGGCGGAGGCGCGCTTTTCCGGAGCGACATGGTCCACGATCAGCGAGTGGGCGGGCGGGGTGCAGCCTGCCTCGCCAATGCCCACGCCGATGCGGGCAAGCAGAAGCTGCCAGAAATTGCCCGCGATCCCGCACAGCGCTGTAAAGCCCGACCAGACCGCCAGCGCGATCGAGATCACGCTCACCCGATTGGAGGTGAACTTGTCGGCATAGCGCGCGATCGGAATGCCCAGAACCGTATAGACCAGCGCAAACGCAAGGCCGGTCATGAGACCGAGCTGGGTGTCGGAGAGGTTGAGATCCTGCTTGATCGGCTCAGCCAGGATGTTGACGATCTGGCGGTCCAGGAAGTTCAGCGTGTAGACGAGCAACAGCATCCACAGCGCATAATTCACGTAAGAGGGCGACAGCGCCTGCGCCGGAGCGGCCTGCACGCCCGCGTCCGCTTCTGATTGCACCGCCATCGCTCATCTCCCTGTGCTGCGCCGGATCTCGCGCCCGGTGGCTGGGGTCACCCTAGCGGCTTCTGCGCCGAGGAAAAGCGCGTCTGCGCGGTGTTGGCGCCGTCGTGACGCCTTTGTGTCGGCCGGTCGCGCCGGCGTCAGGCCGCCTTCAGCCGCCCCGTCGCCCAGGCCCGGAAGGCGCCGAGCATCGCTTCCAGACCATGCGCGCCGCATTCGGCGTGAAACTCGTCATCTTCCAGCCAGGCTTCCACCCCTCTGGGTGCGGGCAGCTTCTGTTCGGGCGCGCTTTCGCCCACCGAAAGCGCCGTGCCGCGCAGATCGAACACGAAGCTCCAGCCAGGCGCGTCGGTGGTGTCGAGCGAAGCGCCGAACTCGCCCTCCCAGGCGCCGTCACAGCATGAGGCGTAAAACAGCTGCAGCCACTCCAGATTGGAGCACGCCGGGTCAAACAGGTCTGTCAGGCGGGGTTTGGCCGTCATAGCGCGCCCTCTCCATCCAGCGAGACCGGCCCGGTCATGAAGACATGGCCATCGCTCTCGCGCCATTCGATTTCAAGCTCGCCGCCATCCAAAGCGAGCGTCGCTTTGCGGTCGGCCAGACGACGCCGCACCGCCGCCACAAGCGCCGCGCAGGCCCCGGTCCCACAGGCCTTGGTCAGGCCCGCGCCGCGCTCCCACACCCGCAGCCGGATCCGGTCGCGCGCCACGATCTGGGCGAAGCCGACATTCACCCGCTCCGGGAACAGGGGGTGATGCTCGATCATCGGGCCCACCTCGCGCACCGGCGCCGCTTCGGCGTCTGCGACAAAGAACACGACATGGGGATTGCCCACCGAGACCGCGCCTGGCGAATGCAGCACGGGCGCATCGATCGGGCCGACCTGCAGCTCGATCCGGACGGTGTCCATCCGCTCGGCCAGCGGGATTTCGGCCCAGTCCAGCTTGGGGGCGCCCATGTCCACCGTGACGCGCATCGGCCCTGCAGCGCGCGCCGTCAGAAGACGCTCGGCCGTCTGGATGACGGCGGCGTCCCTGCCGCTCTCGCGCATCGCCAACCAGCCGACGCATCGCGCCCCGTTGCCGCAGGCGCTCACCTCTTGCCCATCCGCGTTCCAGATGCGCATGAACACGTCGGCGCGTGGATCGGTCGGCGGCTCGAGGACGAAGACCTGATCAGCGCCCGCGCCGCGTGCGGGATCGGATACCGCACGGATCAGCTCCGGGCTGGCGGCAAACGGGTGCTGGCGCGCGTCGAACACCACAAAGGCGTTGCCTGCGCCGCTCATGGTCAGAAAGCGCATGCACGCGCTATAGCGAAGCGCGCTTCGAGGCGAAACCGGCCAGGGCTCAGGTCGGGCTTGCAGCGCCAGCGCGCGCAGCGACGGGCGCCAACGCGACGTTGCGTTCGCCGACAAGAAACTCCAGCTCGTCCGGCGCCAGCTCAGCCAGGAAGGCGTTCAGAAACCGGACGTGCAACTCGTCCGTCTTCGGCCCGGCTTCCCCGATGGTGGAGATGCGGAACAAAACCCCGTCGGGCACCTGGCGTGCAAAGCTCGCCTCCATCCGCGCCAGCTGCTGGCCCATGAGGCCGCGCACCACCGTGGGGCCGATCCGCATCCAGTAGGTGACGATCTCGGCGCGATGGCGATTGCGCGTCAGGACGCGGGTGGCGGGAATGACGTTGCCGGCCGGCAGCCGCACGTCCATGTCCGCCATGCCTTCAATGTCGAAACCGACGGAGCGATAGCAGACTTCCGGGCGGTGCACCTGAAGCTGGTCGGTCTGGCGGGCGCCGTAAGCGGCCAGCGCAATGACCAGTTCGTTCTGATCCGACACATAGCCCCGCCCGAAGATCGAGTTGTAGAGCTGGGCCGTCAGCGAGCCTGGGTCCGCCGGCATCACCGGAACGATCGCGGGGTCGGTCCGCCAGCCGGCGAAGCTGCTCGGCAGCTCCTTGTCCATGTCGATGGGCGCACGGCCATCGCCCTTCGTGGGCGGCGGGCTCAGCCACCAGGCGCCGCCTGTGGCCAGCCCCGCCCCGCCAAGAGCGAGGAATTGCCGCCGCGGATATTGAAGCGTCATGACCGCAGCCTCGCGAGGCGAAACACCTGGGCGAGCACCTGCTCCACCAGGAAAATGAACAGGATCGCGCCGGCAAACAGCACCAGACCCGAGGTGGTGTGCAGGAAGCCCTGCCCCGCCTCTTCGCCCATGTGATAGGTGATGAGGCAGAGCGTCATCACGCGCAGGACGTTGGCGATCACCGCGATCGGAATGATGCTGGCCAGCAGGAGCACAATCTCCAGCCAATGACCCTTGGGGCGCATGTAGACGTAGAAAGCCATCAACGCCGACAGCGTCATGATGGAATTCAAGCCGGAGCAGGCGTCTTCGACGAGCAGCTGATACTGGCCGAGATAGATGATGATCCCATCCTTGGCGACGGGATAATTCAGCAGCGCCAGCAACCAGACGACGGTCTCGGAAACCCAGATCTTCAGCGGCTGGGTGATCACATCGACCAGCCACCCCGGAAACGGCATGCTGAAGATGAGAAACACCAACGGAAAGGCGATCACGCGCACCGGGCCCAGCCCGGCGAACAGGACGATGAGGCCGACGGCGGTGATCACCTGGCTGCCCGCCTCGGCGATCAGCACCCCTTGAGACCGCCCCAGCACCAAGGCGGCAAGGCCGCAAACCAGCAGGAAGGCGCCCAGCATGGTCGACGGCCGCGACGCCGCCGCCGCCATGGCTTCGCCGCGCTGATAGATCAGCCACAGCGCCACAGCCATGATGAAGATGCTGTGGCTGCCGGTTTCGGTCGGCCACACGTCGTAGGCGAGCGCCACGATGGTGGGCGCAAGGAGAAGCGCAAAGGCTGCGATCGCAACCCAGTGCGCCTTGGCCCAACCGATCCAGTGGGCGTTCAGCGTGTCTGTCGTGGTGGTCGTAACCGCCATGGTGATCAGCCCCGATCGTTCAGGACCGAGCCCAGCACAGCGCCGCCAGCGGCCTGAACCTGCTGGCTCAGCACTTCCACGTCTCGCACGTGGGTGATGTTGCGCTGGGTCACGATGAGGACTTGCCCCAGAGCCGCCGCCACTGCGAAGGCGTCCGCGCAGCTGTTGGCCGCTGGCGTGTCGGCGATCACGAGGTCGAAATCGCGCATCAGCGCCACCGCAAGGCTCTGGAACAGCGAGCCCGAAAGCAGCTCCTGCGGATTGGGCGGCTGCGGCCCGGCGGTGATCACCGAAAGATAGGGCAAGCGCTCATGGTGGATCGCCCGCTCCGGCCGTGTCGCGCCGCTGAGGATCGACGACAGCCCCTCCCCGCGCGCCGGCAAACCGAAATATCCCTCGATCGAGGGATCACGCATGTTGGTGTCGATTAGCAGGGTGCGAACCTGGATCTGAGACATGGCCAGCGCGAGATTGGCCGAGAAGAAACTGCACCCGATGTTTGGCGTGGCGGCCATCACCGTCACGCCGCGAAAGCCGGACTGGCGGCGCCGCAACGCCACCTGCGTGCGCAGCAGGCGGATCGCTTCGGCGGTCGCGCTATAGGGATCGTGGGCCAGAAGCAGATCGGGCGAAAGCGATCCGCGCTGGCTGTCCTCCGCCGCGACATAACCGAACTGCTGGGAGAGCGCCTGGAGCAGGTCTTCACGGCTGATCAGCCCGAGATCGATCGCTGTCTCGCCGAACGACGCCGCTGTCTCGGATTGGCGCGCCAGCACCTGGGAAACCTGCTCGCGATTGAGCTTGCCTTTCGCGATCAGGATTTCGCCCAGCGCAGCGCGCTCAGCCAGCGAGTTGACTTCCCTAACGTCGCTCATTGCGCGCCCTGCCCCAGCAAATGTTCCGGCCCGGAGCGAGGCGCAGGCAAGGTTCGCGCCACGCCGGCCTTTCCGATCGCGCTGAGCCTGCGCCACAAAGCGACAACCCCGTTCGAGGGACCCGGCATGATGGCCAGAACCGGCGCATTCGAGGCATGCTCGATATCTTCATGCCCGCGGACCCGGCGATCGATCATCTCGGCCAGAAGCGACAGCAGCAGACCCAGCATGACGCCGAAGCCGCCGGCAATCGCCGTGCTGAGGCCGCGTTGCGGGAACGAGTGGTTCTGCGGCGTCTCCGCCCGGCGGAGCGGCATCACCAGCGTGTTGGGCGCGGCCGTCTGGAGGCGCACCAGATTGGCGCGTTCGGTCAGATCCTCGACGACGCGGCGCTTGGCCTCGACGTCGCGCGTCAGCGCCGACAATTCTTCCATTTTCGACGACAATTGCTCGATCCGGGCGCGCTGGGTCTCATAGGCGCGCACGACGGCGGACTGCTGGGCGGAAGCGGCGGCGGCCTGGGCCATGACGCCGGCGTTGGCGGCCGCCACGGCGGCGGAATCAGCCGAGCGCGCAAGGCTCTCTTCCTGCGCGATCTGGCGCTGGATCGCATCGCGGTTGCGCTCGAGGGCCTGCATGGTCGGATGGGACGGCCCCAGCCGCTCGGCGACCTGGGCCATCTGGGTTTCGATCGCGATCAGCTGACTGCGCAAACCCGACGTGGCCGCCGAGACCGACGACCGCGACATCGCCGCCGCCGACGGGGCGATCATCACCGGGGCGAGCGAGGTCACCTGGCTGGCCAGCGAGGCGAGACGCTCGCGCTCGATGGTCAGGCCGTCGCCGTCGGGCGAGAGCCCGTTGGCGCTGCGGAACGTGAGTTCGGCGGCTTCGGCCTTCTGCAGGGCCTCCTGGGCGGCGCGCAGCTGAACGTCGTACCATTCCGCTTCTTCACGACGGCCAGAGGCCTGAATCTGCAAGGATACTTCCTGATAGACGTCCACCACCGCATTCGCCACCTGGGCGGTGTAGCTCGGCTCGGGGGCGGTGAAGCTGACATCGATGATGTTGCTGCCCCGCACGGCGCGCACTTCGATGTTCTGCGACAGCCGCTCGGCCACCCAGCGATCGATCGGCAGGCGCGTGTCCGCGCGATCATGGGCTTCGATGAAGGAGGGGTTGGACGTCAGCTGCAGCCGCTCGACCACCTGCAGGGTCACGCGATCGCTGCGGATCAGCTCAAACTGCGTCTGGGTGAAGGCCCCGATCGCGTTGCGATCAAGGCGGCGGCCGGTCACGTCATCGCCGCGATCGGTCCCGAACAGGAATTGCGCCGTGGCCTGATACTGCCGCGGGATGACCGACACCACGATCACCGCGACCACGACGCACGTCAGAGCCGTGGCCAGCATGATCCAGCGGCGCGCCCACAGGATCTTGAGGATTTGAAGGAAGTTCATTGCAGCACCTTCTCCACGACCTGTCAGAACAGCCGCTCTTGCATCTCAATAATGTCGCCGGGCTTCAGCTTGTCATCGAGCTTCAGGCGCACGCGCGACGACCGGCCATCCTCGCCGACCCGCGTCACGCGGAAGCGCCCCAGGCTTCCGTTCTCGCTCGGACCGCCCGCCTCGCCGATCAGCTCGCGGACGGTCTTGCCTTCCCGGAACTCGAGGCGACCAGGCGAGGTGATCTGGCCGGTGATGAAGACGTATTCGCCTTCCGGAATGAAGATCTGATCGCCCGACACCAGCACGATATCGTTGGCCTGCGGGTTGCGCGCGATCGCATCATAAGACGCGCGCAGCGTGGTGGGCTCGCCATTCACGACCCGATTGATGACGATCGTATCGGAGGCGCCAACGTTGGGGCCGCCGGCCTGAGCCAGGACTTCGCTTAGCCGGGTGGTGCGCGTCAGGGTCAAGACCCCGGGGGAGCGCACAAAGCCGAGGATGGTCACCGTCTGGCTCTGGAACTGGACCACCTCGACGATCACTTGCGGGCTGCGATAGACCTGCGCCGCCATCAGCCCCTGGCGCAGCAACGCGCTCAGCTCTTCGGACGTCTTGCCGACGGCCTGAATTGCGCCGACGAACGGCGCCTCGATCGTGCCGTCCGGCCGAACGCGCAGGCGCGCGCTTGCTTCAGGCGCGCCGAACACGATCATCTGCACCACGTCACCAACGCCGAGGCGATAATCGAGCGGGGCGGCGCCCTGGGCCGTCGGGAGCGGGGCCAAAGGCGATGTTCCCTCCGGCGCCTGCCGGGCAAGGGCCGATCCGCCGGACGCGGCCGCCACCAGCATCGCTGCGATCAGGGTTGCCATCGTTTTCATGGACCAGAGCCTTTCACCATTGTGTGTCGCCGCTGCGGCGCGTGATGCAAAATGCGTGCGTGGCCAGGCGCCAAAAGGCGCCGCAGCCCGAGATCAGCGCTGCACGGTGATCCCGATCTGGACCACGTCATTGTCCAGATCATAGATCGCCGGGCGCGCCTTGGTGGAATTGGAACGATAGCTCAGCATCAGATCCGCCCAGCGGGTGAGCCGCACCGTGCTTCGGACGCTATACTGATCCACATCCGCAGCCTCCCGGATCTGCCGCGCTGTGAAGCCGGCCGGAATTGCCGACAGGGCGACGGCTTCCTCCGATCGGGACCAGTCGAGATTAACCCGGAACCGGCGGTTGGGACGCCACTGCGCCCCGATGCGGACGTTCTTGCCATCCGACAGCAACGCCACGCTGTCCTGACGCTGGAACTGCCCTTCGAAGTAGCCAAACGTCAGTTCGGTGCGCGAACTCAGACGCCAGGTGACGTCTGCGGACGCGACGAACCCGTCCGTGTCGGCCAGATTGGTTTCTTCCGTTCCCAGCGAGAAGCGGGTTTGCAGCCGCGTGCTCGGGTTGAACTGCGCGAAGGCTGTGTAGCTCGTCAATTCAACGGCGCTTTGCGGGGAAGCCAGCACGATTGCGGGATTAACCAGCTCGCGGCGGGTTTGAGAGACGTTCACGCCCAGCGACAGGCGGCGGGTCGCCTGATAGGCAAGCGAACCGGAGATAGAATCCTGATCGAAGTCGGCCTGGGCCTGCCGGTCTGCGCTGTCGACGGCGCGGCCGCGCTCGTGTCCGCCCGTGACCGAGGCGGTCAGATTGAACGGGAGAGCGCACGCCACGCCCGCCTGAAAGCGCTGCGACTCGACAAGCGAGCGGGTGATGGCGTCCACGATCTCGAAATCGACCTGCCGCTCGCCCACACGCGCGGACACCAGCCCCCCGCACCGTCCGCCCAGCGGCGCCGTGGCCGTAACGCCCGTCTCCCAGCTGGTGGAATTGAGAAGCTCCTCGGTCGTGCCCTCGCGCTGGCTGACGGTGCCGACCAGCTCGAGCTGGACCGGGCCAAGCGGTTGGCGGGCCGTCAGGCTGGCGTTGGCGGTTGTGTATTCGAGTTCCGGATCCAGGGTCCCGACGCCAGGCGCACCGATGGGAAACGCATTGGTTTCAGAACCATACAAGACGCCTGCGCGCAGCGAGATCCCGCGTTCGCCAACCGACGGCCGGGGCGAGGCCGCAGGGCCGCTCGCGCCGCCACCGCCGCCGCCGCCGCCGCCGCCAAGACCGCCGCCGCCGCCTGCGCTCTGCGCCAAGGCTGGGCCGGCGCTCAACACAATGCCAAGCGCGGCCAAGGCCGCGCGCCGGGATGCCGGGACAATTCTAGGGGCAAAGCTCAAGCAGGACTCTCCGCGACTGCATCGCTGAACGCGCGAAACGCGACATATTGGGGCAATGATCCATCCATGCACCGATAGCGTTCGGTATCAGGATCGCGCGAAAGCACGACAATGCCGTTAACAGGCGTGAGGAGGCGGTGCAGGAAGCGCCCGATGCGCCGCGCCAGGCCGCCGCGTTCGCCGCCATCGGACTCCGGCGGCCATTGAAACCGCTCCACCACATCGCTCACCCGGAAGGCGTTTTCCTGGGCCACGGCTGCATGCGCCATCGCCTTGACCGCCGCGGCGCCGAACGCATCGGGAAACGCTTCGAGCAAGGATTTGTAGATGGTGGCGGTCTCGTCGGGCCAATCTTCGAGCGTGTCGCGCAGGCCATTGGCCAGATCCTCGATCGTGACCTCTTCGCCGTCTTTCCGGATCACGCGCATGCAGGTCTTGAAGGTCACCAGGCGCGCGAAATAGGGCGACCCGCCGGAGAGCTCCCAGATCCGGGTGATGATCTCCTCAGAGAAGCGCACATTGGTGCCGGGCTCGCCGCGGCGGACAAGCTGGGTGATCTCCTTCAGCGTCAGCCGCGTCAGGCCGATGCCGACCAGATTGCGCTGGATGGAGGGGATGTAGCCCATCAATTCGTTTGCGCCCGAAGCGACGCCCACCAGAACCAGATGCACCCGCGCGCTGCGGTCCGACAAATTCTTGATGGTTTCCGCGATCTTGCGGTTGAATCCGGCCGATTCCGTCTGGTCGTATTCGTCGAGCAGGAAAATGACCCGCGTGCCCTTCACCGCGCCGAGGATGCTGGCGAGTTCATAGGGCGAGAATTCGCCTTCGGGCAGCAGATCGGCCAGCGTCTGAGCGCCGGCGCGGACGGCTGTCGGGCTTCGGCTGGAGTCGAAATACAGGATCGGGACGCTGCGCAGGAAATTGCGGAAGATCTCCTCGAAGCGGGTCTCAGCCCCGCAGGAGCCGTAAAGCACGATGTAGCCGGAGGCGACCGCAAAACTCGACAGGCACTGGATCAGCGAGGTCTTGCCATATCCGCGCGGTCCGTAGAGCACCACATGGGCGCGGCGCTCCTCTATGGCCGCCGTCAGCTGCTCCATGGCGCGCATCCGGCCGGCGAGCATGCCAGGGCTGGTCACGGGCTGGGATGGGCCATAGGCGTCCTGGGCTGCAATCCGGCGCCAAAGCACGTCCGCCTTCACCCTCAGATGGCTCTGAGGCAGATCCGACGCGAGCATCGTGAACTGCGAGACGATGGTCTCGGCGGTTTCGGCCGCAGGCTCGCGGGCGCGCATCACCGCGCCGCTCGGCGCAGGCGCGGCGGGCGCGGCGGCCGGAGCGGGCTCCGGCAGATTCCAGCTGTCCAGGGCCGAGAGACTGCCGCGCGCGGGCGCCGTCAATGACGCATAGGCGTCAGACCGCTCCGTCGCCGTGGGGGCATCCTCGATCGTGGTGGTTTTGACAGGCTTGAATGGCCACACGGCTAAATCCCCGCAATCCTCCGGGGGGGACGCGCGCCCCCGCCGAACTGCAGCAAGCAAGGCCCGGGCCATGTTGGCCGCAGCGCAGTGCCATAGAGACGCCCGCGCCGCCTGATCGACTTCTCCATTCCGACCGCCTTGACCGCGCCACCCGGACGCTATGTGTCATATCCGGCCCCCCAACCGCAATTCTATTCGATCCCGTAGCGCAAAATAGAGCATTCCGGCCACATAGAGCGGGCTACGCGCCAGCGGGCCGCCGGGAAAGCGCGCGCCAGGCATGGAACCCATCAGATCGAACCGTTCAGCATGGCCCCGGATCGCCTCGGCGGCCAGCGCCCCGCCAAACGCCGCCAGCACCACCCCAAGCCCGGAATAGCCAAGCGCCCAGAAGACTTCCCCGCGGCGTCCGAAACAGGGATTGCGGGTGAAGGTGATGGAAACCAGCCCGCCCCAGGCGTAGTCGAGCGCCACATCGTTCAGGCTGGGGAACACCCGGGAGAGGTAGGGGCGCACGAACGCCCGAATGTCTTCCGGCGCGCTTGGCGTGTAGCGCTCGCCCCCGCCAAACAGGATCCGCCCATCGGCGGTGGGCCTGTAATAATCCACCACGAACTTGGCGTCCGACACCGCGGCCCGGCCGGGCATCAGCGCATCAAGCGCCCCGCCCAGCGGCTCTGTCGCCACGAGGTAATTGCCCACCGGCATGATCCAGGCGCCAAGCCGGCGATCGACCGCCTGGGTGTAGACATCGGTGGCGAGCAGGGCGTGGCGGGCCCGCACCACGCCATGCGCCGTGCGGGCCGTGACCCCGCCCGGTCCCTGCGTGAGGCTGGTGAGGCGCGAGCCTTCGCACACGCGAGCGCCCGCAGAGATCGCGGCGGCAGCCAGGCCCTGAGCGTAGTTGAGGGGATGGATGTGGCCGCCTGCAGGATCGAGCGTGCCGCCGACATAGCGCTCGCTGGCGACGTGGCCGCGCACGGCGTCTGTGTCCAGCTCCTGCATGCCGTCATGGCCAAACACGTCGCGCGCGATGCGCGCCTCCGCCCAGGCATGGTCGCGCTGGCCGGCCGTCAGCGCGGCATAGACATGACCGGTTTCGGCATGGTCGCAGGCGATGGCGTGACGCGCGATCAGGTCGCGCTGGAGCGCGCGCGCCTCCTGTCCCATGTCGAACAGGCGCCTGGCGGTGGCTGGATCGAAAGTCTCGTGCAGATAGGCCGCGCCCTTGCGCTGTCCGGGGATGATCAGGCCGCCGTTGCGCCCGGAGGCGCCCCAGCCCACGCGCTCGGCCTCCAGCACCACCACCTCGAAGCCTGCTTCGGCCAGATGCAAGGCAGCGCTCGCGCCGGTGAAGCCTGCGCCGATCACCACGACGTCGCAGCGGGTCTCGCCCTCAAGGCGCGCCAGCGGGCCGAACGGGGCACGCGTTGCGGCATACCAGGAGGCGGCGTGCTGGCTCATGCGGGCGACGGTCCCTCTTGCCGCAGGCGGGCGCGGCGCCAAAGCGCCTTGATCACGTCTTCGTGACAGATACGCTGAAGCCCGCCAATCATGGGGAGTGAGAGACGGTGCTGGAAGCCATGTTCGCCTGGATGGCGACGCCGCAAGGCTGGGCGAGCCTTCTTACGCTCACCCTTCTCGAGATCGTTCTCGGCATCGACAATGTCATCTTCATCTCCATCGCCGCTCAGGCGCTGCCGAAGGACAAGCAGCAGGCGGCGCGTCGCCTGGGTCTGTTTCTGGCGCTTTTCCTGCGCATTGCGCTCCTGTCCACCCTGGTTTTCCTCGCCCAGCTTTCAACACCCCTGTTCGCCGTGGGCGAGTTCGACTTCTCCTGGCGCGACATCATCCTGATCACGGGCGGCTTCTATCTGCTCTACAAGGCCACGATCGAGATCGATGACATGGTGCGCGCCAAATCTATGGCCGATCATGCCGGACCGAAGAAACAGCATTCGGCCTTCTTCGCCGTCGTCGCCCAGATCGCCGTGGTCGATCTCGTCTTCGCGCTCGATTCCATCATCACGGCGGTGGGCATGACCAATCAGCTCCCGATCATGATCACGGCGGTGGTGATCGCCGTCGTCGTGATGCTGCTTGCCAGCGACGTGGTCTCCCACTTCATCGAGCAGAACCCGACGACCAAGATGCTGGCGCTCACGTTTCTGCTGATGGTGGGCATGGCGCTCGTCGCCGACGGGTTCGGCTTCCATGTCGAGCGGACGTTCCTTTATGTCGCGATCGCCTTCTCGGCCCTGACCGAGACGCTGAACATCCTCGCCCAGCGCAAGCGGGCGCGCGAGGCCGGCATGAGCGGGGACGGGATCTAGCCGCCGTCGCCGGTCAGCACCGCGCTGATCAGCGCTTTGGCTTCCGGGCTCGACCAATCCGCATCGCCAGCCAGGCGCGCCACCTCTCGCCCGGAGGCATCGTAAAGCACCGAAGTGGGAAAGCCCCGCGCCTTCATCGGATACACGACGGCGTAGTTCGGGTCGTGGTAGAAGGCGAGCGCGCCGCCGGTAAGCTTGTCGAGTTCAGCTTTTGCCTGCAGCCCTTCTGCGGCGCGATCCACGCTGATGGCCACGACGCGGAACTTCTGGCCGGCGAAATCGCGCTGCAGCGCGGCGAGGGTGGGCATTTCCTTCACGCAGGGCGGGCACCAGGTGGCCCACAGGTTCACCAGCACCACCTCGCCGCGATAGGCCGCAAGGGTTGTCTGCGCCCCGTCGGGGCCGAGGAAGGCCTCCGAGGGCTGTTCGGGCGGCTCGGGGATCACCTCCAGCTTTTCCAGCGCGCCGCTCGCGAACCGATCCAGGCTCATCGTCGCGTGATCGTTGGACGCGGCCGAGAAGACCACGTAAAGCGCACCCACCACGCCGACCACGAGGGTGGCGAGGATCGCTTTTCCGAGGGGGAACCGGGCGGGCGCCTTTGGCGCTTCCTGTGTCTGGGTCATGGTCGTGTCGCAGCAGAAGTCGAAGAGCAACCAGATGTGGGGCGGACGCTTCGAAGCGCCACCCTCCGCCATCATGGAAGCGATCAATGTCTCCATCGATGTCGATCAACGGCTCTGGGCGCAAGACATCGCCGGCTCCAAAGCGCATGCCGCCATGCTTGCCGCTCAGGGGGTGATCAGCGCCGAGGACGAAGCCGAGATCCAGAAGGGGCTCGACCTCGTGGCCGGCGAACTCGCCGAGGGCCGGTTCTCTTTCTCGCGGGCGCTGGAAGACATCCACATGAACGTGGAAGCGCGCCTGTCGGAGCTGATCGGTCCGCCGGCTGGCCGGCTGCACACCGCGCGGTCGCGCAACGACCAGGTCGCGACCGACTTCCGGCTCTGGATTCGCGATGCGCTCGACGGCGCCGACGCAGGCCTCGCCCAGCTGCAACGCGCGCTGCTCGCCCAGGCCGAGCGCCATGCCGCAACCGTGATGCCGGGCTATACCCACCTCCAGCCGGCCCAGCCCGTCACGTTCGGCCACCACATGCTTGCTTATGTGGAGATGATCGCGCGCGACCGCGGCCGGGCGCGCGACGCCCGCGCCCGGCTGAACGAAAGCCCGCTGGGCGCAGCCGCGCTTGCCGGCACGAGTTTCCCGATCGATCGCCACGCCACGGCCGCAGCGCTCGGCTTTGACCGTCCGATGGGCAATTCGCTCGATGCGGTCTCGGCGCGCGATTTCGCGCTGGAAGCGCTGGCCTTCGCCGCCATCTGCATCCAGCACCTCTCGCGGCTCGCCGAAGAGATCGTGATCTGGACCAATCCGGCCTTCGGCTTCATCCGCCTGCCCGACAGCTTCACCTCCGGCTCCTCCATCATGCCGCAAAAGCGCAATCCGGATGCGGCAGAGCTGGTGCGCGCCAAGACCGGGCGCATCTATGGCGGGCTTCAGGGTCTGCTGGTGGTGATGAAGGGCCTGCCGCTCGCCTATTCCAAGGACATGCAGGACGACAAGGCGATCATGTTCGATGCGCTGGACGGCCTGGCGCTCGCCATCTCCGCCATGACCGGCATGATCGCCGACCTCGAAGCCCGGCCAGAGCGGATGCGCGCGGCCGCCTCGGGCGGCTTTTCCACTGCGACAGACCTTGCCGACTGGCTGGTGCGCGTCCTTGGCCTGCCCTTCCGCGAGGCCCACCATGTGACGGGCGCGCTGGTGAAGGCGGCCGAAGCCCAGGGCCTGGATCTGCCCGACCTGCCGCTCGCCGCCATGCAGGCGGTCGAGCCGCGGATCACCGAAGGGGTCTTTTCCGTGCTGGGCGTGGATGCCAGCGTGGCGAGCCGCACGTCCTACGGCGGCACGGCGCCGGCGCGGGTGCTGGAGCAGGCCAGGCGCTGGCGGGAGGAACTGGGATGAGTGATTCGATGCGCAATGCCCGCAAGCGGGGGAGGATGGCGTTGGTCTTGCTCCCCCTCCTGCTGGCTGCCTGCGGCCTGCGCGGAGACCTTGAACGCCCCGCTCCGATGTGGGGGCCCGATCGCGCCGCCTGGGAGAAGGCCGAGGCCGAGCGCAAGGCGCGCGAAGCCCAGGCAGCCCCAGCCCAACAGCCCACGCCCATCGCCCCCCAATGAACCATTTCGCCTATGTGAACGGCCAGATGCACGCCGAGGGCGTGCCGCTCGAGACGATCGCCGAGGCGGTCGGCACGCCCTGCTATGTCTATTCGAGCGCCACGCTGGAGCGGCATTTCCGCGTCTTCGCCGACGCCTTCGCCGGCCATGATCCGCTGGTGGCCTTCGCCCTGAAGGCGAACTCCAACCTCGCCGTGATTGAGACGCTGGTGCGTCAGGGCGCGGGCGCGGACACGGTGTCGGAAGGGGAAATCCGGCGCGCGCTTGCGGCCGGCTGTCCGCCCGAGCGGATCGTGTTTTCCGGCGTCGGCAAGACCGATCCGGAACTCGCTTTCGCGCTCGAGGTCGGCGTGCACGAGATCAATGTGGAAAACGAGCCGGAGCTGACCCGGCTGTCGCGCATCGCAGCCGAGAAGGGCAAGGCGCAAGCCATCGCCATCCGGGTCAACCCGGACGTGGGCGCCGGCGGGCACGCCAAGATCGACACCGGCTATGGCGACAGCAAGTTCGGCGTCTCGTTCGAGGAGGCGGCCCGGCTTTATGCGCTCGCCGAGCAGCATCTGGAGGGCGTGCGCCCGCTGGGAGTCGCCTGCCATATCGGCAGCCAGATCACCGATCTCGCGCCGATGGAAAAGGCCTTCGTGAAGATGCGCGGGCTGGTGGAGACCCTGCGCGCGCAAGGGCGCACGGTGGAACGGCTCGATCTCGGCGGGGGCCTGGGCGTGCCCTATCACGGTCAGGCTGGCCTGCCTTCCCCTGCCGATTACGCCGCCATGGTGCTGCGGGTCACTGATGGACTGGGCGTGCGCCTGGCGTTCGAGCCTGGCCGCCTGATTGCGGGCAACGCCGGGGTGCTTCTGTCACGCGTGGTGCTGATCCATGAGCGGCCCGGCGGCAAGCGCTTTGCGGTGGTGGACGCCGCCATGAACGATCTGATCCGCCCCACGCTCTATGACGCCTATCACGATATCAAGACCGTGGCCGAGCCCGACGGCCCGCCCGCCAATCAGGCCTATGACGTGGTCGGCCCGATCTGCGAGACCGGCGACACGTTCACCAGGGATCGCGATCTGCCGCCGCTGAAGGCGGGCGATCTCGTCTGCTTCATGACAGCCGGCGCTTATGGGGCGGTGATGGCGTCGGAATACAATTCCCGGCCGCTGATCGCGGAGGTGATGGTGCGCGGGCAGGATTGGTCGGTCGTGCGCCGACGCCGAACCTATGACGACATGTTCGCCGACGAGCAGAAGCCCGCGTGGCTGTAAGCGGCTCAGCGCGCGCCCGCGCCGAGCGGCATGCAGGGATGGCCCCGCCGGGAGAGCACGCGGCAAGCTTCCTGCGCCGCGCCGGCGGCGATGCCGGAGAAACGGGCGCGGTAGAGCCGGTCGGTCCCGCGCACCACTTCCAGAACCTCCCGGCGTGAGCCAAGCAACGCATCGGGCAGATTGGCCGCAATCGACGAGAGTTTCTGCGTCGCCTGCTCGCGCTTGTTGAAGGCGCCCACCTGTATCGCCCAGTCGCCCGGCCGCGGTTGGGGCTGCTGGCGGGCGCGACGCTCGGCGCGTTCGGCCCGGCGCTCCGGCGGCGCCTGTTCGGCGATCGTCTGGGTCGGCGCGGGCGCACGACGGGGTGCGGCCGTCTCGCGCGGGGTGGATGGTTCGGCCGGCACAGCGTCGCTGCTGGCGCTGGCGAGCACCACGCGCCGGTTCGCCGGGGCATTGAGCTCCGGGGCCAAGGCCTGGGACGGGTCGCCCTCGATCACGATCTGCAGCCCGCGGCGCTCAGCCGAGCCCTGTTCCAGCACGCCGCGCAACGTCACCTCGATCGGGTCGGGATCGGCCGCAAGCAGCATCGCATCAGCGGCGTCGCGCCCGCGCACCAACGCAATCTGCTCCGCCTGCGGCCACCGGCCGGCCACAGCCGACCGCCGTCCGATCTCGGCGAAGGCGGCGTTGACGAGCTGTTCCATGTGCGCGTCGCGCTGGGCGGCGGAAGATCCGCCCATCACGACCGCTGCAATCCGGCGCCCGCCACGCTCGGCCGTGGTGGCGAGGTTGAAGCCGGACGCCGAGGTGAAGCCGGTCTTGAGACCGTCCACGCCCGCCACACGACCCAGAAGATTGTTGTGATTGCGCAGGAACTGGCCGTTCCAGACCATGTTTGGCGTCTGAAAATAGGACCAGTAGCCGGGGAAGTCGCGCCGCATCGCCAGCGTGAGCCGGGCCAGATCGCGGGCGGTGGTGAGCTGCTGGCCGGACGGCAAGCCGGACGCATTGATGAAGCGGGTGTCCATCATGCCAAGCTCGCGCGCCTTGGCCGTCATCAGGCGCGCAAAGCCCTCCTCCGTCCCGCCGAGCCGCTCGGCGATCACGACCGAGGCGTCATTGGCCGAACGCACCACCAGGGCGCGGATCGCATCGGGAACAGCTATGCTCGATCCCGCGTTCAGCCCCAGCTTGGACGGCGGCTGATTGGCGGCCCGCCGGCTGACCGGCAGCAGCTCGTCAGGGCGCAGGCGGCCATCCTCCAGCGCCTCGAACATCAGATAGAGCGTCATCACCTTGGTGATGGAGGCCGGGAAGCGCGGATCGTCGGCATAACGGGCGTGCAGCACCTCCATCGTGTCGGCGTCGACGACAATGGAGGCGTAGCGCGACTGGGCGGACGCGGCGGCGGCGGCAAACAGAACCAGAGCGGATGCGAGCCACGCACCGGCGCGCGCCCAGAAGCCAGTTGTTCGCCTGTGCGCCATCGCCTGATTCTCCAGCACAAGTCCCTACGCTACTAAGACCGCGATTTACGAGACGTAAACCGTAGCAGAGCGGCGGACAGGCGGGCCGCGCCATTGTGCACCGCAACAATTTTCTTGACCGATGCGCCTGCCCGGCTATGCTGCACCTGCGAAATCGCTTCGCCAGACGGCCCTGCGAACCGCCCCCGCTTTCTCCAATGAGAGGCCCGTATCGCCATGCAAGAGACCCTCGACACCGTCACCGCCCAATCCAACGCCGCCTTCAAGCAAGGCTATGAGCGCATGACCGCCGCGGCGAGCGGAATGAACGCCTTCGCCAAGGAATCCATGGAAGCTTTCACCGCCTCTGCCAAGACGGCGGGCAAGGGCGCCGAAGAAGTGAACGCGCGCCTCCTCGCCTACATGAAGGGCTCGCTGGAACATGGCATGGCTGCGGCCAAGTCCATGACGGCCGCCAAGTCGTTCCAGGAGATCGTCGAGCTTCAGGCCGACTACGCCAAGAGCGCTCTGGACGCCTATCTG
>JBIIUJ010000016.1:0-29522 GCA_044340025.1 Caulobacterales bacterium
CAATTCCCAGGGCAGATCCCAGCGTGCGACCAGCCAGTCGAGCGTGCGGCCGGCTTCATCGGCGATGGCGCGGGCCAGCGCGGGGTCGGTCTGGCCGCGGGTCTTGGCGAGGATGTCGGCGAAGAGGATGTCCGGGCTGTCGTCCTCGCCATGGAGGGCCTGGGAGGCGGTGCCCGCGCCGCAGATATTGCCCTGGCTCATCGCGGTCGTGCCGCCGGGCGCAGCCTCGCGCTCGAGGATCAGCACCTCGGCCCCAGCCGCGCGCGCGGCCAGCGCAGCAGTAAGGCCGGCTGCCCCTGCGCCCGCGATCACGACAGGAACGGTGAAGTCCGCGCTCATGGCACTCCCAGCTCGGCGCGCACCCTGGCCGCCTTCTCCGGGCTATAGCCCAGCATCAGACGCCATTCGCCGTCCTTGCGCCAGAACAAGGCGGGGTAGGCGATGGCGCCGCCATCAGCCTTCAGCACGCGCTCCAGCCTCTCCACCGTGGCGCGGTTGGCCTCCAGCGCGGCTGCCCGCTCCGGCGTTGCCTCGGGCGGGGGCAGAGCGCGGGCGGCGGCGAAGGCGGCCGGGTCGGGCGCGGCAAACCAGTCTTCGAGAAACCGGCCCGAGCGATTGAGCGCCAGCTCGGCGGCGGCTGCCTCCTCGGCTGGGCTTGCCCGCCCGCGCGGGGCGAAGATGATGGAGCGCACCTGCACGCCGGATGCGGCAAGCCACGGCCCCTCGCTCTGCTTGAAGGCGATGCAGGCCGGGCAGGTGCGAAAGCCAACCAGATACAGCTCGGGCCCTTCGGCGCGCGAGGGGGCCCAGCGCGCGCCTTCCAGCGCTGCGCCCAGAGCCTCGGCCTCGCGCAGCACGGTCTGGGGCTCACCCAGCGCCTGGCGATAAGCCAATGCGGCCACAGCGCCCGCGAGCGCCAACGCCCCAAAGCCAAGCGCGATCAGCGCAAGCAGCAGCGGCGGGCGGGCGATGGCGGCGCGCTTCATCGGGGCGGCGGCGTCAGGTTTTCAGCCAGCCCATGGCCTCGGCCACCCTGGGCCGGGCCGCGACCCGGTCGCGATAGGCGCCAAGCGCCGGCAGGGGCGCGAGCCCTCGAGACAGCCGCGTCGCCGATGTCGCCAGGTGCGGAAACAGCAGAGCGTCGAGCACGCTGAACCGCTCGCCCGCCAGATAGGGCCGGCTGGCGAGGCGCTCCTCAAAGGCGCCAAGCGTGCGATAGGCGCCGCCCTCGAACGTCTCGATCGCCCAGTCCACCCGTTCCGGCGCGAGATTGGCGAAGAAGAACTGCATGGCGAAGGGCGCGGCGAGCGAGGCGGAAATGGCGAAGGCCCAATAGTCGAACTCGGCCTTTTCGCGCGGGGTCTGGGGGCCGAGCATCCCCGCCTTGTCGGCGAGGTAGAAGCAGATCGCCCCGGTCTCGCCCAGGCTGATCGGCCCGCCGGGCCCGTCGGGATCGTGGATGGCGGGGATCTTGCCGATGGGATTGAGCGCAAGCATCGAGGGCGCGCGATGCTCGCCCTTTTGCAGATCCACCACATGCAGCCGATGCGGCAGGCCGGTTTCGGCCAGCATGATGTGGACCTTCTGGCCATTGGCGGTGGGCGTGGTGTGAACCTCGATCATGCGATGCAGCCCTCCAGGCCGGCGCGAAGCGCAGCGGGATCCAGATCGCGGCCGATGAACACCAGCCGGCTTTCGCGCGCGCCCTCCGGCCATGCGCCCTGATAGCCGCCATCGGCCATCATGTGCACCGCCTGAAACACGAAACGCTCCGGCCCGCCCATGTCGAGGATGCCCTTGGCGCGGAGGATGTCCGGCCCCTGCAGCATCAAAAGCTCGCCCATCCAGGCGCTGAAGCGCGCCTCGTTCAGCGGCCGGTCCAGCCGCAGCGCCACGCTCTCGATCCCCTCGTAATGGGGGGCGTGGTCGTGATCGTGGTCATGCGCGTGGTGGTGATGCCCATGATCGTGGTCGTGGTGCGCGTGGTCATGGTCCGTCTGGGGCAGGAAATGCGGGTCGAGGCTGGTGATGCGCGCCAGATCAAACGCGCCGACGTTCAGCATCGCCTCGATGGGCGCATCGCAGCGCGTGGTGCGCAGGATGCGGGCGGACGGGTTGATCCGCGCGATCAGGCGTTCCACCAGCGCGGCGTCGCCGGCGCTCACCGCATCCATCTTGTTGAGCAGGATCACGTCGGCGAACGCGATCTGCGCCTGAGCCTCCGTGCTGTCGACCAGCCTCAGCGCAAGGTGCTTGGCGTCGGCCACGGTGACGATGGCGTCCAGCGTGGTGCGCGCGCGCACCTCCTCGTCGGCGAAGAAGGTCTGGGCCACGGGGGCGGGGTCGGCGAGGCCTGTGGTCTCCACCAGAATGCCGTCGAAATCGCGCTTGCGCTTCATCAGGGCACCGATGATCCGCACCAGATCGCCGCGCACGTTGCAGCAGATGCAGCCGTTGTTGACCTCGAAAATCTCCTCGTCGGCGTCGATTACGAGGTGGTTGTCGATGCCGATCTCGCCGAACTCATTGACGATGACGGCATATTTCTTCCCGTGCGGCTCGGTCAGGATGCGGTTGAGCAGCGTGGTCTTGCCCGCGCCGAGATAGCCGGTGAGAACGGTGACAGGAATCTGGGACATGGCGGCCTCTGGAGCGCCCCCGGTTTAGGCGCGCACGGGCCGATGGGGAAGCCGCAGCCTCGCACCACGCGCCGCCGCTCACAGAGCCGGCCGGGCCGCCCGCAGGTGAGGCGCTGAGCGGTGGCTCAGATCCATGGAACCGTCGGGCGGTGGAAGGCGGCGCGCAACGTCGGCCAGTCGTAGCGACAGCTGGTCGGGGGCTCGATGGCGCCGATGCCGCCATTGGCGACGATCAGGGCGAACAGCCTGTTCTGGAAGCCGAGCCAGAGGCGGAAGGCGGCGTCAAACACCATCGCGCTGATCGCCGAGTCCGCGAGCGTCGTGGTCCGGTCGGCCGCGCGGGTGTAGGCCACAAAGGTCGCCCCCTCCGCGCGCACGCCAAAAGCGCGATTGCCGCTGACGGGATGGTTCAGGTCGGCGGGCGTGAAGGCGGTTGAAAACACCCACTCCGTCCCGGTGAAGCGCGAGCACAGCACCGAACCGTCGTCCACATTCGCCGCGCTGGAATTGGCCAGCCGCATGTTGAACTTCATCAGCGCGCCGAGCGGGCTTGCCGCTGCAAACTGCGCCGCATCGGCCGGTTCATAGGCCTCGAACGTGGTGATGGCGGGATCGAGCAGGCTGGTGAAGCGGGTGCGCATCAGGGTGCAAAGCTCGGCCGGCCCAAGCGTGCGCCCGCCGATGGCGGGCATGCGCGCGATGCGCACCCGATGCTCGTCGAGGTTCACATCGCCATGCGCGCTCTCGATCCGGTGGGTGAAATAGGTCCCCGAGACGAGGCCTCGCCCGTTCAGCGCGCGCTGGAGCGCCACGGACGGGCGATGGCTGATGAGATCGGCCCATGGGGCGAGCGCGCTCGTGGGCAGACAGCCAAAGCCGGAGGCTTCGGCGGCTTGCGCGCCCTCGGCCCAGGCAGGCGCGCTGTGGGGGGCGGCGAAGGCGGTTTCGGCGTCGGCGGTCATGAGGGCAGGCTCCAGGGCTTCGCGCCGTGCCGGCGCCGGGCGGGGGGTGGTCACGGGCGAGGCCGGCGCGCGCGCGCGCAGCAGCGCCTCGATCGCGCCGCGCACGTCGAGCCGGCCGGCGCCATAGCGCAGCCGGTCGGTTGGGCTTGCGGGCGGGTTGGGCCGGGCGCTGGCCTCCAGCGCGGCGCGCACCTCCTGCGCGGTCGGCCAGGGCGCGCCGGCGGCTTCCAGCATCAGCGCCACGGCGCCCGCGACGTGCGGGGTGGCCATGCTGGTGCCGTCCATCGCCACCAGCTGGTCGCGCGTGCGGCCGCCGCCGGGCGCGGGGCTGGAGGATTTCGCCGCCTGGATCGCCACGCCGGGCGCGGAGATCACCGGCTGGGGCCTGTTGTCTCGGGTCGGCCCGCGCGAGGAGAAGCGTCCAGGCCGGAGGTCGCCGGCGGCATGGTCATAGGCGCCCACAACGATGGTGCGCTTGCTGTTGGCGATGGTGCCGATCGTGTGGCTGGGCGAGACATGCTCGGGCGCAAAGGTGGCCCGGCCGCTGCGCTCGATCCAGCCATGCCAGTCGCCGCTGGCCGGGCCGTCGGGGTCGAGGCTGAGCCGCCAGCGGCCGGCGGCGGCTGGCCCCATCAGGAAGACATTGACCTGATTGTCGCCGTTGTTGGGGTCGCGCAGGCGGTGATAGAGCGCGGCGAGCGGCTGGCCGGCGGCGTCGCGCACCACCTGGTCCTCGCCGGGGCGCACCCGCGCGATCACCGCGCCGGAGGGATCAGCGAGGCTCACGCTCATCCGGTCCGCGCCGGGATACCAGATCTCGATCTCGTCCGGGCGGCCGGTCTGGGGGCGGAGCACGTCGAGCGGGGCGGCCGCGCCGGCCAGCCGGCCCATGGCGTGCTTGCCGCTCTCGTAATAATTGCCTGCGCTCTGGCAGATCACGATGCCGCGCCGGCGCAGGATCAGATTGTCCAGAGCCTGCACGACCAGAGGCGTCCAGTCATGGGGGCCGCCGGTGCTGCCCAGGCTCATGTTGATCACGATGGGCCGGCCGGCCGCCTGCTCGATCGCCCAGGAGGCCGCCTCCACCAGCCGCACCGAATCTCCAAGGGATTGTTCGTGCGCCTGTGTGTCGTCGCCGCGCAGATCGACAAAGACGATGTCGGCGCCGCGCGCGAGGCCGGGGCTCGATCCCGGCGCGCGGCCATTGCCGGCGGCGATGTCTGTGGTGTGGGTGCCGTGGGCGCCCTTCCAGGCGCCGGCGGGCGTTTGCTCATCGGCGTCGAGCGGGTCATAGCCCGCCGCCGCATAAGGGTCGGCGCTCTGCAAGGCTGCGGTGAGCGCCGCATTGTCGATCACCCGTCCATAGCCAAAGCCCGCCGGGCTCTGGGGCGTGGGGCCCGGCCCCTGATCCCACAGAGCGAGCACGCGGCTTGTCCCGTCCGGGCGGCGGAAGTTGGCGTGGGCGAAATCCAGCCCCCAGTCGAGCATGGCCACCACCACGCCGGCGCCGGCAAGATCAGGCAGGTTCACCGCGCGCAGGCTGGCGGGATCGCCGCGCACCTCCCGGCGCGAGCCGGAGAGCGCGGGAAACACCCGCCGGCTCGCTTTCAGGCTGCGGATGTTGGGATCAGCCCGCACCCGCAGGATGTCGCCAAGCCTAACCCGGCCGGTGACCACCTTTCCCGCGCGGGCCACCACGTTTAGGCCCGGGACGGCGCGATCGGGATCGCGCAGGCGCGCCAGCACGGGGGTCGTCTGCTGGGCCGTCTCCGGGCTCATCCCCTCCCCCAGAGGGTCGCCCGTCAGCTCCAGAAGCAATTGCTTCAGGGTCGGATCGAATTGCGGATTGGCCGGCATCGGGCGCGCTCCCCGCTTGAGAGACCTCGGGTTCGGACGCAGGTTCTGGATCTGCCGCCCCCTCCCCCGGCGCTGCGGAAAGCTCCCCAGCGCCGGGCGGCGGCTGCGTCAGTCCGGGTTCTTGGCGGCCACCACCGTGCGGTAGAACTTCAGCTGCTCGGTCTCGAGCAGCTCGCGCCGGTCGCGCTCGCTCTGGCGGGTCTTGCGGGTGGCGACCTGATAGAGCTCCGGCTCGTCGCGCTCGGTGATCCGCACCTCGCCTTCGGGGCCGACGCCGATCTGGTTGAGCTCCTTCTGCATCGCGTTCAGCCGGTCCTGCGCGCGGATGGTGCTGACGGCGGAGAGCATCGCCCCGGTCGGGCCTGGAAGGGGCAGGAGCAGGGGCGCGATCTCTGCGCCGCCGGCGCCGCGCCGGCGCGCTTCAAGCGCAAGGAAAAGCATGGCGGGATTGAACATTTCGGTTCTCCTCTGGCTCGGGGCCGGGATCAGCGGTTCATCATCATCATGGCGACGGCCATCATCATCATCGAATTGTCCGAGCCGCCCGAGCCGCCCGAGCCGGAGCCCGACATCATCATCAGCGGCAGGATCATCATCATGTCGTCATTGCCGCTCCCGCCGCCGGAGCCCTGCCCCATCATCAGGCTCATCACCATCAGCATGTTGACCCGGTTGTCGGTCTCGCGGCGCATGCGCGCCAGCCGCTTGCGCGTATCCACCCGCACCTGCGCGATCTCCCGCCCGCGCCGTTTGCTCTCGGCCGCGATCCGGCGGCGCGTGTCGGCAAGATCGGCGCCCACCTGGGTGGTGAGGCGATTGAGATTGGCGGTCTGGGTCGCGAGGCTCGTATCGAGCCGGTTGACCCGGGCGCCCACCGCGCGCACGTCGCGCTGCAGCGGCGCGATGCGCTGATCGAGCTGCTGGGTGGTGACCACCTCCTGCGGCAGCACCACGGTGCCGCGCCCGCCATTGGGCAATTGCACCGTGCCGGTGCGCACCCCCGGCGGCAGCATCTGCTGCATCGAGGGCTGGAACGGCGCCATCCGATTGTAGCGGAACGGCGCAGGCGCGCGCCCGCCGATCCCGATCGAGCCGGAAATGCGCGGCAACAGCCCGCCCAGAATGCCGGGCAGGAACTCCGCCCCTTCATCCAGGCTCTCGTCCAGGGTGTCGTCGAGGCTTTCGGCCCCGTCGTAGCCCTCATCCAGGCTTTCGTCGAAGCTCTCGTCGAGGGTTTCGGCGTCTGAATAGTCAAGCATCGGTCTTCTCCTCCCTCTGGGGTCCGGCAGGCGCCGCGCGCGCACGAAGCGGCGGGGCGGCGGGGCGGGCGACGAGGCCCAGCCGGTCGAGCGCAGGCTCGATCCAGCCGAGCGCCTCGGGCGCATCGATCGGATAGGTTCCAGGCTGGCCGCGGCCTTCGCAGGCTGGGCAATCGGGCCTTGTGCCCCAGCAGGCCTGACAGGCCCCGAAGGTCCGCCCGACATAGGCGATCAGGCCCGCGCTCTCGCGCAGCGCGGCGCGCAGGGCCGCGTTCTGGCGCTCGGCCTGTTCCAGCCGCTCCTCCGGCCCCGGCGCCGCGGGCGCGGCAGACCGTTCCAGCAGCGCGCGCAGCATCTCCTGGCGCGGATCGCCCGACCCGGCGGCCGCGCCGGCGCCGCCCTGAAACAGCCGCTCCATCAGCATCTGGCGAAAGGCGTTATCCATGGCGGCTCATTCCGGCGCGGTCAGGGGAAAAGCGGGCGCCGGCGCCGGCGGTCCGGCCTGCTGAAGCTGGCCGGCAAGCTGGGCCAGCAGCGGCAGCACCTGGGCGAGCTGGGCCATCGGATCGGCGCCCATCGGGGCCGGGGCCGGAGCGGGCGCGATCGGCGCCGGGCCGGGCCCAATCGGGACAGGACTGGGTCTCGCCGGGGCGGGGGCGGGCCGACGCGGCGCCGGTCGGCGGTTGGAAATGCCCTGGATCACCTGCTGGGCGACCGGAGCGAGCGCAGACACCAGCCCGATGATGGCGGGGATCAGGGGCGCGATCTCGGCGGCCTCGCGCGCTTCCACGCGGGCCGTGGGCCGGCCAAGCGCGGCTTCCAGCCCAGCCAGAGCGGCTTCAGCCAGCTCGGCCGAGCCCTCGCTCCAGCCCAGACGCTCCGCCTCGGCCTGCTCGCGCGCCACCAGCCCGCCCACCAGCCGCGCCAGCGCCGGCAGCGCCGCCTGGATCGCCCCCAGGATCGCCGGCGCAGCCGCAAGCACGGCCGGGGCGGCCGCCATCACGGCGGGAGCGATCAGGGCGGGAACGGCCTCGTCGAAGCCTTCGGTCTCGGCATCGACGCCTTCGTCTTCGCTGATCCACTCCCAGTCCAGCCCGCCGCGCCCCTCGTCAACGTCGAACGCGTCGGCCGCGTCCGCTTCGCTCCAGGTCCAGGCTTCCTGCAGGTCATCCGCCCACGCACGCATCGCGTCCTCCCACGCCGGCACAGTTCAGCAGTGGCGAGACGCTGCACGCCCCGCAATATTTGCTAAACTTCGATTCTATTAAGACGCGCTTCTGCGCCTCTTCTTGACCGCAACCCAACTCAGTTGAAGGCTATGAATGCAAACTAGATCGGTCAAGAGCTTTCTTTGACTCTCACAATGAGAAATATTTGTTTCATGGCAAGACTGTGGCAGGTTTTTCCTTTGGGGCTTTGCTGAAGAATAATCGCCGTTTTCTTGCCGGGAATCAGCACGTTTCCGCCACGCTGCACGCCGATCGGTCCTGAAACGAAAGCCCTGTGGCGGACTTGCCCCGCTCAGGCGGCGTTGCGCCGCGCGCCGCGACGGCGGGGGCTAGTCGCGTTTCGCCAGCGGATGGGCGCTCTCCACCAGCGCGCGCAGCGTCTCGTCCAGCACATGGGTGTAGATCTGGGTGGTGGCGATGTCGGCGTGGCCCAGCAGCGTCTGCACGGCGCGCAGGTCGGCCCCGCGCTGCAGGAGGTGGGTGGCGAAGGCGTGGCGCAGCGCATGCGGCGACAGGCTTTCAGGGTCCAGCCCGGCGCTGAGCGCCAGCTCGTCGAGGATCTGGGCGAAGCGGCGGCGCGTGAGGTGGCCCTGCACGCTATCGGAAGGAAAGAGATACGGCGCGGCGCGCGCGGCGGCCTTTGGCGAGCCTTTGGGCAAAAATGTCTCGCGCAGCGGGAGATAGGCCTCCACCGCCCGGCGCGCCGCCCCGCCCAGCGGGATCAGGCGTTCCTTGCCGCCCTTGCCCTTGACCCGCAGCGCGCCTTCGCCCTCGCGCGGGAGGGCGGCAAGCGGCAGGCCCACGAGTTCGGAAACGCGCAGGCCCGCGCCATAGATCAGCTCCAGAAGGCAGCGCGTGCGCGCGCCCTGCGGCCCCAGAAGGCCCGCCGCCGCCACGAAAAGCTGCTCCACCGCCTCCTCGCGCGGGGCCTTGGGCAGGCTGCGGCCTTTCCTGGGCGCCTCCAGCAGGCTCGTTGGATCGTCCCCGCGCGCGCCCTCCTCCAGCAGGAAGCGGAAATACTGCCTGAGCGCGGAGCGGCGGCGCTGCGCGGTGGCCGGCGACAGGCCGCGGGCGGCAAGCTCGCGCGCGTAGGCCTGAAGGTCCTCGGCCGTGGCCTCCGGCAGCGACCGGCCCCGCGCGAGGGCAAAGCCGGAGGCATCGGCAAGGTCGCGCCGATAGGCGTCGAGCGTGTTCCCTGAGGCGCCCCGCTCGGCGGAGAGCATTTCGAGGAAGGCGTCGAGGTGGGGGGTCATGGGTCAGACGCCGTCATCCCGGCCGAGCGCAGCGAGAGCCAGGACCTTTGGCATGCAGAGCTCAGAAAGGTCCCGGATCGGACCTCCGGTCCGTCCGGGATGACGAAGCGAGAGGCGCCCTCCCAGGTGACCTCGGCTCTGGCCGCAAAGCGGCCGGAGGGGGGAATGCTCACCCCCGCCACGCCGCCACAACCTGCTCGGCCGCCACGCTGGCCGGAAGCCTGCCGGCCGCCACGGCGGCTTCCAGCCCCGGCAGAGCGGCGCGCACCGCCGGATGCGCGCGGAAGGCTTCGCCCACCCGCTCCTGCACCAGCGCGCGCATCCAGCGCACCTGCTGCTCGGCGCGGCGCGCCGCGCGCTCGCCGCTCGCTTCCAGCGTGGCGCGATGGCGGGTGATCGTCTGCCAGAGCTGATCGAGCCCCTGGCCCGACAGGCCCGCGCACAGAAGCACCGGCGGGCTCCAATTGGGCGAGGCGGGCTCGAGAATGTGCAGCGCATTGCGATAGGCGCGCGCGGCGGCCTCGGCAGCGTCCGGGTTCAGGTCGGCCTTGTTGACCACGATCAGGTCGGCCAGCTCCAGCACGCCCTTCTTGATGCCCTGCAGCTCGTCGCCCGCATTGGGCAGCATCAGCACCACGAAGATGTCGGCCATCTCGGCCACCATCGTTTCCGATTGGCCGACGCCGACGGTCTCCACGATGATGACGTCATAGCCCGCCGCCTCGCACAGGAGCATGGTCTCGCGCGTCTTCTTCGCCACCCCGCCCAGCGTTCCCGAGGAGGGCGAGGGCCGGATGAAAGCCGCAGGATCACGCGCCAGCGCCTCCATCCGCGTCTTGTCGCCCAGGATCGATCCGCCCGTGCGCTGGCTCGTGGGATCGACCGCCAGCACCGCCACTTTGCGGCCCTGCGCGGTGAGGCGCGTGCCCAGCGCCTCGATTGTGGTGGACTTGCCCACACCCGGCACGCCGGTGAGGCCGATCCGGTCTGCGTTTCCGGTGTAGGGCATCAAGGCGGTGAGCAGCGCGCGGGCTTCGGCCTGATGGTCGGGGCGTGTGCTCTCCACCAGCGTGATCGCCCGGGCGAGCGCGGCGCGTTCGCCGGCGCGGATGCGGGCGGCCAGATCGCTCACGCCAGCCTGCCGCGCACCGTATCGGCCACGAGGCGCGCATAGCGGGCCATGCGCGGGGCATGGTCTTCCGGGCTCTCCACTGCATCGGCGATCACCAGATCGGCGCACCATTTGGTGGGTTCGGTGAAGCGCACATGCATGGGCCGCACCGTGCTGAGATATTGCTGAACAACGAAAGCGGGCGTGCGCGCGCGCTCCGTCACGTCGCGGATCAGCCGGCGGGCCAGGCGCACGTCGTCGGGCGTGTCGACATAGACCTTGAGGTCCACGCATTCGAGCAAGGCGGGCGAGGAGAGGATGTGAATGCCCTCCACCACCACGATATCGCAGGGCCCGATCGGCCGGCTTTCGCTGCGCCGCCCATGGACGGTGAAGTCGTAGAGCGGCTGTTGCACCCCCTCGCCCGCCCGGAGCGCCGCCAGATGCCGGGTGAGCAAGGCGTGATCGCGCGCGTCGGGATGATCGAAATTGTAGGCTTCCGCCACGAAGCCGGGCTCGGCGCGGTTGTCCCTGTAATAGTCGTCCTCGGCGATCACCACCGTGGAAAGCGGCGCCAGCGCGCCGGGCAAAAGGGCGGCCAGCGTGGTCTTGCCAGAGGCCGATCCGCCCCCGATCGCGATGACGAACGCGCCCAAGGCCCTAGAGCCGCACCGCCGTGCCCGAGCAGGCCACCATCAGCATCGTGCCCTGGCTGATGCCGGCTTCATAGTCGAGGTCGACGCCCACCACCGCATCGGCGCCGCGGGCGCGGGCCTCGGCCACCATTTCGTTGATGGCGGCGTCGCGGGCCTGGCGCAGCACCTGCTCATAGCTGCCCGAGCGGCCGCCGATGATGTCGCGGATGCCGGCGAAAAGATCGCGGAACACATTGGCCCCGATGATCGCCTCGCCGGTGACGACGCCGATATATTCCTTCACCGGACGGCCTTCGACGGTGGTTGTGGTGGTCACGATCATGGCGATCTCCTGTGAGGGTCAGTGTCTCGTCGCGCCCTATGCCCAAGCCGGCGCGCGCGGGCAACGGGGGGGGTCAGCCAGCCGCCTGATCCACCTTGCGCGCCAGCGCCTCGATCCGGCTGGCGGCGTCGTTGATGGCGGCCGCCGCGCGGGCCTGGGCGTCGGCTTCGCTGCGCTGGCCGCTGCGGCGGGCAAGCTCGGCCTCGGCCGCATTGGTGCGCTGGTTGGCCTCGTAGAGTTCATCGGCGATGATCAGCGCGGCCATCAGGAACAGGCGCTGTTCGCCGATCTGGCCCATCTCGCCGGCGAGCTTGCGCACATGCCCGTCGAAATGGCGGGCCAGCCGCTCGATATGGCTTTCCTGCCCATCCTCGCAGCCGATCGCATAGCGCTTGTCGTTGATCTGGACCTGAACCCTGCCCACCGCGCTCATGCCTCCCCATCCGGGCCGAGGGCGGCCTTGATCTCGCCGATCGCCTCGCTCAGCGCGCCACGCGCCTGGCGCACCGCCATCTCGAGCGCCTCGGCGCGCGCGTCGGCGTCCGCCACCACCTGCTCGGCCTCGCGGAACTGGCGCAGCACTTCCTCGAAGCGCGCCTCAAGCGCTTCCACCGCGCCGGCCAGACGGCCCGCCGCAGCATCCAATGCGCCAGAGGGAGATGATTCCGACATCGAAACGAACCTCAGGAGGCTGTTCTAGCCCGTTCTGGCTGTTTGGCAAATTGGTCCGGGATAGGGCGGAACCGGGCTGCGCCGCGCAACACAGCCTTCCCCAAAGGCGTGTGGACCTCGCGGTCCGCCCCGCCTAAACAACGCGTGACCATCTGGCGGCCCGGCGTTTGCAGACGGCGGGGCAAAACCAGACACATCTGTTCGACAGGGGCTTTCTCATGACGGTGCGCGTGGCGATCAACGGCTTTGGCCGGATTGGGCGGTTGGTTCTTCGCTCCATCGTGGAACATGGCCGCACCGATATCGAAGTGGTCGGCATCAATGATCTGGGCCCTGCCGCCACCAATGCGCACCTGCTGCAATACGATAGCGTGCATGGCCGCTTCCCCGCGCCGGTGAGCGTGGAGGGCGACACGATCCTGGTGGCCGGCAAGCCGATCCGCGTGACCGCGATCAAGGATCCCGCCACCCTGCCCTGGGGCGAGCTGGGCGTGGATATCGCCATGGAATGCACCGGCGTCTTCACCAGCAAGGAGAAGGCGAGCGCCCACCTCGCCGCCGGGGCCAAGCGGGTGATCGTCTCGGCGCCGGCCGACAACGCCGACAAGACCATCGTCTATGGCGTGAACCACGCCGCCCTGACCAAGGACGATCTCGTCATCTCCAACGCCTCCTGCACCACCAATTGCCTGTCGCCGGTGGCCAAGGTGCTGAACGATACGGTGGGGATCGAGCGCGGGTTCATGACCACGGTGCACGCCTACACCGGCGACCAGCCGACGCTGGACACGATGCACAAGGATCTCTACCGCGCCCGCGCGGCGGCCCTGTCGATGATCCCCACCAGCACGGGGGCGGCGAAAGCGGTGGGCCTTGTCCTGCCGGAGCTGAAGGGCCGGCTCGACGGCGTGGCGATCCGGGTGCCCACGCCCAACGTCTCCTGCGTCGATCTCGTCTTCACCGCCAAGCGCGCCACGAGCGTGGAAGAGATCAACGCCGCCATCACGGCGGCCGCGAACGGGCCGATGAAAGGCGTTCTGGGCGTGGTGGATGCGCCGCTGGTCTCCTCGGACTTCAACCACGACAGCCGGTCCAGCGTGTTTGCGCTGGATCAGACCAAGGTGATGGATGGCGTGATGGTCCGGATCCTGACCTGGTATGACAATGAGTGGGGCTTCTCCACCCGCATGAGCGACACCGCCGTGGCGCTCGCCAGGCTGATCTGAGGCAGGCCCGGTGCGGTTTCGCCGTCTCGAGGAGGCCCCCGATCTGGCCGGCAAGCGCGCGCTGGTCCGCGTGGACTTCAACGTGCCGCTGCAGAACGGGAAGGTGAGCGACGATACGCGCCTGCGCGCGGCGCTGCCGACGATCGATTTCCTGCGCGCGAAAGGGGCGAAGGTGATCCTCGCTGCTCACTTCGACCGGCCGAAGGGCAAGCGCGTGCCGGAGATGTCGCTCCAGCCGGTCGCAGGCGCGCTCGCCGAGCTGATCGGCGCGCCGGTGCGGTTTGCAGCGGATTGCGTGGGCGCGCAGGCCGCCGCCGCAGTGGCCGACATGGCGCCCGGCGACGTGCTGATGCTGGAGAACACCCGCTTTCACGCCGGCGAGGAGGCCAATGATCCCGGTTTCTCAGCCGCGATGGCTGCGCTCGCCGATCTCTATGTCAACGACGCTTTCTCCGCCGCCCACCGCGCGCACGCCTCCACCGAGGGGGTGGCGCGCATCCTGCCCGCCTATGCCGGCAAGGGCATGGAGCGCGAACTCGATCATCTCCAGAAGGCGCTGGGCGACCCTGTGCGCCCGGTGCTGGCTGTCGTGGGCGGCGCCAAGGTCTCCACCAAGATCGATCTGCTCCAGAATCTGGTGGCGGAAGTCGACATGCTGGCCGTGGGCGGGGGCATGGCCAACACCTTCCTCGCCGCCAAGGGCCTGGAAGTGGGCAAGAGCCTGTGCGAGCGCGACCTGCTCGACACCGCGCGCGCCATCATGGTGACGGCGGCCGCCAGCGGCTGCACGCTTTTGCTGCCCGAAGACGTGGTGACCGCGCGCGAGTTCCGCGCCCACGCGCCCGCCCGCACCGGGCCGGCCACGCAGGTACAGCCCGACGAGATGATCCTCGACGCAGGCCCGAAGACCGTGGCCGCCCTGGCCGCCGCGATGGAGACCGCGCGCACCATCATCTGGAACGGCCCGCTGGGCGCGTTCGAGACGCCGCCCTTCGACGCCGCCACGATGGAGGCCGCGCGCATCGCCGGCCGGCTGGCCAAGGCTGGCCGCGTGGTTGCGGTGGCGGGCGGCGGCGATACGGTGGCGGCCCTCAATCAGGCCGGCGCGGCGGATGATTTCACCTTCGTCTCCACCGCCGGCGGCGCCTTCCTCGAATGGATGGAGGGCAAGCCGCTGCCGGGCGTGGAGGCGCTGAAGGTCGCCTGAGCCCGAAGGCGGCTGCGCCTGCACGGCGGTCTGCATCCAATGTCGCACGCGACGCGCACGCCCGCGCCCGCTAATCCTGCCCCAACCCAGCCGCGGCCGCGCCGCCAAGCGGAGATCGTTTCATGGACCTTTCGAAAATCCCCGTCGGCGATAGCGCCCCCGATCAGGTCAATGTCGTGATCGAGGTGCCGCAGGGCGGCGACCCGATCAAATACGAGATCGACAAGGCGTCCGGCGCCATGTTCGTGGACCGCTTCCTCTACACCTCGATGCGCTACCCCACCAATTACGGCTTCATCCCGCACACGCTGTCGGATGACGGCGATCCGCTGGATGTGCTGTGCGTGGGCCGCCGCCCGCTCATCCCCGGCTGCGTGCTGCGGGTGCGCCCGATCGGGGTGCTGCTGATGGAGGATGAAGCCGGCGGGGACGAGAAGATCCTGGCCGTGCCGGTGCCGAAGCTCACGAAATTCTACGAGAGCGTGCACGAATACACCGATCTGCCCGAAATCCAGGTCCAGCAGATCGAGCACTTCTTCGCCCACTACAAGGATCTGGAACCCGGCAAATGGGTGAAGGTGATCGGCTGGCGCGACAGCGCGACAGCCAAGCAGATGATCCTGGAAGGCATCGCGCGCGCCGGGCGGGCCTGACGCGCGCGCGCAGGCCCGATCAGTAGGGGATGCTGTCGTCGTTGCTTTCCACCTGCTCGGGCGCATCGAGCGCGTGATCGAGCAGATCCTGCATCGTGGCGATATCAAGCGCACGGTGGTGGGTGGCCGCCAGAATCACTGGCGGCGCGACGCCGGCGTCGAGCGCCTCCACCCAGCGGCTGGCGCACAGGCACCAGCGGTCGCCGGGCTTCAGGCCGGCAAACCGGAACTCCGGACGCGGGGTCGACAGGTCATTGCCCACGGATTTGGAAAACCGCAGGAATTCCCGTGTCATCCGCGCGCAAATCGTGTGGCGTCCAGCGTCCTCCGGCCCGGTCTCGCAGCAACCGTTGCGAAAAAAGCCGGTCAGCGGCTCGGTCGAACAGGTTTCCAGCAATCCGCCCAGAACGTTCAATCCACGGCTCCCCATTGCGATCAAGCTCCGGCCCAAATCAGGCCCACCCTCGCAAATAGTGTGTAGCGCCCGGAAAACGAGTGTCAGCGGGCCGTGAGCCACTGTGCGGATGCGCGGCCCTAGCCCAGCACCGCGATGGCGTAGAGCTTGCGCACGGGCGTAAGGCTTTCCCAGACCCCTGAAAACCCGCGCGCAATGGTGAAGGCGTCGCCGGCCTGGAAGGTCTGGACGGCGCCGTCCGCGGCCGTCAGCCGCACGGCGCCAGACAGCAGAACGCAGACCTCATCCTCGGTATAGGCGACGCGCCACGCCCCGGCGGTGGACGCCCAGAGCCCGGTGTAGAAGCCGGCCGCCTCCTGCTCCAGCGCGGGAACCGCGCCGGCCAGCGGAGCGCCCGACACCACTTTCTCCGGCGCGATCGGCTCCAGCACAGGCTCGGCGGCAAGGTCGATGCGGGCAAGAAGGGGGGCGGTCATGAGCGGTCACTCCGCATCGGCGTCGTTGTCTGCATCCACATCGGCCCATTCGGCGCGCCGTGACAGAAGATCATAATCGCTTGGATCCGTGCTGAACCTCGTGGCCGCCACGGGAGGATAAGCGGTCCGGGGATCCGCGTAATGGTCGATCATTTCCGCAATGTGGCGCCGGGCGGTTTCGACATGCTGGGGAAAATCCCCCTCCACCGGCGCAAAGGAGAGTTTGGTGCGCGCCACGCGGGCATAGCGGCCAGCCGCTGCGCTCTCGGGCCGGACCGGCAGGCCGGGAAAGCCCGACGCCGCCAGCGTCATCGCCGCGATCTGGAGCTGCAGGGCAAAGCCGGCCTGCATCGCCTTCAAGCTTGGCGGATCGCCGGTCTTGAAGTCGGTGAATTCGGCGGCGGCCGCGCTGATATCGATGCGGTCGGCGCGCGAGGTGATGGTCCAGGCCGCTGCGGCGCCCTTCACGTCCAGCTGGCCCGTCACCTCGGGGTAGGCGGTGAAGCCAGCGGCCTTCTGGGCCTCGAAGAAATCGATGCAGCGGCGCATCGCCGGGGTCAGGCGGGCGCGCTCGGCCGCCGCCGCCGGGGCCGGAAAGCCGCTGTCGCGTAGGGCCTGGTCCAGCCGCTCCAGCAACAGCGCCAGAGGATCATTGGCCGGGCGCAGCGCGGTATCCTCGGCATAGGCCTGCAGCGCGGCATGGATCGCAAGCCCGCGATGCCTTGGCCCGGCGGGTTCGTCTGCGGGATCAAGCACGCGCAGGCCCAGCACCTTGCGCGCGTAGATCGCATAGGGGTCGCGCACCAGCCGCTCCACGTCGGTCGCTGACAGGCTGGGCGGGCGGCGCTCCAGCGGGGGGCGCGGCTCCGGCTTCGGTGCGGACGGGATCGGGGCCGGCGCCGCGCGGGCCAGCGCCAGCAGCCGCTGGCTTTCCGGCGGGCGCAGGGCGGCCTCCGCCGCGCTCGCCCCCATCGCCCCACGGACCAGCGTCGAGAGCCGCCAGATCCAGCGCGACGGCGCGGACGGGGCGTCGCCGCGCCGCTCGGCCCGCGTCAGGATAACCCGGCCGCCGGCCGCCGCCTGGGCGAAGTCGTGCGCCTGAAGCCCCATGCGCGCCTGTGCGCTGGGCAGGCCAAGCCGGTCTCGCAGACCTGCCGAGAGGAAAGGATCCGGCGGCGGCGCGGCGGGCCAGACGCCTTCGTTCAGGCCGCCAAGCACCAGCAGGTCCGGGCTCTGAAGACGCGCCTCCAGCGGCCCCCACACCGAAAGCCGGGGATGGGCGCCGCGCGGGCGCACCACGCGGGCGGCGAGTTCAGCCGCAATCACGCTGGCGGCGGCCTCGGCCGAGACCGGTCCCAGCGCCGCGCCACCCTGGATCAGATCCCGGATCAGACGCTGTGCGGCCTCTCCCGCTTCCCCGCCCCAGAGCGCCTGCGCATCACAGACCGCTTCGCCCGCCTGCGCCAGCGCGTCGGCCCGCTGGGCGAGGCAGGCCTGCGGGCCGAGGGTGTCGAAGGCGGCACGCGCCGGCTCCAGCCCCGCCAGCAGCGCTGCGGCGGCCTCAAGATCGCCGGGCGGCCGGCCGGCAGCCACAGTCTCGGCCTGACGGTCGGCGAGCCGGGCGCGCAGACCCGCCCAATCGTCCCAGAGCCGGACCCCGCGCAGCGCCGCCCGTTCCAGCCCGGCGGTTGCAGCGCTGATCGAGGCGCGGACCTGGCCAAGCGTCACGAGCGGTTGCTTCAGCAGCGCCAGCAGGGCGATCGGGTCGTGCGGGGCCTGCCCCCAGGCCAGCAGCGCCTTCAGGAGCGCGCCCTGCGCCGACTCGATCAGCGGCCGGCCTGCCGAGACATCCACGCGCACGTCCCATCGCGCGAGCTTGGCGGCCACCCGCCGCGCCAGCGGGGCAGACGGGGTGACAAGCGCGGCGGTCTGGCCCGGCGTCTCCAGCGCTTCGCGCAGGGCCAGCGCGATCACCTCGGCCTCTTCCTCTTCGGTCGCGGTCTCGATCAGGCTGAGGCCGGCGAGACCTTCGGCCACGCGGGCAGGGGCCTCAGGATCGGCGTCGAGCGCGGCGCGCCAGTCGCCGGTCTGTTCGGGGGCGGCCAGCGCCTCATGGATCAGCGCCGCCCGCGTGCCCGCAGCTGCCGGCGCGCCGGGCCAGAGCCGCACCGCAGCGGGGCTGAGCCCCAGCGCCTGAAGCGTGCGGGCAAGGCCATGCTGGGGATGCTGGGGGTCGCTGAGGCAGGCGGCGAAGCGCGCGTCCGCCGCCAGCGCGGCGTCAAGCCCCGGCAGAACGACACAGCCTTTCGGCAGATGCGCGGCCGCCGCCATCAAGGCCCGCGTCGCCGCCACGCTGCCGGTCGAGCCCGCCACCACGACCGGCCCCTGCGGCGGCGCTTCGCCCCAGCGCTGCGCCAGCCTCAACAGCACCTGACGGCGGCGCTCGCCGGGATCGATCAGGCCCAGTTCGGCCAGCCGTTCCGGCCAGGCCTGCGCCACGATCTCCAGAAACTTCGCAGAAGCCTGCCAATGCGCGGCGAGATCGGCATCGGCCACCAGCCCCGGCAGCCGGCTCCAGTCGACCGGCTCTTCAGCCAGAGCCGCGCTGTCAAGCAGGCTCGCCAGCGCATCGGCGGCGGCAAGCGCGCCGGACGCGTCATCGGGCGCGCCCTGGGCCTGCATCCGGGCGCGCACGAGGCGGGCCAGCTCGAACCGCCGCTGGAGGCTGGAGGCGGCGGGCGGAATGTCGCTTGCTTCCAGATCCGCCAGGCCCGCATCGTCGGGTTCCAGATCGCCCAGCGCGCGGATGCGCGGCAGCAGGGCCGCGCCCTCCCCCCGCAGCGCGAGAAAGGCGTCCGCCAGCGCCCGCCCGGCCCGGCGCGTGGGCAGAAGCACGATCGCGTCGGCCAGCGCGAACGGATCGTCGGGCCGGTCGAGCGTATCGATCAGGGTCTGGGCCAGACAGGGCAGGAACGCCGCCCCGGCGGGGATGGAAAAGACCCGCGGGCCCGGTCCCGCGAACGGGTCGGCGCGGCGGCTCATGCCTGCCCGGCCGACAGGCGCGCCTCGGCTTGCGCGCGCGCACGCGGATCGCCCACATGCATCCAGAACCCGCCCAGCGGCGCGCCGTGCAGCCGCCCCTGCTCGATCAGGCGGCTCCAGACCCGATTGAGCGAGAAGGGCTCGATCGGTTCGCCGGCGATGGTGTCGGGGTCGCAGACATGCACGCCCATATAGGCCCAGGGCGCGCTCTGCGCCGCGCCGCGCCGGGCGAGGGCGCCGTCTGCGGCCAGGAAGAAGTCTCCGGCGCCGCCAAAGCCCAGGCACTGCGCGCGCGCCGCCAGCATCAGCCGGGCGCCCATCCGCCCCCGGTCATAGCCGGCCACGAGCCGCGCGATGGCCGATCCCGCCGGCTCCTCCCAGACGCTGTCGATATTGCAGACCAGAAACGGATCAGGCCCCAGCAGCGGCAGCGCCTTGCGCACCCCGCCGCCGGTTTCCAGAAGCAGGTCGCGCTCGTCGGAAATGGCGATCTCGATGTCGCGCCGGGACTGGAGATGCGCCTCCAGCCGGTCTGCGAAGGCGTGCACATTCACCACGGCCCGGCGCACGCCGGCCTGCACCAGCCGGTCGAGAACATGATCGATCAGCGCGCGGCCGCCCACCGCCACCAGCGCCTTGGGCCGATCATCGGTCAGCGGGCGCATCCGGGTGCCGAGCCCCGCGGCCAGAACCATGGCGACGGGGATCGGCGCGCTCATGCGGCGAACCGCTCCGGCGCGGCGCCCGTCTCGCGCAGGAAGGCGGCAAGCTCGGACGTGGCGGGATGGGCGAGGCTGGCGGCCAGATGCCCCCATTCGCGCGCCATGAACTGGCGATAGCGGGTCTTGCCGTCACGCGCGATCAGGCGGGAGAAGATGCCAAGGATGCGCATCGCATTGATCGCGCCCAGAACCGCGAACTCGCGCCGGAACGCCGCTTCGCTGGCGCCCATGGCGTCCAGATAGGCGATGATGGCGGCCTCGCTCGCCCGGGGGCTCACGTCGCGCCGGGCATCTTGCAGCAGCATGGCGAAATCCCAGGCGCGGAAGCCCTGCACCGCATCCTGGAAGTCCAGCAGGCCCACCCGCGCCACGCCCTTGCGGCCCGGCAGCCAGAGCAGGTTCTCGGCGTGATAGTCGCGCAGCGTGAAGGTGCGCGGGAAGCTCAGCGCTTCCGCCACCAGGCCCGCACGCACCTGATCCCACCGGGCGCGATCGGCCCCGGAGATCGCCGCCGACGGCTCCAGCCGGGGCAGCCAGTCCACGAACAGGTCCGCATTGGCGCTCAGCGCCAGCCCGTCGAACGGCAGGAGCGGCCAGTCCCCGTCCGGACCGGGCAGGCGATCGGGCATCGGCGCGGCATGCAGCCGGGCGAGCAGCAGGGCGGCGGCCTCATAGAGCACGATCTCATTGGCGCCCTCGGGGATGGCGCGGGCGAACAGAAGCTCGCCCAGATCCTCCACGATCGCGAGACCGCGCGCCGGGTCGACGGCCAGAACCTCCGGCGCGGAGAAGCCGAGCCCGCGCAGATGCGCGCCCACCGCCGCAAACGCCTCCACCCGCGAGGCGGCCAGCCGCGACGTGGCGTTCCAGCCAAGGGCCAGCCGCTCGGCCTCGCTGGCGCCGGGCGGACAGGGGGCGTCCTCGTTGCCGCGGGGCGCATCCATCAGCATCGCTTGGCGGTCGCCAAGGCTGATCCGCTCATAGCGGCGGGTGGAGGCGTCGCCCGGCAGCGGCGAACGGCGCGCGCCAGACCAGCCGGAAGCGGACAGAAACGCGTCGATCTCGGCGGAGCGCTCAGAGGTCATGGATGCGGTTGAGCCAAGTTTCGCTGCACGGTTCAAGGGCCGCGCTGCGCCCGTCCCCGTCAAACGAGAGCGCAATCTCCAGCCGATCGGCTGGAAGATGGCGGCCCAGCCGCTCCGGCCATTCGATCAGGCAGGCGGCCTCCTCGCGCGCCTCCTCCCAGCCCAGCTCCCAGATCTCCTCGGGATCGGTGAGGCGGTAGAGATCGAAATGCCACAGCGGGGGATCGGTCTCGTAGGTCTGAACCAGCGTGAAGGTTGGGCTGGGCGCGTCCTGCCCGCCGCCGAGCGCAGCGATGAGACCGCGCGCAAGGCTGGTCTTGCCCGCCCCCAGCGGCCCGCGCAGGCACACCACGTCGCCTGCCCGCAGCCGGCTGGCGAGCGCGGCGCCGAGCGCGTCGGTCGCGGCCGGATCGGGAAGCGCGCGCTCCCTCATTCCTTGGGCAGATGCTTCATCAGCAGCGGCGCCTGCGCCACCCAGAACAGCAGGCTGAGCGCCACGTCCCCGAAACTGTTGTACATCACCCAGGTCGGCTCCGGCTGGGTGCGCCACACCGCCTCGTTGATCACCGCGAGCACGAGATAAAAAAGCCCTGCGCGCAGCGCGAGCTGGTGCCAGACGGCTTCGGGCAGATCGATGGCGCCTTCCAGCACGGTCTTCAGGATGTTGCGCCGTGCCGCGACCGAGACGAGCAGAACCGAGCCGAACAGCACATAAACGATCGTGGGCCGCATCTTGATGAAGATGTCGTCCTTCAGCCAGAGCGCGAGCCCGGCAAACACCAGCACGATCACCGTGGTGATCGCCGGGATCGGCGCAATCCGGCGCTCCTTGATCCAGCCATAGGCGAAGGCTGCAATCGCAAACGGCACGAAGGCCGCCGTGGCGATGAAAATTGCATTGTCGGGATCGGACCGGTTCACCACCTGGTAGGTGATGAAGAACACGAGGCTGGGGCCGAGATCGGTCAGAAGCCGATCCCAGCTCATGGCCTTGGGGGTCTTGGGTGGGGCGTCTGTCATGCGGCTCGCGCCGCCAGACGCCTAGAAGTCGAGGTCGGCATAGTGCGGCGGAGCAACCATGCCGGGCGCGGCGTCGCCAAGCAACGGGCGAAACGCAGGCCGCGACTTCACCCGCGCATACCAGTCCTTCACGGCGGGCACGTGGTCCCAGGGCACGCAGTCGCAGAAATCCAGCACCGAGAGGTGGCTGGCCGCCGCCACATCGGCGAGGCTGAACCGGTCGCCTGCGAGATAGGCGTGGCCGAGCGCAAGCTCCTGCAGCCAGCCGAGCACGGCGCGCAGGTTCTCCGCCCCACGGCGGACCATCGAAACATCGGGCGCGCCGGTGCGGGCCAGGCGCTTTTCCAGCTTCTCGGTCAGGATATAGGCGTTCACTTCCACATCGAAGCGATGGTCGATCCGGTTGGCGAGCGCGCGGACTTGCGCGCGCTCCGCCGGCCCGCCGGGCAGAAGCGGCGGGGATGGGGCCACATCCTCCAGATATTCGAGCGCGGCGCGATGATCGGCGATGGCGATCTCCCCGCCGCCGGCCTGATCGACGAGCACGGGCGGGCGACCATCCGGGGCCAGCGCCAGAAAGCTGTCCGGCGGGGCGAACACATTGACCGGCTCGGCATGGAAGGCCGCCCGCTTCTCCCCAAGCGCGAGGCGCAGCTGGCGGGAGAACGGATCGAGGGGCCAGTGGTGGAGGATCAACATGAGCTGTCCTCACTCTAGGCCGGTTCGCGCCGGCGTTAAGCCCTTTTTGCAAGCCTCTTCGCCAGACGCGCCCTTCTGCTTGACGCCCGCCCGCCCGGCGCCTACCCCCCGGGCCGGGCTGCGGAGCAGGAGACGATGGGGCGCAACCGGAAAGACTGGCGGCAGGCGACGCTTCTGGTGCGCGGCGCAACGGTGCGTTCGCCCCACAAGGAGACGAGCGAGGCGCTCTATCTCACCTCAGGCTTCGTCTATGACAGCGCGGAAGAAGCCGACGCGCGCTTCGCCGGCACAGCGCCGGGCTATCTCTACGGCCGCTACGCCAACCCGACCAACCGGATGCTGGAAGAGCGGCTGGCCGCGCTGGAGGGGGCGCAGACCGCGCGGCTGACCGCTTCGGGCATGGCCGCCGTCACTGCCGCGCTGATGGCGCCGCTGCGCGCGGGCGATCACGTCGTGGCGGGCAAGCAGCTGTTCGGCTCCTGCCGCTGGGTGCTGGAGACGTTCCTGCCGCGCTTCGGGGTGGAGTGCACATTGGTGGACGCGCCGGATATGGCGGCATGGCAAGCCGCCGTGCGCCCCACCACCAGGACTTTCTTTGTCGAAACGCCCGCAAACCCGACGCTGGAGGTGGTGGACCTTGCCGCGCTCTCCGCGCTCGCCCGATCGGCCGGCGCCCGCCTGATCGTGGACAACATCTTCGCCTCGCCCATCCTGCAAAAGCCGATGCCGCTGGGCGCAGACGTGGTCGTCTATTCCACCACCAAGCACATGGATGGGCAGGGCCGCACGCTGGGCGGCGCGGTCTTGTGCGACGAGGCGTTCGCCAAGGACCACCTCGACGACTATCTGCGTCACACCGGGCCTGCCCTCTCCCCGTTCAACGCCTGGGTGGTGCTCAAGGGGCTCGAGACGCTGGATCTGCGCGTGCGCGCGATGGCGGCGAGCGCGCAGCGGCTGGCCGAAGCGCTGGACGGTCACGCCAAGGTGGCGCGCACCATGTATCCGGGTCTGGCCAGCCATCCCCAGCGCGCCATCGCGCAGGCCCAGATGGCGGCCGGCGGCACGCTGATCTGCCTCGACCTGAAAGGCGGTCAGGAGGCGGCCTTTGCTTTCCTCGGCGCTCTGGAGGTGTTCGACATCTCCAACAATCTCGGCGACGCCAAGAGCCTCGCCACCCATGTCGCCACCACCACCCACCGGTCGATCGGGGCCGAAGGGCGCGCGGCGTCAGGCATCACCGATGGGATGGTGCGCCTGTCGGTCGGGCTGGAGGACGCCGAAGACCTTCTGGAGGACGTGCTCGCCGCACTGGATGCAGCGCCATGACCGCGATCTACGCCTTTGAGGCCGAGACCCGGGGCGTGATCGTGCGCGTGACGCCGCGCTTTCTCGCCGCGGAGAGCGATCCGGCTGCGGGGCGCTTCTTCTGGTCCTATACCGTGGAAGTCGAGAATACGAGCGACATCACCGTCCAGCTCGTGGCGCGCTTCTGGCGCATCACCGACAATCGCGGCCGGACGCAGGAGGTGCGCGGCCCCGGCGTGGTGGGCGAGCAGCCGATCCTGCCGCCGGGCGAGGCCTTCACCTACACCAGCGGCTGCCCGCTGGAGGTCGCCTCCGGCATGATGCAGGGAACCTATACGATGGTGACCGAGGCCGGCGCCCGCTTCGAGGCCGAGATCCCGCCCTTTTCCCTCGACAGCCCGTTCGACCGGCCATCGATCAATTGAGCCGTGTGCGCCAGACCAGTCTCTGGCCGAGTGTGGCGCCGGAGACACTCGAAAACTGGTTGCCAAAGTGCTAAGCACTGTCTGCGATAGTTAAGAACCCATGAACAGGCGGCACGGCTTTTGCTCTGACAACGCCTCTGGGGGGAATTAGTGCAGAAGCGCCTCTTTGCAGCCCTTGTGCTGTGTGCGACCAGCGTCGGCGACGCAGACCTCTATTCCCGCAAGGAGGAAGAGGGCGAGGTTCTTGTGGCCAACGCTTGCCGCTGGCCGGAAAACAGCCGCTGGGCCGAGCTTGAACGCGGGGCCATCGGGCTGCGGATCGGGCCGGCGCGCGCCTATGCCGCCACCGATGTCGATCGTTGGCGACTGGCTGGCGCGCCTGGCGGGGCCGATCCGCAGGCACGCCGTCCTGCAGCCGCAAGGCCCGCACGCGGCGCTCCCAGCCCGGCGGACGATCCCGAAGCGCTGCGGGCCCGCGAGGTCGCGCTGAACGCGCCGGCAGGCGCCTTCTTCGAGATCGGCGGGGAAGGCTTCGCGATCGCGCTCACCGATACGCCGGTCGATCGCAGCGGCGGCTGGGACGATAGTCCCCTGATCCAGGGCGTCGGGCCCTGGGCCTTCACCCCTGCCTCCAGCGGCGCCGGCACCGGCGGCGGCCTCGTCGGGATCGGCGGCGGCGTCGACCCGGACGATGACCTCGGCGGCGGCGCTGGCGGCGGCGGCACGGGCGGCGGCGGCATGGGCGGCGGCGGAACCGGCGGGACGGGCGGAACCGGCGGCGGAACCGGCGGCGGCACAGGCGGCGGCACAGGCGGCGGCGGCATCGGGATTGGCGGCGGCGTTGACCCGCCTGATGGCGGCGGTGGATCAGGCGGCACTGGCGGCGGCGGCTCGGGCGGCACTGGCGGCGGCACGGGCGGAACAGGTGGTTCCGGCGGCACCGGCGGCACCGGCGGCACTGGTGGGACCGGCGGCACGGGTGGCACGGGTGGCGTTGGCGGCGGTGGTACCGGCGGCGGTGGTGGCACCGGTGGCGTTGGCGGCGGCGGCGGCACAGGTGGTACCGGCGGCGGCGGCGGCGGCGGCACGGGCGGCGGCGGTGGTACCGGCGGCGGCGGCGGGGCGCTGATCCCGGAACCCGCGACCTGGATGATGATGATCCTCGGCTTCGGCCTGATCGCTCAGCGTCTGCGGCGCGAGACCCGCCGGCAAGCGCGCCAGGCCTGAGGACTTGGATCAGCCAGCGGTCTGAGCCTGGGAGATCACGCGCGCGGCGGCCGCAATGGACAGCGCATTGTGGCGCAGCATCGCCACATAGGTGGCTGCAGGCTCGGCCGGCGTCGAGAGCGCATCGGAATAGAGCTTGGCGCCGACATGGGCGCCGCTCTCGGCCGCGATCTGTTGGATCAGGCGCGGGTCAGTGATGTTTTCCACAAAAGCCGCAGCGCCGCCGGCCGCCCGGATATCTGCGATCAGCTGGGCGACTTCCTTCGCACTCGGCTGACCGCCGGTGTTGAGCGCGCGCAGGCCGCGGAAGCTCAGGCCCAGCTCGCGTCCCATATAGCGGAAGGAATTGTGCGGCACGAGGAAGAGGCCGCGCGGGGCGCCGTTGGCCGGCATGGCGGCGCGGGCCTCGGCGGCCACGGCGTCGACCTCTGCGTCGAAGGCGGCGCGGTTGCGCGCAAACGCCGCCCGATCGGCGGGCGCAAGAGCGGCCAGAGCCCGCTCGACGTTGCGGGCGTAGATCTTTGCATTTTCAAAGCTTTGCCAGACGTGCGGATCGGGGATGGTCTCGCGCACGAGGATGGGGGTCACGCCCTCGCTCGCAGCGATGCGCCGGCCCTGAAACCCGCTTGCCGCGGCCAGAGGGTCGAGCCAGCGCTCGAAGCCAAGGCCGTTCTCGATCAGAAGCTGGGCCTCTGAGAGAGCGCGCGCATCGCCCGGTTTGGGCGTGTAGTGATGGGCGTCCTGGTTCAGGCCCACCAGCATCGTCACCGCCGCGCGCCGCCCTGCGATCACGCGCACCACGTCGGCGAGCACGGAAAAGCTCGCCACCACGCGCAGCGGCGCGCGCGTCTGGGCGGCCGCTGCGGCTGGCGCACAAAGCGCGGCGGCCGAAAGCCCGGCGATCAGCGTGCGTCTGTCCATGCCCTAACCCTCCAGATGCGGCTGGCGCACAAGCCGGCCCACCAGCCCGTCGCGCGGGCCAAACAGCGCGCTGACAAGCACAAGCCCGCCCAGCGCCAGAACCATCGCCGGCCCGGTCGGCAGATCGGCGTGATAGGAGACGATCAGCCCCAGAAAGACGCCCAGCCCCCCGGCGACGATCGCGGCCAGCACCATCGCCCCGATCGAGCCCGCCCAGAACCGCGCCGCAATCGCCGGCAGGATCATCAGCCCCACCGCCGTCAGCGCCCCCACCGCGTTGAAGCCGGCCACCAGCACGATGGCGACGAGGGCGAGAAACCCGAGATGCGCCGCCGCCCCCGGCCCGCCCACAGCGCGCAGAAAGCCCGGATCGACGCATTCCATCACCAGCGCGCGATACGCGACCGCCAGCCCCAGGGCGCTGAGGCTGGCTGCGCTTGCCGCCATCATCAGCGCGGCGTCATCCAGCGCGAGCACCGCGCCAAACAGCAGCCGTTCCAGATCCAGCGCGCCGCCCGTGCGGCTGGCGAGCGTCACGCCGGCGGCCAGCGCGAGCAGATAGAACACCGCAAAGCCCGCATCCTCCGGCAGCAGGCGAAAGCGCGCGAACGCCCCCGCCGCCAGAAAGACTACAAGCGCGGCTGCGAAGGCGCCGGCCATCATCGCGGCGGCCGAAAACCCCGCGACCAGATAGCCGATCACCGCGCCGGGCAGGATGGCGTGGGCCATGGTGTCGCCCACCAGGCTCATCCGCCGCAGCACCAGAAACACGCCCAGCGGCGCGGCTCCCAGCGTGAGGGCCAGCCCGCCCGCGAGCGCGCGGCGCATGAAGCCGAAGTCTGCAAACGGCGCGATCACCAGCGCATCCAGCGTCATGGCGCGACCGCCGCCTGCATGCAGACCTCCGCCTCGCGCACCCAGGCTTCACCCATCAGGCGCGCCTTGGCGAGATTGTCGGGCGAGAGCGTCTCCCCCGTGAGGCCCCAGGCCACCGGCGCCCGCGCGAGCAGCAGCGTCTGGGGGAAGGCCGCGCGCACCAGGGCGAGATCATGCAGCGCACACAGGATGGTGCGGCCCTCCGCGCTCCAGCGCTGAAGGATCGCGAGCAGATCCTCGGTCGTGGCCGCATCGATCGCGGTGAAGGGCTCGTCGAGCAGGAGAAGCTGCGCGTCCTGCAACAAAAGCCGCGCAAACAGCAGCCGCTGGAGCTGGCCGCCCGAAACTTCGGCGATCGAGCGCTCCTCGAAACCGGCAAGGCCCACCGCCGCCATCGCCTCGCCCGTGCGGGCCAGATCGGCGCGGCTGAAGCCCGACAGCGCGCCCCGGCGCGGCCACAGGCCCATGGCGACGAAATCGAAGGCGCGGATCGGAAACCGGCGGTCGATATCGGCCTGCTGCGGCAGATAGCCGATCCGCGGCGCCCGCCCGCCGGGAAAGCGGATCGCGCCCGAGAGCGGCTTCAGCGCGCCTGCGAGACCCTTCAGCAGGGTGGATTTTCCCGCACCGTTCGGACCCACCAGGGCCAGGCGCGCGCCCGCCTCCACCGCCCCGGTCAGGTGATGCACCGCCGGCCTGCGGCCATAGCCGAGCGTGAGATCCTCGAAGGCGGCGAGCACGGCCATGGGTCAGGAGGCCGCCATCGCCCAGAGCACGAGCGCCCAGGCAAGCCCCGCCGCCAGCGCCGCCAGCGCGAGAAGGCCGCCCACGCCCGCACGCAGGCTGGAGAAACGCAAGGGGGGCGATGCGGGGGGCATATGTTACATCCTAGCAGGCCGGACGCGGGAAAGCGACGGCGCCGCGCCCGCTCTTGCCGCCGCGCCATGCTTGACGCGGCGCGCAAGCCCGCGCACGCAGAGCCTCCGTTTGAGCAAGGACCGCGCGCCATGGATGGACTTGAAATCCCCACCATCAACGGCCTGCGCTATCCCTGCGGCGAGCCGCCGGAGCCGGGCACGGTGAAGCAGGTGGCCGATGGCGTGCTCTGGGTGCGCATGCCCCTGCCCTTCGCGCTGAAATGGATCAATCTCTGGCTGATCCGCGATGGCGAGGGCTGGGCGATGGTGGACACCGGCGTGGCCACCGAAGAGACGCGCCAGCACTGGCGCGCGATCTTCGAGACCGCGCTGGGCGGGGCTCCCATCACGCGCGTGTTCGTCACCCATATGCACCCCGATCATATCGGGCTTGCCGGCTGGATCGCGCGCAAGTTCGACTGCCGCCTTTGGATGAGCCGGCTGGAATACATCACCTGCCGCATGCTGGTGGCCGATACGGGCCGCGAGGCGCCGGAAGAGGGCGTGCGCTTCTTCCGCGCCGCCGGCTGGGACGAAGACGCCCTCGACACCTATCGCGTGCGCTTTGGCGGCTTCGGCAAGGCGGTCTCCAAGATGCCGGACGGCTATCGCCGGCTGAGCGATGGCGAGAGCGTGCGGATCGGCGGGCGCGACTGGCGCGTGGTGGTCGGCTCCGGCCACAGCCCGGAACATGTCTGCCTCTGGCAGCCCGACGACAAACTGCTGATCTCCGGCGATCAGGTGCTGCCGCGCATCTCCTCCAATGTCTCGGTCTTCCCCACCGAGCCCGACGCCGACCCCTTGAGCGACTGGATCGCCTCATGCGCCATGCTCTTGGAGACCGTGCCCGATGACGTGCTGGTGTTGCCGGCGCATAATGAGCCGTTCCATGGGCTGCATGCGCGCCTGACCAGCCTGATCGACAATCACGAGAGCGCGCTCGCCCGCCTGGCCGAGAGCCTCAGCGAGCCCAAGCGCGCGATCGACGTGTTTTCAGTGCTGTTCAAGCGGCCCATCGGGCCCGAAGTGCTCAATATGGCCACGGGCGAAAGCATCGCCCACCTCAACACGCTGGTGGCGCGCGGCGTCGCCGCCCGGCGGCGCGAGGGGGAAGTGGTGTATTACGAGCGGGCGTAGGAGCGCCTGCGCGAGGACGACCCACACCCCCGGCGAGTCATCCTCGCGAAAGCGAGGATCCAGAAGACCAGGCGCCCCCAATAGGTCCTCGCCTGCGCGAGGACGACCCAAGCCCCCTCGCATTTCCACCCCGCTGACGGCCGGGCTTCAGCCACGCGCAAGAGTGGTGTAGAAGCCCCGCCGAACCGCGCGGGGGAACGCGCTGAACT